>JBBDWU010000026.1:0-12788 GCA_040902725.1 Gaiellaceae bacterium | reverse complement strand
AACAGGGTTTCCCCGCGGGAGCGCAGCGACGGGTGGGGGGAGGAGGTGGGAGACGCCCTAGCCGAGCTCCCGCTCGATCGCGTAGAGCGGTCTCCCCTCGACCTCGCGCTGGATCCGGCCGAGGTACTCGCCCACCAGCGCCAGGATGAACCCCTGGATCCCGAGCACGAGCAGCACGAGTCCGCCGAGGAACAGCGAGCCGGGGAAGTCGCCGCGCACGACCCAGTAGACGATCCCCCAGACGGCGACCGTCGCGGCCGCCAGCGAGCAGAGCGAGCCGATCAGCACGCCGGCCCACTGGATCGGCTGCGGCCAGAAGCCGGCGAGCACGTGCAGCGCGAGCCGCGTCAGCCGCAGCGGCCCGTACCGCGAGCGGCCCGCGCGCGCGGCGTGCGTGACGTCGACCTCGACGACGCTCGCCCCGCTCGACAGCACGAGCGCCTTCGTGAACTTCTGCTTGCCGATCGAGCCGAGCATGGGCTCCACGACACTTCGACGGTAGGCATTGAAAGCGCAGCCGAAGTCGCTGATGTCGACGGCGGTGAACCGCCGGAGCATCCCGTTGATGAGGCGTGACGGCAGCGTCCTCCCCCATGAGTCGTGCCGGGCCGCCCGCCGCCCGCTGGCGACGTCGGCGCCCGCCTGCACGGCCTCGATCAGGAGCGGGATGTCCTCCGGCGCGTTCTGGAGATCGCCGTCCATCGTCACGACGATGCCTCCGCGGGCGCGCGCCAGCCCGGCGTGCATCGCCGGGTGCTGGCCGAACGAGCGCTTGAACCGAACGACCCGGACGCGCGTGTCGGCCTCGTGCAGCAGCTCCAGCACCGCGAAGCTTCCGTCGGTCGAGCCGTCGTCGACGAAGATCAGCTCGAATCCGAGGCCGGCGGTCTCGAGCGCGGCGCAGGTGCGCTCGTAGAGCTCCTGGAGACTCGGCTCCTCGTTGAGGACGGTGACGACGACGGAGACGGCAGGCGTGCGGGCAGCGTCGGCGAGCGGAGCAGTTTGCGCCATTCGCGAGCAAGCGTATGTAACCGGGCTATCCTGCAGGCGTGCGTCTGATCTTCCTCACAGCCGTCCTGCTCGCCGCCGTCGCCGCGGCCTGCGGCGGAGGGTCGGCCGCCGGGGAGGCCGCCGCGACCCGCCTGACCATCACGGTCTGGCCGGAAGGACGGGCCGCCGGCGGCGCCAGGCAGTGGTCGCTCCGCTGCGCGCCGGTCGGGGGCACCCATCCGAGCCGCGTCAAGGCCTGCGCGCGGATCGCCGCGGTGCAGAACCCGTTCAGGCCCACCCCGCGCGATCAGGCCTGCACCCAGATCTACGGCGGCCCGGAGGAAGCTCGGATCACGGGCGTCTTCCGCGGCTGGAAGATCGACGCAAGGTTCGCTCGCAACGACGGCTGCCAGATCGCGCGCTGGGACCGGATCAGGGTGCTCTTCCCGGTCGGCGCCGGCACTTAGTGGACCCGCGCCTCGCGGCGCACCTCGAGATCGCCGCGGTGCCCGACGAGGAGTTCGTCGTCCGCGCCTACCGGCTCCTGCTGCGCCGCGATCCCGAGCCGGCCGCGCTCGCACGCGACCTGGAGAAGCTCCGCGCGGGCACGCTCTCGCGGGCGACGCTGCTCGCCGAGCTCGCCGGGGCCGACGAGTTCGACCGCGTCCGAGTGCTCGACGACGCCGTCGCCTTCTCCGCCTGGGCCCGTAGCGCCGACGAACGCCCGCGCGAGCTTCGCGCCCCGCCGGGCGACGAGCGCCCGATCGAGATCGCCTGGTGCCTCTCCCGCTACCGCGGCGAGCCGCTGCTCGATATCGGCTACGCGTTCGCGGAGCCTGCCTACCTCGCGGCGCTGACCGGGCTCGGCGCCGCCCGGCTGGTGGGGGTCGACCTCGCCGAGGCCAGCGTCCCCGGCCTGGAGAGCGTCGTCGCCGACGTGCGCCGCCTCCCGTTCCGCAAGCGGGAGTTCGGCGTCGCCGTCTGCATCTCGACGCTCGAGCACATCGGCCGCGACAACACGACCTACGGCCTCGGCGTCGAGCGGGACGCCGCCGCGCCTGAGACCGCCCTCCGCGAGCTACGCCGCGTCGCCGATCGCCTCCTCGTCTCGGTGCCGACCGGCGAGCGCGAGGAGCTCGACTGGCTCGTTCAGCTGCCGCGGCAGGAGTGGCTCGACCTCTTCGAACGGTCGGGCTTCCTGGTCTTCGAGCACGAGGTGTACGCCCTCGAGGACGACGGCTGGAACTCGGTGGACGACGCCCCGGCTGCCCGCTTCCGCGAGACGCACGCAGGCGCGATTCTCTGCGCCGAGCTCCACCCGGCCACGATCTCGCGAAGGGCCCGCGAGGGCGTCCGTAGACTCCGCCGGTCGTGAAGGACCTCACGATCCTCGTATCCGCGTCGGGCGCGCCCGGGACGGCGGCGCTGCTGCGCGCGCTCCGCGAGAACGGCGAGCGGCGCGTTCGCCTCGTCGGCACGGACATGTCCGAGCGGGCCATCGGGCGCCACCTCTGCGACGCGTTTCACCTCGTCCCGCCCGGTTCGGACCCGGGCTTCGCCGACGCGGTGCTGGAGGTGGCGCGCGGGGAGCAGGTCGATGCCGTCCTCCCTCAGTCCTCGTTCGACCTGGCGGGACTGGCCGCGGCGAAGGACCGCTTCGAAGCCGCCGTGCTCGTCTCGTCGCCCGAATCCGTCCGGCGCTCCAACGACAAGGCCGAGACCTACGCGATGCTCGACGCGCTAGGCGTGAAGGGCCCAAAGTGGCGGCGGGCCGCCGGCGCGACCGCGGTCGCCCAGGCCGCGGAGGAGCTCGGCTATCCGAGCCGCGACCTCGCGCTAAAGCCCGTCTTCTCCTCGGGCGCGCGCGGCTTCCGCGTCCTCTCCGCCTCCGCCGACCGGCGGGAGCAGCTGCTGGCGGCGCGCCCGGGCGTCGCCGAGGCGCTGCGGCTCGAGGAGTACGCCGAGTTGCTCGGCGCCGACGAGAAGACCGAGCTGCTCGTCATGGAGCTGCTCGAGGGAGACGAGCGCACCGTCGACGGGATCGCGCGCGGCGGGCGCATCGTGCTCGGGCACGCGAAGACCCGCGAGGCGATGCGCGCCGGGCTGGCGATGTTCTTCCGCACGCTCGACGACCCCGCTCTCGTCGCGACCGCCGGCCGCATCGTCGCCGAGCTCGAGCTCGACCACTTCTTCAACATCCAGCTCGTCGGGGACGCCGTCATCGAGGTCAATCCCCGGATCTCCACGGTCGTCTACCAGGAGGACCTCAACCTCCCCTACCTGGGCGTCAAGCACGCGCTCGGCGAGCTCTCCGACGAGGAGCTCGCCGCCCATGCGGCCCGGGTTCGCCCCACGCGCCGCGCGCTGCGGTACTTCGACCAGATCGAGTGGGACGAGTGATGTTCGAGCGCATGAAGGAGCTCCTGCGCCACTCGGCGCTCTACGGGCTCGGCAACCTGATCGCGCGGATCGTCGGCGTCCTCCTGCTTCCCCTCTACACCCGCTACCTGACGCCCGGGGACTACGGCCTCATCGAGACGCTCGTAGCGCTCTCGGCGGTGCTGACCGCGCTGGTCGCGCAGGCGATGAAGAGCGCCTTCTTCCGCTTCTACTTCGACTCCGCCGAGGACGACCGGCGCCGGCAGGTGATCCTGACCGCCTTCTGGTACGTGATGGGCGCGGCCACCGCGGTGCTCGCGGCCGGGATCGTCTTCGCCGGAACGGTCTCGAGCCTGCTCTTCGGCGACGACGCGCACCGCGACCTCGTGATCGCCGCGTTTGTCGGCCTCTGGGCCCACATGAACTACGAGCAGATGACGTCGATGTTCCGCGTCGAGAAGCGCTCGCAGGCCTACGTGGTCGCCACGCTGGCGAACCTGGCGACGACGGTGACCGCGACCGTGCTGCTCGTCGTCGTCTTCGAGCAGGGCCCGCTTGGCGTGATCGTCGGCAACTTCACCGGCACGCTGATCGTGTACGCCGGGCTGCTCGTCCATCGCCGCGGAGTGCTCGGATTCGGCTTCGACCGCGAGCTCTACCGCAGCATGGTGCGCTACGGGCTCCCGCTCGTCCCCTCCGTCGTCGCGCTCTGGGCGACGAACTTCAGCGACCGCTTCTTCCTCGTCAAGCTGGCCGACACCGAGGAGGTCGGCCTCTACTCGATCGGGGCGCGCATCGCTTCGGCGATCGTGATCGCCCTGACGGCCTTCCGGCTCGGGTGGCCGGCGTTCGCGTACTCGATCGAGGACGACCAGGAGGCGAAGCGGACGTACAGCTTCGTCATGACCTACGTCGTGTACGTGTCCTGCTGGCTGTCGCTCGCGCTCGGCGTGCTCGCGCCCTGGCTGCTGCAGCTGATCGCCACCGAGCCGTTCTACGCCGCCGAGAACGTCGTCGCGCCGCTCGCGTTTGCCGCCGCGGCCTTCGGCGCCTACACGGTCGCGGTCATCAGCGTCGGCCGCGTGCGCGCCACGCGGCTGAACTGGACGGTGACGGGAGTGGCCGCGCTCCTGAACGTCGCGCTCAACATCGTGCTGATCCCGCCGTTCGGCCGCATGGGCGCGGCCTTCGCGACGGTGGCCGCGTTCTCGCTCATGTTCATGGGGATGGTCTGGCGGGCCCAGACGGTGTTCCCGGTCGCCTACCAGTGGCGACGGGTCGTGACCGCGGCCGGCGTGGCGGTCGGTCTGACCGTGGTGGCAAAGGCCGCCGACGTCTCGCTGCTCGTCGCGCTTGCGCTCGTCGCCGTCTACCCGCTGGCGCTCGTCCCGCTCCGTTTCTATCTGCCGGCCGAGCGGGCGCGGTTGCGCGCGCTCTTCACCTAGGCGACGACCCGGTAGACCTCGAAGACCTCGGCGTACTCGCGGTTGACGTTGATGCCGTGCGTCCGGGCGACGTTCCAGATGTATTCGGGGTCGGAGTAGCGGCGGTGCTGCTGGGACGCGTACTTCGCCAGCGCGGCCGCCTTCGCCTCGATGTGCCGCCGCTCGAGGGCGAGATAGGCCTGGTAGGCGAAGTCGTAGTTGTTCCAGGGGATCTCGTAGCCGAGGATGGTCGTCCGCTTGAAGGCGCGCAGCCCTTCCGCGGCGATCACCTGGTGGTCCTGGTGGACGTCGTGCACGCTCGGCTGGAAGACGACGTCGGGCGGCCACTCCTCCCAGAGCGCGATCAGGAGCTCGAGGATCTCCTGGCGGTGGTCGGGGAACGTCCGTACCTCGAAGTCGTGGACGGTCAGGTGCGACTCGGGGATGCCGAGCCCCGCCGTCGCCTCCCGCACCTCTCGCGCGAGCGTGTCGGGAGCGAAGCCCTCCGTCAGCGACTTGGTCGCGATCGAGAAGGCGACGTACCGAACCTCGGCTCCCTCCTCGACGAGGCGGGCCATCGTCCCGCCGCAGCCGAACTCCCCGTCGTCGGTGTGCGGCGCGAGCACGAGCGCCCGCTTCCAGCCGGCGGTCACCGCCCGTCACCTCGCCAGGCCGCCACCAGCGCGCCCAGCCCCAAGGCTCCCCACGTCATGTCGGCCGCCGTGGGCGGCCTCCCACGGGGGAAACCCTGTTTCCCCGGTGAGCCCCCTTCTCGGGTGCACGCCTCGCCGCCCCCGGGCCCCCCCGACCCCCTCCCCATGCCGTGGGGTCACGAGGTCGTCCCCTTTCGTTCGCTCCCGCGCCACGCCGAAACCAGCGCGCCCAGCCCCAAGGCTCCCCACGTCATCGGGTCCTCGAAGAACGCGTCGTAGAAGAGACTGTGGACGCCGATCGCCAGCACGGCCAGCGCGACGATAAGGGACGCGCGGCCGGCGAAGCTGGCCGAGGCGCGGCGAAAGCCGCCCGCGATGGGCACGGCGAAGAGCCAGGCGAACAGCGCCAGGCCCAGAAAGCCCGTCTCCGCGGCTACGGTGACCGGAGTCGTGTGCGAGGCCGCCCGCCTCGGCTCGTCCCCCTCCAGGCCGGTTCGCGCCGCGTAGGCGCCCTCGAAGTTGCCCAGTCCCACCCCGAGCAGGGGATTGTCCGCGGCAAGGCCGGCGCCGTTCCGGACCAGTCCCGAGCGGCCGCTCGTGACGCGGTCGAAGTCGCTCCGGATCTCGGACCGAACCGAGGGCGCGGCGAACCCGACGGAGACGAGCACGAGCGAGACCAGCGCGAGCGCGAGCACGGCCCGGCGGCCCCAGACGACCGCGCCGGCGGCGAGCAGGCTGGCGATGAGCGCGCCGAAGCTCGACTGGGAGAACGAGAAAACGAGCCCGGTCCAGACGGCCACGATCGCCAGCACGGGCAGCAGCGCCTGCCGGTAGACGACCACGACGACGAGCATCAGCAGCGCGAGGACGAGGAAACGGCCATAGATCGAGGGATCCCAGAACACCGAGTTCACCCGGTAGAAGGGCGCGTAGGCGTTGCCGACGATCACCTTCGGGTTCCAGAAGACGTCGCGGGTCGCCCACTGGAAGATGCCGATGCCGGCGAAGATGACCGCCATCAGCGCGAGCTGCACGCCCAGAGCCACGAGCCAGCGGCGACTCCACGGCAGGCCCGCGATCACCAGCGCGAGCAGCCCGAAGGGGAGATAGAAGGCGACGAGCGCGACGGCGCCGCCGTCCAGGTCGTCCGTCCAGGCGAGCGAGAGCCCGAACCACGCCACGAGCGCCGCCGCCGGCCAGGCGAGCGGCCCGAGCTCGCGCGGCCGCGCCGCTTCGTGCCAGAGACGCCAGGCGAAGGCAAACGCCGCCCCGACGATGACCACGTACAACGGGACGAGCAGCTTCGCCTCCTCGCCGCCGAGGTCGAGCGGGATCCTCGCGGGCGCGAGGGCGAGCGCGCAGAGCGCCACCAGCCACGGCCAGCGGACGAAGAGGACGGCGAGGGCGCCACCTACGCCCACGAGCCCCACGCCGGCCGCGGCGACCAGCTCCGGCCGGCTCACCGGCTCCAGGTAGAGGAGCAGGGCGGCCGCCCCCGCGGCCCAGCAAGCGAGGCCGGCCAGCCGCCACGGGCGCGCCGGCGCGAGGAAGAGGACGGCGAGGCCCGACGCGGCGACGATGCCGGCGACCCGCGCGAGCTCAGCGGGCACGAACGATCACCTCGGCCCGCATCCGGCGCCCGTTCGCCTCGACCACGAGCGCATAGCGGCCGGGCTGCTCGGGCGCCCGGAGGACGAGCCGCCGGGAGGACGAGCTTCCGCTCGAGCGGGCAAGCCTCCACGCGTAGGACTCGGCATCCGTGCGGACCCTGGCCACGAAGCGAGCTCCGGCGCGGACGCGATACGTGTCCCGGGTGAGCTCGGCGTAGCGGATTGCGACCTCGACCGGGCCGGCTGCCTCACCTATGTTGCCTGCTTGGTCAACAGCAGCCAGCGTCAGCCGGTAGACGCCCGCCGGCAGCCCGCGGCCCTCGTCCAGCCCGTGCCACTCGACCTTGCCCTCGAGCTCCCGCCCCCGGCCCCGCACGCGCAACTCGCCGTTCACGGAGAGCAGCGCGCGCCCCTCCTCGCTCAACTCGTAGCTTGCGCCGACCTTGTCGCGGCGGCCGTCGCCGTCCGGCGAGAATGCCTCCGGCCGCACCTCGAGCGCTACGACGCTCGGCGCCGTCGTGTCCACCCGCATCGGGTTCGGGAGCTCGATCGTCCGGCGCTGGCCGGCCAGGTGGACGCGGGGCTTGTAGGCGCCTTCCGCCACGACGTCGCCTCCGTCGGATCGGCCGTCCCAGCGCACGACCACCGGTCCGGCGGGGGTCGGCTCGCCGCCGATCAGCGTGCGCACGACCCGCCCGTCCGAGTCGACCACGGTCACGGTGAGCCGATCGGCCTTCCGCAAGCGGAATCCGAGCTCCACGGAGCGCGACTCGCAGCCGCAGACCGGCGAGAAGACGCCGCGGTCGAGCTCGGTCGCGAGGATGGGGCTGCGAACGAGCTTGAGGCGCTCGGTGACCGCGAAGGCAACCGCGGTGGCCGCGAGCAGGCCGATCACGACGAGGGCCGGGACGATTCGCGGCACGGGAGTGCGGATTCTAGGTTCGAGCGGGTTGGCGCCGTGCGCCGGTGAGCGACCAGGCGACGAGCAGCGCGCCGAGCGCGAGCAGCGCGATCGCGACGAAATCGGCGGCCGGCACGTCGACGAGCTTGGCGCCGCTCGCGATCAGCACCGTGGCCAGCGCCAGCCGCAGCGAGCGGTCGGGCAGCCGGACGGTGAACTGGCTGCCGATCAGCACGCCCGGGACGGAGCCGATCAGGAGCCAGCCGACCGCGGCGAGGTCGACGTTGCCCGCAACCAGGTGTCCCGTGCCCGCCACCCAGAGCAGTGCCGCCGCGTGGAAGATGTCGGTGCCGACGACGATCGCCGAGCGCAGCGGGAAAAGGACGAGCAGGGTCAGGCCGAAGAAGACGCCGGTGCCGACCGAGGTCAAGCCGACGATCAGCCCGCCGAAGAAGCCGATCGTCACCGCCGCCCACCGGTGCTTGTTCTCGAGCAGGAAGGGCGCGTCCGGCCGTTCCGTGTGGCGGACGGCGCTCTTGGCCAGGAGGCCGAGGCCGCCGAGCAGCAGCGCCCCGCCGAGCACCTGGGCCCCCAGCGACTCGGTGGTATCGCCGTAGCGGTTCTTGAGCCACGTTGCGAGTGCGACACCCACGAGCGACATCGGCGCGCTGGCCAGGAACATCCAGAGCGACAGCCGGGCGTGCACGGTGCCGAGCGTGCGGTGGCGGATCGCGCCGACGGTCTTGAACGCGGCGCCGTGGAGGATGTCGGTGCCGATCGCGACGCTCGGGTTGAACCCGAAGAGGAAGATCAGCAGCGGCGTCATCAGCGAGCCGCCGCCCATCCCCGTCAGCCCGACCAGCGTCCCGACGACCAGGCCCGCGAGCGCGAGCTGCCAGTCCACTAGGCCCCCCGGTAGGCCTCGATGAGGACCTCGGCGACCTCACGCCGCGTGAACTCCTCGGGCGGCACGTCGCCTGCCTCGAGCAGCTCGCGCACCTTCGTCCCCGACAGGAAGACGTGCTCCTCGGCCGGATGCGGGCACGTCTTCGCCGACGCCATCGACCCGCAGGCGCGGCAGTAGAACGTGTGCTCGAAGAACATCGGCTCGACGTCGAGCTCGTGCGGCTCGAACTCGTCGAAGATCAGCTGCGCGTCGTACGTGCCGTAGTAGTCGCCGACCCCGGCGTGGTCGCGGCCGACGATGAAGTGCGAGCACCCATAGTTCTTGCGGCAGATCGCATGCCACACCGCCTCACGGGGGCCTGCGTAGCGCATCGCTGCCGGGAACGCCGAGAGCAGCACGCGTCCTTCCGGGTAGTAGCCCTCGAGCAGCACGCGGTAGCACTCGACTCGCGTCGCGGCCGGCACGTCGTCCGACTTCGTGTCGCCCACGAGCGGGTGGACGAGGAGGCCGTCGACGGTCTCCAGCGCGACCTTCGTCAGGTACTCGTGCGCGCGGTGGATCGGGTTGCGGGTCTGGAAGCCGACCACGCGCTTCCAGCCCCGCTCCGCGAAGGCGGCGCGCGTCTGGGCCGGGTCGAGCGCGAGCTCGGCGAACTCGGGCCGCGGGCGCTCGAAGACGGTCACCCGGCCCGCCAGGTAGAGCGGATGCTGGGCGAAGAGGCGCGCGACCCCCGGATGCGCCTCGTCGGTCGTCCGGAAGCAGCGCTCGGCCTCGCGCCGGGCGTCGTACGGGTAGACCTCGTCGACCTCGACGACGCCGAGGAGGGCGCCGCTCTCGTCCGCCAGCGCGACCCGCTCGCCGTTCGGGACGTTGGGGACGGCCAGGCAGACCGGCAGCGCCCAGACGAGCCCGTTGGCCAGGCGCATCCCGTCGACCACGCTCTCGTAGTCCTTGCTGCCCATGAAGCCCTCGAGCGGGGAAAGGGCGCCCGACACGATCATGTCCAGGTCGGACACCTCGCGCGACGTCAGGGTGACGCGCTCGAGGCTCTCGACGCCGTCCGGGCGCTCGCCGGTGCGGTCGACGAGGACGCCGCCGTGGGGGGAGATCAGCGTCACGCGCGAGCGCCTGCCGGGACGAGCCCCAGCTCCTCCAGCCGCTCGAGCACGAGCCGGGCGCTCTGCTCCGCGTCGTGCTGCTCGGTGTCGACCACGAGCTCCGGCGCGGCCGGCTCCTCGTACGGATCGTCGACGCCCGTGAAGCCCGTGATCTCGCCGGCGAACGCCTTCTCGTAGAGCCCCTTCACGTCGCGGCGCGCGCACTCCTCGACCGAGGCCTTCACGTAGACCTCCACGAACTGCCCCCACTCCTCCACGAGCCCCCGCGCCGCGCGGCGCGTCTCCTCGTAGGGCGAGATGGCGGCGCAGATGACGGCGGCGCCGTGGCGCGTCAGGCGCGAGGCGACCCAGCCGATCCGCTCGATGTTCGTGTCCCGGTCCTCCTTCGAGAAGCCGAGCCCTTTGGAGAGGTGCGTGCGAACGGTGTCGCCGTCGAGGTACTCGACGATCGCGCCGCGCTCCTCGAGCGCCGGCCCGACGAGATGGGCGATCGTGGACTTGCCGGAGCCGGAGAGCCCGGTGAACCAGAGGACGAAGCCGCCCTCGCGGCGCCGCTCCGAGACCGGGTGCTCGTGCGCATAGATGTGCTCGGTCACTTGCCTCCTTCGACGTGGATGCCGCACTCGAGCTTGTCGGACCCGGCCCAGCGGCCGGCGCGCTCCTCCTCGTCCGGCCGCGTCGGGCGGGTGCAGGGGATGCAGCCGATCGAGCGGTAGCCGGTGTCGTGCAGCGGGTTGTACGGGATCTCGTTCACGTTGATGTACGCCCAGACGCGCTGCTCGTCCCAGTCCGCGAGCGGGTGGATCTTCCAGACGCCGTAGCGCTCCGACCACTCCACCTTCGGCGTGCCGGCGCGCGAGGGCGACTGATCGCGGCGGATGCCGGAGATCCAGGCGCCGTACGGCTCGAGCGCGCGGATCAGCGGCTCCACCTTGCGGACGTGACAGCAGCGGTCGGGGTTCGTCTCCCAGAGGTTCGGCCCCTCGCGCTTGTGCTGCTCCGCAACGGTGAGCACCTCGGGCTGGATCAGACTCAGGCCGTAGCGCTCGACCAGCGCTTCGCGCGTCTCGTAGCTCTCCTTGAAGAAGAGGTGCGTGTCGAGCTCGACGACGTCGAGTGGCAGGCCGAGCTCGGAGACCATGTGCACGAGCACCGACGACTGCTTCTGCCACGAGCAGGTCAGGACGAGCCTTTCGCCGAACTCGACGTAGGCCCACCGAATCAGCTTCTCCGCCGGCATCCCCTCGAAGTCGACCTCAGGAAGCGGGAGTGTTGGCGCGGTCGCCACCGAGCACCTCCTTCAAGGTGTCGCCCCGGAGCCCGAGCCGCAGGGTCTCGAGCGGGATGACCTCCTCGGGCGGGATGTTGCCGAGGTTCACCTCCGGGCCGAAATGGCGGATGAACCAGGCCTGCGAGGCCTTCGTCGGCGCCTCCCAGATCAGGTCGTGGAAGTCGATCGAGTGCGCGATCTCGTCGACGAGGCCGGTGCGCATCTCGCCGGTCGGCCGGAAGATGCCGGCGGTGCCGCCCTCCCGCGACTCGGTCACGACCTTCCAGGCGCCCGCCTCGAGCTCCTCCTTGATCCACTCGACCCACTGGTAGGGGGCGAACACGACCTCCTCGTCCTTGGAGCCGACCTCGGAGAGGACCGTGAAGTCGCGCGCGAAGTCGGCGATCAGCTCGAGCTTGCGCTCACGCGGGATCTCGACCGTGCCGTCGGAGATCTCGACGTGCCTGATGCCGAGCTCGCCGAGCCAGCGCTTGTACTCGTCGAGCTTGTCCTTCAGGTAGACGGCCTCGAAGAAGGTGCCGCCGATGACGACGTCCTTCTCGCGCAGCACCTCGAGCTTGCGGCTCAGGTTCGGCGTCACGTAGGCCGTGCCCCAGCCGAGCTTGACGATGTCGATGAACTCCCCGGCGGTGTCGAGCACGTCCTCCCAGGCCCGCGGCCCGAGGCCCTTGTCGATCACGTGCGTCAGGCCCGCCGAACGGGGCTCAAAGCCGAGCATAGATCTCCTCCAGCTTCTTCTTCGCGCTCTCCTGGACGTCGTGGAAGACCGAGTTGCCGTGGGCGTCGATGCCGACGATCAGCGGCCCGAAATCCTTGACCCGGAACCTCCAGAGGCACTCGGGCATGAGCTCCTCCCACGCCACCTCCTCGATCTCCTCGATCTGCGTGGTCTCGAGCGCCGCGGCGCCGCCGACGATGGCGAAGTAGACCATCCCGTGCTTGCGCATCGGCTCGATCGCCTCGTCCGGGAAGCCGCCCTTGCCGCAGATCGCGCGCACGCCGTACTCCCGGCCGAGCGGCTCGGTGAAGCGCACCATGCGCGCGCTCGTCGTCGTGCCGATGGAGACCTTCTCGTAGCGGCCCGGGCCGAGCTTGCGCACGCCGGGGGCGGTGTGGAGCAGGAAGGCGCCGGTGAGGTCCATCGGCGGCGGGATGCCCTCGTCGAAGATGCGGATCTGAGTCCGGTCGCGGATGCCGATGATGTGGCCCTGGATCAGCACCTCGTCACCGGCCCGCAGGTCGAGGATGTCCTGCGGGTTCGTGACCGGGAAGGTCAGCTCTTTCAGCTCAGAACTCACGGTCGTACTCCACGGTCCCGTCGGCGCCGACGTGCGCCGAGGCGCGCCGGGCAGCCCAGCACTGGTAGTTGACGGCCACGGGGTTGAGGGTCATGTGCGTGTCCGCGTGCTCGATGTGGCACTGGAGGACGGTCACGTCGCCGCCGAGCCCCATCGGCCCGATCCCCGTCTCGTTCAGGAGCCCGTAGAGCTCGTCTTCGAGCTCCGCGACGAGCGG
>JBBDWU010000025.1:0-5195 GCA_040902725.1 Gaiellaceae bacterium | reverse complement strand
GGTCGATGTCCATCCGGCCGGCGAGCGCGTAGGCGACGACGAGCGGCGGCGAGGCCAGGTAGTTCGCCTTCACCTCCGGATGGATCCGCGCCTCGAAGTTGCGGTTCCCGGAGAGGACGGCGCAGACGACGAGGTCGCCCTCGGCCACCGCTTCGGAGATCGGCTCCGCCAGCGGGCCGGAGTTCCCGATGCAGGTCGTGCAGCCGTAGCCGACGGTGTGGAAGCCGAGCTCCTCGAGGAACGGCGTCAGCCCGGCGCGGTCGTAGTACTCCGTGACGACCTTCGAGCCGGGCGCGAGGCTCGACTTCACCCACGGCTTGCGCGTGAGGCCGCGCTCGACCGCCTTCTTCGCCAGCAGCCCCGCGCCCACCATCACCTGCGGGTTCGAGGTGTTGGTGCAGCTCGTGATCGCTGCGATCACGACCGAGCCGTGCTCCACGTAGTAGTCGGTGCCGCTGACCGGGACGCGATGGCGTTGCGGCTCCGCCACCGCGACCGGCGAGGGGGCCGCGCGCGGCTCCTCTCCGCCAGGCGCCTGCTCGGCGGTCGGGTCGCTGGCTGGGAAGGTCTCCGCCATCGCCTCGTCGGAGCCCTCGTAGGCGACGCCGAAGCTCTCCAGCTGGGCGAGGAAGGACTCTTTCGCCGTGTCGAGCGGCACGCGGTCCTGGGGTCGCCGCGGCCCGGCGAGGCTCGGCACCACCTCGCCGAGGTCGAGCTCCACCACCTGCGAGTAGTAGGGCTCCTCCTCTGGGTCGTGCCAGAGCAGGTTCTCCTTGCAGTAGGCCTCGACGAGGTCGATCCGCTCCTGCGGGCGGCCGGTCAGCCGCAGATAGGCGAGGGTCTGCTCGTCGACCGGGAAGAACCCGCAGGTGGCGCCGTACTCGGGCGACATGTTCCCGAGCGTCGCCCGGTCGGCGATCGGCAGCCGCGCGAGCCCGTGGCCGAAGTACTCGACGAACTTTCCCACGACGCCCGTCTCGCGCAGGATCTCAGTCACCGTCAGGACGAGGTCGGTCGCGGTCGCGCCCTCGGGCAGCTGCCCGTGCAGCCGGAAGCCGACCACCTGCGGAACGAGCATCGAGACCGCCTCGCCGAGCATCGCGGCCTCCGCCTCGATCCCGCCCACGCCCCAGCCGAGGATGCCGAGGCCGTTGATCATCGTCGTGTGCGAGTCGGTGCCGAGCAGCGTGTCGGGGAAGGCCATTCCGTCCCGCGACTCGACCACGCGGCCGAGATACTCGAGGTTCACCTGGTGGCAGATCCCCGTGCTC
Source organism: Gaiellaceae bacterium (assembly GCA_040902725.1). Taxonomy (GTDB): domain Bacteria; phylum Actinomycetota; class Thermoleophilia; order Gaiellales; family Gaiellaceae; genus JACVRU01. Next base: position 3,924 of record JBBDWU010000025.1, on the reverse strand, counting down.
GGCGGGACGACCTTGAAGTTGTCGAAGCCGACCTGGCCCCAGCGCAGCAGCGCGTAGCGCTCGCGGTTGCGCTCGAACTCGAGCTCCGCGTTGCGGCCGATCGCGCGCCGGCTGGCGAACTCGTCCACCTGCACGGAGTGGTCGATCACGAGCTCGGAGGGGATCTGCGGGTTGATCTTCTGCGGGTCGCCGCCCAGGTCGCGCATGGCGTCGCGCATGGCGGCGAGGTCGACGACGACGGGGACGCCGGTGAAGTCCTGGTGGAGCGTGCGCGCCGGCCAGAACGAGATCTCGCTCGCCGGCTCCGCCTGCGGCTCCCAGCCGACGATTGCGGCGGCGTCCTGCTCCTGCCCGTGGCGCAGGACGTTCTCCAGCAGGATCCGCAGCGTGTAGGGCAGGCGCGTGACGGGGTACGCGTCGAGCCGGAAGATCGTGTAGGAGCGATCACCGACCCGCAGCGTGTTCATGCGGTCGATGCTACTGGAGCCGAGGCTCGGCGGACCGTGCTCGGAAACCGGCTACTTTCCCCGCCGTGGAACGGGTCGAGTGGATCGAGCTTCTCGACGTCGAGTCGGAGGAGCTCCTGGCGGAAGCCGAAGCCGACCACACAGGCTGGGTCTGCGTCTCCACCAACCCCTTCCCCTGTCCCGCGGACGGCTGCGAGTTCGTGGCGGAGTTCATGACCGCCGCGCACCTGATCCTCGTCTGGGAGCGGACCGACGACCCGAACCTGCTGCGCCACGCGAACCGCGCGATGGAGATCGGGCGGAACCCGCGCGTCGTGGAGTACGAGCCCGACTACGGGCCGAGCGCCTCGTACTACGCCTGGGAGGCGGCCGGCAGGCCCGTCCACGGCGTCCGCAAGGCGTCGTGACCTGGGCTGAGAGCGCTCCTCTCACGCTCGGCGTGGAGGAGGAGCTGATGATCCTCGACGCGGAGACGCTCGAGCTCGCGCCGCGCGTGCGCGACTTCCTGGGGCGCGAGGGCTTCAAGACCGAGCTCTTCGCCACGATGCTGGAGCTGAACACGCCGGTCTGCCGGACCCCCGAGGAGGCCGGCGCGGCCCTGCGGGGGCTGCGGGCGGCGGCGGCGGAGCGCGCCGCCGAGCTCGGGCTGCTGATCGCCGCGGCCGGATCCCACCCCGTCAGCGACCCGGAGCAGCAGGAGATCGTCGACGAGCCGCGCTACCGGGAGTTCGTCGAGTACGCCGGTGTGAGCGCGCGCCGGCAGGGCGTCCACGGCCTCCACGTCCACGTCGGCATGCCCGACCAGGCGACCTGCCTGCGCGTGCTCGAGGGCCTGCTTCCCTGGCTCCCCTTCGTGCTCGCCCTGTCCGCCAACTCGCCCTACCTGGCCGGGCGCGCGACCGGCCACATGTCGAACCGGGCCGAAGTGCTCGGCCAGCTGCCGCGCCACGGGGCTCCCCCCGTCGAGTGGGAGGCCGCCGTCGAGCGGATGGTGCGGCTCGGCTTCGTCTCCGACTTCCGGGCGCTCCACTGGGACGTACGCCCCCATCCGGCGTACGGGACGCTCGAGATCCGCATCGCCGACCAGCCCACCGACGTCGAGCGGTCGATCGCCTTCGTGGCGCTGCTCCACGAGCTTTGCGCTCGCTTGATCGAGGAGGATTCGCCGCCGGCCGACCGCACGGTCTACATGCAGGCGCGCTGGGCGGCGGCGCACTACGGCCCCCGCGCGCGCCTGCCGCATCCTCGTGAGGAGCGCCTCGTCACCGTCGCGGAGCTCGACCTCGGGCTGGAGCCGACGTGCGAGGCCGACCGGCAGCTCGAGGTGGGGGAGCGGGACGGCCTGCGCGCGGTTTGCGCGGATATCGTGGAGCGGTCGTGACAACGCTGACGGAGACGCTGGAGGTCGACGGGATCCGCTGCGAGCGCTGCGTGATGCGCCTCGCCGCCGCGCTCCAGGGTCACGAGGGCCTCGAGGCGGCGAACGCGAACCTCGTCGGTCAGGTCACGCTGACCTACGACGACGAGCGCACGAGCCGCGACACGATCCTCACGGCGATGGCGAAGGCGGGCTTCCGCGAACGGGAATAGCCCGCTAGTGGCGGGCGTTGCGATCTTTTGGAAGGCGCTGCTAGGGTCGCGCGGGTGAGCGAGACGACCCCCGACACCGACGCGCGCCGCATAGCGATGGAGGCACGCGACCGCGTGCGCTTCGAGGAGGAGGCTCTCGAGCTTGCGGATCAGGTCTATCGCGTCGCTCGCCACATGGTCGGCTCCCGCGAGGAGGCCGAGGACCTCGTCCAGGAGACTTACGCGCGCGCCTTCCGCAGCTGGCGCCAGTTCACGGCCGGCACGAACCTCCGCGCCTGGCTCCTCCGCATCCTCACGAACCTCAACATCGACCGGGGACGCAAGCTCCAACGCACACCCGACGTCCAGTCGCTCGAGGCCGGGGACTACTACCTCTTCGAGCGGCTCGAGGACTCCGGCGGCGAGATCACCGAGGAGGAGCGCGTCGACGAGCGGCTCTCCCAGGACTCGATCGTCGAGGCGCTCTCGGCCGTCCCCCACGACTTCCGTGACGTGATCGTGCTCGTGGACATCGGCGACTTCAGCTACGCGGAGGCCGCGCAGATCCTCGACATCCCGGTCGGCACGGTCATGTCCCGGCTGCACCGGGGACGGCGTATCCTGAAGACGCAGCTCGCGGAGGAGATCGTCGGCTGATGTGTGACTGCGTCGAGTGCGAACAGCTGCTCCAGCCCTATCTCGACCGGGTGTTGACCGTGGCCGAGGTGAAGGAGGCCGAGGAACACCTCGAGGGCTGCTCGTACTGCCGGCGGGCGTACAAGTTCGAAACCGACCTGCGCATGTACGTGCGGCGGGCGGCGACGGGCGAGCCGATGACGGCGGAGCTCAAGCAGCGCCTGTCCGAGCTGCGGATCTCGCTCTGAGCTGAGGCGGGCCGCCGGCTCCGCCGCGCGAGGTAGACGGCGCTCCCGCTGGTGTTGCCTCCTTGAAACATGTGACAGTTGCTGCGATAGTGGCCGAGTGGGGAACGGCGGTATACGCCGCGGTTGGAGTCGCCGTGGTGCCGCCACGCTCGTTCTCAGCGCGTCGATAGCCATAGCTGGCTCTGCGCCTGCCGACGCGGGCCTAATGTTGCCCATTGACTGGGCACCGAGCGCGAGCGCCTTGCCGCCAGAACTGTTCGCCGAGCTCGCGACCGGAGTGGGCCGTGTCGAAGCGTTCAACTGCCGTGGTCGCTTGACTAGCCTCGGGACGGCGTTTTTCATCGGAGACTCATTGGTGATGACCGCCCGCCACGTCGTTCGGGGCGCGTGTCGCGTCAAAGTCGTCACCTCGGACGGCTCATTCCGAGTGACGAGGATCGATTGGTGGAGCACCGGTGCAGGCAATGGCCGTGTGGAGGACCTTGCCACGATGCGCGTAGCACGGCGGACCTCCGGCTACGTGTTTAGCTTCCGTCGCTCGCCGTCGCGGGTTGGGATGAACCTTGCGATGCTCGGCCATCCGCTCGGTAATCAAGTGAGCCTCACGCAGGGACGGGTCATGTTTCGGTCTCGGATCGGTCGGGTGCCGGTTATTTTTGCGCGTCTGCTCGGTGCACAGGGCGCAAGCGGATCTCCACTCGTCGACAACAACGGTGAGGTCGTCGGTGTCCTACAGGTGGGTCTTGGAGGTGGCGAGACGTCGGGTCTAGTTGGCGGGATTGACCTTTCGCGATGGTGGGGAGGGCGCGCGGAGGCAATTCTTTGTCGGGAGTATCCGAGAGGTGGTGTTCCCGGCTGCGAGGGCGATTCGTCACCGGACGACGAAGATGAAGCAAGCAGCGACTACACCGTCACACAATGCTGGGTTCAACATCTCTCGTCTCCGGATCAGGCTTACGACCCGAGTCGCAAGGCGTTCTCGATCCGATCAGAAGATCTCTTAG
>JBBDWU010000024.1:111893-153933 GCA_040902725.1 Gaiellaceae bacterium | reverse complement strand
CCCCCCCCCCCCCCCCCCCCCCCCCCCCCCCCCCCCCCCCCCCCCCCCCGGCCTTACAGGGCCTTCTGGACCTTGCCGGCCTTGAGGCAGCGCGTGCAGACGTAGGCGCGGGTGGCGGTGCCGGCGAGCATCATCCGGACGCGCTGGAGATTCGGCTCGAACCGGCGCTTCGTGGCCACCATCGAGTGGCTCCGGCTGTTTCCGAAGCCGGGCTTCTTCCCGCAGATCGCGCATACCTTGGCCATAAGCGGCCGGAGCTTAGCCGCTCTGCGCTGCGCCGGCGCGGATCTGGGCGAAGAGGTCGGCCATCTCCAGCGCCGTGCGCACCGCCTCGGCGGCCTTCTCGATCCGGACGTCGGCCTGCTCGGCCGTGTCCACCGTCAGGACGCCGAACGAGACCGGCACGCCGGTCTCCAGCGCGGCCAGCTGGAGCCCGCTCGCCGCCTCGCCCGCGATGTACTCGGCGTGCCGCGTCTCGCCCCGGATCACGCAGCCGAGCGCGACGACGCAGGCGTAGCGGCGCGTCTTCGCGAGCGCCATCGCCCCCAGCGGCAGCTCGAAGGCGCCGGGCACGGGGACGACGGTGACCAGGCTCTCGGGCACGCCGGCCGCCGCGAGCTCCTCGAGCGCCCGGGCAAGCATCCGGCTCGTGTACTCGCCGTTGAAGCGGGCGACGACGATCGCGACCGGCCGTGCCCCGGAGGGCTCGCCCTCGACGACGTTGACGCCGTCGGGGATGTCAAGGCCGCCGGGCGCGTGCTCGCCCTCCTCGACCTCGACCTCGACCTCCTCGATCGGCTCCGCGGCCGGCTCGCTCAACTCACGTCCTCGCCCTGATGGTGCAGCCGGTGCCCCAGCCGCTCGCGCTTGGCCGCGAGGTACTTGCGGTTCTCGGCGTTCGGCGAGACCTCGATCGGCTCCTGGGCGACGACGGTCAGCCCGAAGCCCTCGATGCCGGCGATCTTCTTCGGATTGTTGGTGAGGATGCGAATCGTCGTGAGCCCAAGGTCGGAGAGGATCTGGGAGCCGATTCCGTACTCTCGCAGGTCGGCCGGAAAGCCGAGGGCGAGATTCGCGTCCACGGTGTCCAGGCCCCCTGCCTGAAGCTCGTAGGCGAGCAGCTTGTTGAGCAGGCCGATGCCGCGGCCCTCCTGCGACATGTAGAGGAGAACACCGCGCTCCTCGTCCGCGATCCGGCGCAGCGCGAGCTCGAGCTGCTCGCCGCAGTCGCAGAGCAGCGAGTGGAAGACATCGCCGGTCAGACACTCCGAGTGCACCCGGACGAGCACGTCCTCGGCGCCGTCGACGTCGCCCTTGACCAGCGCGAGATGAGGCTTCCCGGTCGCGAGCTCGCGGAACGCGACCGCCGTGAACTCCCCATGCTCGGTCGGCAGCCGCACCGAGACGGTACGCTCGACGAGCCGCTCGGTTCGCCGCCGGTAGGCGATCAAGTCGGCGACGGTGATCAGCTTCAGCCCGTGCTCGGCGGAATACGCGAGCAGCTCCGGCATCCGAGCCATCGTCCCGTCCTCGTTCATGACCTCGCAGACGACGCCCGCGGGGATCAAGCCCGCGAGCCGCGCCAGGTCGACCGCCGCCTCGGTCTGGCCCTGCCGCTGGAGGACGCCGCCGGGCCGCGCCCGGAGCGGGAAGACGTGCCCGGGCTGGACGAGCGCGTCGGGGCCCTTGGTGGGGTCGATCGCGGCCTGGATCGTCGCCGAGCGGTCGTGGGCGGAGATGCCGGTCGTCACGCCCTCGCGGGCCTCGATCGAGACGGTGAAGGCGGTCTCGAAGCGGCTCTCGTTGCGACCGGTCATCGGCTGCAGCCCGAGCTCGTCGCAGCGCTCCTCGGTCAACGCCAGGCAGATGAGCCCGCGCGCGTGCGTGGCCATGAAGTTGATCGCCTCGGGGGTCGCGAACTGCGCGGCGATGACGAGGTCGCCCTCGTTCTCGCGGTCCTCGTCGTCCACGACGACGACGAACCGGCCGGCGCGGACGTCCTCGATCGCATCCTCCACCCTGGAGAAGGTCGCCGTGTGCAGGCTCATTTCAGCAGTCGCTCCACGTACTTGGCGAGGATATCCGCCTCGATGTTCACGGCGTCGCCAGGGGCCAGCCCGCCGAGCGTCGTCGCTGCGAGCGTGTGCGGGACGAGCGCGACGGCGAGCCCGCGGTCGTCGAGGGCGGCGACCGTCAGCGAGACGCCGTCCACCGCGACCGAGCCCTTCTCGACGCAGTAGCGCAGCAGCTCGGGCGGCACGTCGAGCCAGACGAGCTCGCCAAGCGAGCGGACAGTGGCGGTGCCGTCCACGTGGCCCTGGACGACGTGCCCGCCCATGGGATCGCCGGCCCGCAGGGCGGGCTCGACGTTCACCTCGGCGCCGAAGGGCTTTACGCGCGCCAGCGTCTCGGGGACGACGTCGAAGGCGAGCCGGCCGTCGCGGGCGTCGACGACCGTCAGGCAGACCCCGTCGACCGCCACCGAGTCGCCGACCGACGCCTCCGTCGCGGACTCGATCACGAGGCGTCCGTTCTCAAACGACGCAACGCGGCCGCGCTCGCGCACGATTCCGGTGAACACGGTGTGAGGCTAGCCGAGGGCGAGCTCTTCGAGCGTCTCGCGGACGAGCCGCTGGAGCTGCGGAGTCGGGCCGCCCTGCTCGAGCGCCTGGCTCAGCTCGGCGGCCTCGGGGACGCCGGCGACCGCCCGGCGCAGCTCGTCGTCCGAGACATGGCCCGCCAGCCAGCGGGAGAGGACGTTGATCGGGTCAGGGCTCGTGGACATAGGCGGTGAGCAGCACGTCCTCCCCCACGCGTTCTGCCTGCAAACGACGGAGCTCGAGTGGTTGCGCGAGCTCGCCCAGGAAGCGCGGCCCGGCGCCCGAGAGGACCGGGGCGACGAAGACCAGCAGCTTGTCGACGAGGCCGGCGGCGAGGAACGCGGTCGCGAGCGTCGGCCCGCCCTCGAGCAGCAGCGACTGGACGCCCTCGGCGCCGAGCGCGAGCAGCTCGTCGTCGAGCGGGCCCGAGAGCAGCTCGTACCCGTCCGGAACGGGCCCGGAGCCGAAGACGAGGCGCCGGGGCTGGCGAGCCGCATCCACGCCCCGCGCCGTCAGCTCGGGTGCGTCCGCGCGGAAGGTGCCCATGCCGACGGCGACTGCGTCGGAGCGCGCCCGCAGCTCGTGCACGAGCCGCCGGCTCTCCTCCCCGGAGACCCAGCGCGCGCCGGGCACCGTCACGCGCGCGTCGAGCGAGACCGCGACCTTGTAGGTGACGAACGGACGCCCCAGCGCCGCCCACGTCCGCCAGGCCTCGTTCTGCCGGCGCGCCTCCGGGAGGTCGAGCAGCTCGACCTCGACGCCGGCCGCCCGGAGCGCGGCGAGGTCGTCGCGCGTGGGGTCCTCGGCACCCACGACGACGCGCGCGATCCCGGCCGCCGCGACGGCGTCCACGCACGGCGGCGTCCGGCCGTGGTGGGAGCACGGTGCCAGCGTCACGTAGAGCGTCGCGCCCCGAGCCAGCTCGCCCGCCTGCTCCAGCGCAACGACCTCCGCGTGCGCGCCGCCCGCGCGCTCGTGCCAGCCTTCGCCCACAACCTCGCCGTCCCTGGCGACCACGGCGCCGACGACGGGATTCGGATGGGTGGTGCCCCGGCCGCGCTCGGCCAGCTCGAGCGCCCGCTCGATCAGTCGGCCTGGCACCCCTTGATGAGGCGCTTGCTCCACGGCGTCGGGTCGTCGAAGAGCTGCATCGCGTCGAGGACGTTCAGGAGCATCCCGGTGGCGAAGAAGCCGCTGACCGTCTCGGGCGGCGCGCCCGAGACCCGCTCGACGAGCTCGACGAGGTCGCGCCACACCGAGCGCACCGCCTCGCGGACGTCCGGGTCGTCGCAGTCCGCGAAGCACTGCAGCATCAGCAGCAGGCGATCGCGATCCTCGATCAGCGCCGTGTACGCCGTCCCCATCGCCTTCAGCGCCTCCTCGCCCTGCTTGCCCTCCGCGGCGCGCTCGAAGACCTCGACCAGCTCGCCCATCGTCCTGGCGCTCGTGGCCAGGTAGAGCTCCTTCTTCGTCTTGAAGAGGCGGAAGAGGTAGGGCTGCGAGATGCCGGCGGCCTGAGCGATCGCGTCCGTGGAGGCGCCGTGCAGGCCCTTGTGGGCGAACTCGTGCGCGGCCGCCGCGAGCACCGCCTCGCGCCGCTCCCCAGCCGTCTGCCTGACCGTCACGCTCATCGGAAGTAAGTATTCACTATCAAGCAAGCTCTTGCACGAGGCGACGGTACGCCCGGGGCAGGTCCTCGCGAGCGAAGATCGCGCTGCCGGCGACGATCAGGGCGGCGCCGGCCTCGTGCGTCTCGCGCACGTTCAGGTTCGTGATCCCGCCGTCGACCTGGACGAACGCCTCCGCGGGCAGGAGCGAGCGCAACTCGCGGAGGCGAGGCAGCGCCTCCGGCATGAACTCCTGGCCCGAGTAGCCGGGCTCGATCGACATGCAGAGGCAGAGGTCGGCGCCCTCGGCCGCCTTGGCCGCGTCCGCGACGGCCGTGCCGGGATTGAAGGCGACCCCCGCGCCAAGGCCGTGCTCCCGCGCGAGCGCGATCGTCGTCGCCGGGTCGCCCTCCGCCTCGACGTGGAAGGTGACGCTGTCGCCGCCGGCCGCGGCGACCTGCGGGATGTGCTTCGCCGGCTCCTCGACCATCAGGTGCACGTCGAGGATGCCGCCGCGATCGTGGACGAGCGGGGCGATCGACTCGATCACGACCGGCCCGATCGTGACCGGCTCGACGAAGTGGCCGTCCCCCACGTCGACGTGGAAGACGCGCGCGCCGGCGTTCAGCAAGAAGACGAGCTGCTCGCCGAGGTTGGAGAAGTCGGCCGCATAGAGGGACGGCTCGATCTCGACTGTCCGTACCCAGTCGCGCCACGCCACAGGGGGCCGATCCTATGCCGCCGCGAGCGCCCGCGCGACCTCGGGATGCTCCCAGGCGACGGCGTGCACGATCCCCCAAAGCCGCATCCGCGCCCGGTCGAGCCCCAGCTCGGCGGCGAGCAGGTCGAGGCGGCGCGCCAGGTCGCCGGGGTCGTCGCGCAGCAGCGCCGCGGTGTCGAACTCGCGCTCGCCGACGATCGGCTTGGGATCGATCGCGAGCCAGGGCTCGCGCTGGGCGCGGAGGACGTTGCCCCGGTGGAAGTCCTGGTGGCAGACGACGAGCTCACCCTGGCTCGAGGCGAGCTCCCCGACGACCCCGGCGTCGAGGCCCGGCAGCTGCGCCCAGCCCGCGGCCAGGTCGGCCAGCAGGTCGAAGGGATGTTCCGGCGCGGGCGGCCGCCAGAGGCGCCGGAGGACGCCCGCGGCGAGGCTGAAGGACTCGTCCTCGTCCGGGAGCTCCAGGAGCGAGTTCCCAGGCTCGCAGCGCTCGAGCAGCAGGGCGTTCCGCTCGGGGTCGTGGGCTAGGAGGCGGACGGCGCCGCGGCCGTCAAAGATCGCGAGCGCCGCCGCCTCGTGCTCTGCTTCGGGATGCGGGAAGCCGACCTTGAGCACCGCTGGCGTCCCGTCGGGCAGCTCGGCACGAAACGTCATCGATGCGTGGCCGAGTTCGTATCGCGTTCCGAGCCGAAGCGACCAGAGCTCGGCGACCTCCTCGACGATGTCCGGTGCGCGCGCCCGCCACTCGTCGAAGCTCACGCCCGCAGCCTGGCGATGAAGAAGCCGTTGGTGTTGTGCAGGTGCGGCAGGGTGAGCAGGAACTCGGGCCGGTGGGGATGGCGGTACTGGGGCCACTCGTCGGCGAGGGTCGGGTCGGGCTCGAGCCCGGCGGCGTCCACGATCTCCTCGTTCTCGGCGCGGCTCATCGTGCAGACGGCGTAGACGAGGACGCCGCCGGGCTTGACCCGCTCGGCGGCCGCGTTCACCAGCGCGAGCTGGAGCTCTGGCAGCGGCGTCGCGCGCCAGCGCAGGTCGGGACGGCGGTTGAGGACGCCGAGCCCGGAGCAGGGCGCGTCGACGAGGGCCCGGTCGAAGCCGTCGAGCTCTGGCGGCAGGTCGGTGGCGTCCGCGTTGACGACCCGGACGTTCGTCGCGCCCAGGCGGCGGACGTTCTCCTCGAGCTCGCGCGCGCGGGCCTCGTGGATCTCCACCGCGAACACCTCCCCGGCCAGCATCGTCGCCTTGCCGCCCGGGGCGGCGCAGGAGTCGAGGATGCGCTCGCCCTCCCGCGCGCCCACGGCGAGCCCCGCCAGCTGCGAGGCGCGGCTCTGGGGCCAGATCCGGCCCTCGGCGAACGCCGCGTCGTCGATGTGGTCGACGCGCACCGCGCCGGGGACGTCGGTGGGCTCTCCGTCGATCTCGCCGCTGACGACCCGCACGACGGCCTCCGGCGGCTCGTTCTGCGCGCGCATGAGCGCGAGCGCCGCCTCCTCCCCCAGCTCGTCCCGCCAGGTCTCGTAGACCCAGTCGGGATAGGAGTGCTTGAGCGGCCCCTCCGGAAGCGCGGCGAGCAGCCCCTCGATGCCGTCCGCCACGCGGCGCATGACCGCGTTGGTGAACGGGACGGCGCGCTCGAGCCGGGCACGCCGGACGAGCTCGACCGACTCGTTGACGGCCGCGTAGCGCGGGACGCCTTCCGCGTAGGCGAGCTGGTAGGCGCCGAGCCGGAGCGCGGCGAGCACGGGCGCGTCGAGCTTGCGTACCGGCCGCTTGCCGAGGGTCTCGATCGCGTGGTCGAGCAGCCGGACGCGCTGGACGGTGCCGTAGGCGAGCCGCTGGGCGAGCGCGCGGTCGCGCTCGTCGAGGCCTGCCGCCGCGGCCGCGAACGCGCGGTCGGCGTAGGCCTCGTGCTCGAAGACGCGGCGGATCACCTCGTACGCGGCGCTCCGGGCGGGGGCGATCAGCGCAGTCCCCGCAGGAACTCCTCGTAGGCCATGCGCCGTCTCCCGGCAGGCTGAACCTCGACCGGCTTCCCTGCCGCGTCCACCCGCCACACGATCACCTCGCGCCCCTCGAGCTCCGCCCGGGCGCCGATGTGGGGCGAGAGCGCGCGGACCTGGCGCACGATTTCGTCAGGCGGTGCGGACCAGTCCAGCTGCCGGTCGGCGACCGTGACCTTCTCGGCGTAGGTGGCGCCCTCCGCGGGCTGCGGGCGGAAGCTCGGCTCGGGCAGCACCTCGTCGAGCAGCTCCACGGCGACCTCGGCCGCCTGCGCGAAGACCGCGCCCGCGTCGTCCTCCGGCCCGATCGGGAAGGCTCGCTGAGCGGCGATCGGCCCCGCGTCGAGCTCGGGCGTCGTCCGGTGGATGGTGACGCCGGTCTCCCGGTCGCCGGCCATGATCGCGCGCTCGACCGGCGCCGCGCCGCGCCAGCGCGGCAGCAGCGACGGATGGACGTTCAGCCAGAGCGCCCGCTCCAGGAGCGGCGTGGGGACGAGGACGCCGTACGCGGCGATCACGATCGTGTCCGCCTCCAGCTCGAGGTCGTCGGGCAGCCGGTCGGGCTGGCGGACGGGGATGCCCAGCCGCTCCGCCGCTTCCTTGGCGGCAGGCGGGCCCGGCTTGCGGCCGCGGCCTCTGGGCCGGTTGGGCCGCGTCAGCAGGAAGGCGACGTCGTGCCGGGCGGCCAGCCGCTCGAGCACGTCCGCGCCGAAGGGCGCGGTCGCGGCGACGCCTATCCGCGCCAAGGTTAGTGGTCTCCGCCGCGCGTGCGGCCAGCCCGGCCGGCTGCAAGGCGTCGCATGCCGGCGTCCTCGGTCGCGTCCGCATGGCTGGGCATGCGAACGCTCCCTGCGTCCTTGGCCTGCTCGCCTTTCGCACGGCCGACCAAGACCGCCCGCCCGGCGGCGATCACTAGACCAGCGCGACCCGGGGCCGCAGCACCGACAGGGCCTCGCGCCGCGCCTCCGGCGTCGTCCGGTCGATGATCAGCACGCCGTCGAGGTGGTCGAGCTCGTGCTGCACGACGCGGGCGGTCGGCTCCTCGAGCTCGAGCCGGACGTCGGCGCCCGTCTCGTCCTTCGCCTCGACCGTGACCGTCGCCGCCCGCTCGACTGGCACGAGCACTCCCTGGAGGGAGAGGCAGCCCTCGTCGGCGGTCGTCTCCTCGCCGCGCTCCACGACCACCGGGTTGACCAGCGCGCGCGGCTCCTCCTCCGGGGTCTCCTGGAACACGACGACGCGGCGCACGACGCCGACCTGCGTCGCGGCGAGCCCGACGCCGTTCGCGTCGATCATCAGCCGCTTCATGCGGCGGACGAGCCGCGCGAGGTCGTCGTCGAAGTCCTCTACCAGCCTGGCTTCCAGACGCAGCGCCGGGTCGCCGTACTGGCGGATCTGGGCAAGGGCCGTCCGCCGCAGCGCCTCGCGCTGCGCGTCGAGTTGCTCGTCGCGGACCTCGCTCACGAACTCAGCCTAGCTGCGGATCAACGTCCACGACCACGCTCAGACCCGCCTTCCGCATTGCCACCGAGGCGCTCCCGAGCAGCCGGCCGGCGCGCGCGGCGATGCGTCCGGGCTGGTCGGTCTTCGCCACCAGCTGCGCGCGGAACCGGCCCCGGAGCCGCAGCAGCGGCGCCGGCCCGAGCACGTCCGCCTCCGCGAGCTCGTCCTTCAGCTCCTGGAGCGCCCGCAGAGGCCCCTCCTGGTCTGCGCCCGAGACGACGACCCGCACGAGGTGGCTGAACGGCGGGTATCCGAGCTCGCGGCGGCGCTCGAGCTCGTCGGCGAGGAAGCCCTCGACGTCGTGGCGGGCGGCATGGACGATCGCGCGCGAGTCCGGCTGGAACGTCTGAACGAGGACACGGCCGGGCGCGTCGCGGCCGCTGCGGCCGGCGAGCTGCGTGACGAGCTGGAACGTGCGCTCCTCGGCCCGGAAGTCGGGCATGCCGAGGCCGGCGTCGGCGTCGACCACGGCGGCCAGCGCGACCCCCGCGAAGTGGTGGCCCTTGGCGACCATCTGCGTGCCGAGCAGCACGGCGCGGTCGGCGGCCGCGAAGCGCGCGAGCGCCTCGCCCGGCGAGCCGGTGTCCGCGTCCAGCCGGATCCGCTCGAGCTCGGGCACGTGCTTCTCCAGCTCGCGCTCGAGCCGCTGCGTGCCGGCGCCGATGCGGACGACCTCCGGCGAGCCGCAGGCAGAGCAGGTCTCTGGCGCGGGCTCGTGGTGGCCGCAGTGGTGGCAGCGCAACGCGCCTTCGCGGTGGAGGACGAGCGCGACGTCGCAGTTCGGGCAGCGGGGCGTCAGTCCGCAGTTGCGGCAGTGCAGGGCGGGCGCGAGCCCGCGGCGGTTGAGGAGCAGGATCGCCTTGCCGCCCTGCTCGGCTACCGCGCCGAGCTCCTTCAGCAGCGGCGCCGACAGCGGATAGCCGCGCTCGCGCCGCAGGTCGACGACCCTGACCGGCGGGAGCTTGCCGCTGATCCGCCCGCCGAGCTCCAGCCGCTCCAGCCGCTCCCAGCTCTCGGGCCGCGGCGTGGCGCTGCCGTAGACCGCCACGGCGCCGGTGAGCGCCGCCCGCTTCGCCGCCACCGTGCGCGCGTCGTAGCGCGGGTCGGACTCCTGCTTGTACGAGGCGTCGTGCTCCTCGTCGACAACGATCAGGCCCAGGTCGTGGACGGGCGCGAACACGGCCGAGCGCGCCCCCACGACGACGCGCGCCTCGCCGCTCTCGATCCGCTCGCGCTCGTCGCGCCGCTCTGCGTCTGTGAGCGCGGAGTGGAGCAGCGCGATCCGCTCGCCGAAGCGGGCCCGGAAGCGGCCGATCGCCTGCGGCGTGAGCGCGATCTCGGGGACGAGCACGATGGCGCCCTGCCCGCGGGCGAGCGCAGCCGCGGCCGCCTGGAGATAGACCTCGGTCTTGCCGCTCCCGGTGGCCCCGTACAGCAGGAACGGGCCGCCGCCGGCCTCGATTCGCGCGAGCGCGGCGACCTGGGGCGCGCTCAGCTGCGCGGGCTCCGCTTCCCCGGGCAGGGAATGCAGCTCGGCCGGCGTCCGGCGCTCCCCGCGCCGCGTGCGCCGGTGCGGGGCCACGAGGCCCAGCGCCCGGCCGGGCGTCGAGCCGTAGTAGTCGGCGACCCAGAGCGCGAGGTCGACGAGCTCCGGCGGCAGCTCCTCGACAACGCGCTCGACCGCGGAGATCTTCATTCCGGGAGGCGGCTCGCCCTCGATCCCGACGACGACCCCGCGCTGCCGCGCGCGCCCGAACCGCACCTCGACGACCGCCCCCTTCCCCACGCCCTCCTCGACCTCGTAGGTGAACGGACGGGCCACGGCCCGCGTGGTCAGCAGTGGGAAGACGGACGCGAAAGGCACCGCGGCCAGCGTAGAGGAGAGCTGCTGTAAGGTTCGCCTTACATGGACGAGTGCACGGGAATGGTGTGCGCCCATGCCGTCTCGAAGCGCTTCGGGGCGACACAGGCCGTCGACGGCGCCGAGCTCTGCGTCGAGCCGGGTGAGCTGCTGGCGCTGCTCGGCCCGAGCGGCTGCGGCAAGACGACCCTGCTGCGGCTGATCGCCGGCTTCGAGCAGCCCGACGCGGGCGAGATCTGCATCGCCGGCGAGCGCGTGAACGGCGTCCCGGCCGAGCGGCGACGCGTCGGCATGGTCTTCCAGGACTACGCCCTCTTCCCCCACCTGACCGTTGCCGAGAACGTCGGCTTCGGCGTTCCCCGCGGCCGCCGCCGGGCCCGCATCGGCGAGCTGCTCGCGCTCGTGGGGCTCGACGGCTACGAGCGCCGCTACCCGCACGAGCTCTCGGGCGGCCAGCAGCAGCGGGTAGCCCTGGCGCGCGCGCTCGCCCCGGCGCCTGCGATCGTCCTGCTCGACGAGCCCTGGTCGAACATCGATCCGTTGCGCCGGGCCTCGATGCGCGACGAGCTCGCCGCCATCCTCCGCTCGATCGGCGTCACCGTCCTGCTCGTCACCCACGACCGCGAGGAAGCCTTCTCCGTCGCTGACCGCATCGCGGTCATGCGCGACGGGCGGATCGTCCAGGCCGCGCCTCCCGAGGAGCTCTACTCGGCGCCGGCCGACCGCTGGACGGCCGGCTTCGTCGGCGCCGGAAACTTCCTGCCGGGCCTGATCGACGGCGACCTGGTGGAGACGCTCCTGGGGCGCTTCCCGGTGGTCGGCCGCAACGGGTCGAGCCGGGTCGACGTCCTGATCCGGCCGGAACTGCTCGAGCTGCGTCCTGACCCGGAGGGCTCCGCCGAGGTGGTCGGCCGCGAGTTCCGCGGCCACGACGTCTTCTATCGCGTCCGGCTCGCCGACGGCACCGTCGTCGTCTCGCAGCGCCCTTCGACCGAGCTGGTCCCGAACGGGTCGCGAGTCGTGGTCTCGCCGCACCGCGAGCCGGTGCGCGTGTTCTCGTAAGGTCACCCTCACATCATCGGTAAGGTTCGCCTTCCTACGATCAGGGAGGTGGCATGAAGCAGCTTTTCGCAGTCGCGGCACTCGTCCTCTCGCTCGCCGCCTGCGGCGGCGACGACGAGGCCGGCGGCAACCAGACGCTGACCGTCTACTCCGGCCGCGAGGAGGAGATCGTCGAGCCCCTGTTCGAGCGCTTCGAGGCGCAGACCGGCATCCAGGTCGAGGTCCGCTACGGCGACAGCGCCGAGCTGGCCGCGACCCTCGCGGAGGAGGGCGACAACAGCCCCGCCGACGTCTTCTTCGCCCAGGATCCGGGCTCGCTGGGCGCCGTCGAGCAGGAGGGCCTGCTTGCCGAGCTGCCTCAGGACGTCCTCGACCGAGTCGAGCCGCGCTTCCGCGACCCCGAGGGGCACTGGGTGGGGACGTCCGGCCGCGTGCGCGTCGTCGCGTACAACACCGATCTGCTCGACGAGAGCGATCTCCCCGACTCGATCCTCGGGTTCACCGACGCGCGCTGGCGGGGCAAGATCGGCTTCCCCCCGACCAACGCCTCCTTCCAGGCGTTCGTGACGACGATGCGGCTCACGCTCGGCGACGAGGAGACTCGCGCCTGGCTCGAGGGGATCCAGGCCAACGAGCCCAAGCTCTACGAGAAGAACCTCCAGACGGTCGAGGCCGTCGGCCGCGGCGAGGTCGAGGTCGGCTTCGTCAACCACTACTACCTCTTCCTCGCAAGGGAGGAAGATCCGAGCCTGCCCGTGGAGAACCACTACCTCGGCGGCGGCGACCCGGGCGCGCTGGTGAGCGTGGCGGGCGTCGGCATCCTCGAAGCGAGCGACGCGGCCGAGCGCTTCGTCGAGTTCCTGCTCTCCGACGAGGGCCAGCGCTTCTACGCCGAAGAGGCCGAGGAGGCCGAGTACCCGCTCGTGGCGGGGATCGAGCCGAGGGCGGGCCTGCCGCCCCTCTCGACGCTCCAGGGCCCGGAGATCGAGCTCGACCGGCTCGGGCCGGAGCTGGAGCGCACGCTGGAGCTGCTGAACGAGGTCGGCCTGACGTCGTGACCTCGCTCGGCTTCGCCTCGCTCGCGTGGGGGAAACCATGTTTCCCCCACGAGCCCCCTTCTTCTAAGGCACGCCGCCCGCCCCGCGCCGCGCCGGTCGGCGCGGAGCGTGCGGACTGCCGGCAAAGGTCGTGACCGCCCGGGCGCGGGTCCCGCTCGCTCTGGCGGGGCCCGCCGCCCTCGCGGTGGCGCTGGTCGTCCTGCCGCTCGTCTACCTCGCCATCCGAGCCGCGGAAGGCGGCGAGCGCGCGTGGCGGGTGCTCGTCCGCGCCTCCACGCTCGAGCTCGTGCTCCAGACCGGCGCGCTCGTCGTGGGCGTGACGGCGGCCGCGATCGCCGTCGGCCTTCCGCTCGCCTGGCTCGTCGTCCGCACCGACCTGCCCGGCCGGCGGACGATCGGCGTGCTCGCCGCCCTGCCGCTCGTCATCCCCAGCTACGTCGCGGCGCTGGCGCTGCTGGGGGCCTTCGGGCCGAAGGGACTGCTCCAGGAGCTGCTGGAGCCGCTCGGCGTCGAGCGGCTGCCCGAGATCTACGGCTATCCGGGCGCGCTCCTGGCGCTCACGCTCTCCACCTACCCCTACGTCTTCCTGCTCGCCGTGGCCGCCCTCCGGCGCCTCGACGCGTCGCTCGAGGAGGCGGCGCGGGGGCTCGGGCAGACGCAGCTCGGCGTCTTCCGGCGCGTGACCCTTCCGGCGCTGCGGCCGGCGATCGGCGCGGGCGGCCTGCTCGTCGCGCTCTACGCGCTCTCGGACTTCGGAGCCGTCTCGCTGATGCAGTACGACGCCCTGACCCGGTCGATCTTCGTCCAGTACCGGTCGCTCTTCGACCGGACGCCGGCCGCCGTGCTCGCGCTCGTGCTGGTCGCGCTGACCGCGATCGTGCTGGCGCTCGAGGCGCGCTCCCGCCGCGGCGCCTTCCACCGGGCGACGGGCGTGGCCCGCCCGGCCGCGCCCGTCCCGCTCGGGCGGTGGCGCTGGCCCTCGTTCGCGTTCTGCTGCGCCGCGCTGACCCTCTTCCTGGCCGTGCCGGTGGTCGTGCTCGTCTACTGGGGAGCGCGCGGCGCCTCGCTCGACCTCGCGTGGGCGGCCGGCGGCCGCTCGCTGCTCGCCTCCGCGATCGCGGCTGCGGTCGCCACGGTGCTCGTGTTGCCCGTGGCCGTGCTCGCCCAGCGGCACCGGCGCTGGTGGACGCACGCGCTCGAGCGGCTGTCCTTCGCGGGCAACGCCTTGCCGGGGATCGTGATCGCGCTGTCGCTCGTCTTCTTCGCCGCGAACTACATGCCGTTCGTCTACCAGACGCTTGCCCTGCTCGTGCTCGCCTACGTGATCCGGTTCTTCCCGCAGGCGCTGGCCGGCGTCTCGTCGGCCCTGCGCGCGGTGAACCCGCGCGTGGAGGAGGCCGCTCGGGGGCTCGGCCGCGGGCCGTGGTCGGTGCTCGCGACGGTGACGCTGCCGCTCGTGCGCCCCGGCCTGCTGGCCGGCGCGGCGCTCGTCTTCCTGAGCGCGATGAAGGAGCTGCCGGCGACGCTGCTGCTGCGCCCGATCGGCTACGACACGCTCGCCACCGAGATCTGGAAGTTCACCTCGCTCGGCTCCTACTCGCGGGCGGCGCCGCCGGCGCTGCTGCTGCTCGTCCTCTCCGCCCCGCTCGTCTACCTGCTGACGGTGAGGGGCGGGCGCTCAGGGGTAGAGTGAGGCAATGGCCCAGGGGCACTCCGTCGACGAGTACCTGGAGACGATCTACTTCCTCGCCTTCCCGATCGGCGAGTACACCCCGCTGAGCGGCGGCCCCGCGACGCTCGCCGCGCGCGTGGCCGAGATGCTCGGCGTCTCGCGCGCCTCTGCGGGCGAGATGCTGAAGCGGCTCGAGGGCGAGGGGCTGATCGAGCGGGGAACGCAGAAGGAGGCGCTGCTGACGGCCTCCGGGCGGGCGCGGGCGGAGAAGGTCGTGCGCAAGCACCGGATCATCGAGCGGCTGCTGACCGACTTCATGGGCTACACGGCGGCCGAGTCGCACGTCCACGCGGACGAGCTCGGGGACACGTTCACGGACGACATGGTCGAGCGCATCGCCGAGCGGCTCGGGCACCCCGAGCGCTGCCCGCACGGCTGGCCGGTGAACACGGAGTTCGAGCAGGAGGAGAACCGGCAGCTGACGCCGCTCTCCGAGCTGGAGGTGGGCGCGCGGGCGACGATCGTGCGGCTCGCCGAGCACGACGGCGACCTCCTCCACTGGTTCTACGAGCAGGGGCTCGAGCCCGGCCGCGAGCTCGTCGTCGCCGACGCGCAGCCGGCCGCCGGCCAGCTGACCGTCCGGCTGAACGGCACCGAGCGCGCCGTCGGCGAGAAGGCCGCCGCCGGCCTCTTCGTCCGTCCGGCCTAGATCGCCCGCAGCTCGCCGGTCGCCACGTCGTAGATCCGGCCGGAGGCCGCGAGCCCGAGGCCGGATTCGTTGATCCGGCGGACGCCGTCGCGCACCGCCTCCTCGACGCTGTCGTACGGCAGCAGCTCGGTCTCGAGCAGCTCGATCCCGCACTCCGTGTGGCCGACCACGAGCGCCTCGCGCGTGCCCATGAAGGTCGAGGAGACCTCGAGCGATCGCAGGACGTCGTCGGTGACGACGGCGCCGGCGTTCCGCAGGACGTGGGCGTCCCCGAGCTCGAGGCCGAGCTGGCTCAGCGGCTCGAGCCGGGCGTCCATGCAGGTCACGACGACGAGCCGGCGGGCCGGCGCGGCGGGCAGCCTGCCCGGCTCAGGCGTCGTGGACGTCGAGCGCCGCCACCGGCGGCTGGGAGACGTGCGCCGGCGGCCCGTTCAGGCCCGCGGCGGCCCGCAGCTCCGCGGCCTTGTCGACCCGCTCCCAGGTGAAGTCGTGGTCGTCGCGGCCGAAGTGCCCGTAGGCCGCGGTCTTCGCGTAGATCGGGCGCATCAGGTCGAGGTCGCGCAGGATCGCGGCCGGCCGGAGGTCGAAGTGCTCCGCCACGAGCTCCTGGATCCGCTCGTCCGGCAGCACTCCCGTCCCGAAGGTCTGAACGGAGAGCGAGACCGGGTGCGCGACCCCGATCGCGTATGCGACCTGGAGCTCGCACCGCTCGGCGAGGCCGGCGGCGACCACGTTCTTCGCCACGTAGCGCGCCGCGTACGCTCCCGAGCGGTCGACCTTCGTCGGGTCCTTGCCCGAGAAGGCTCCGCCCCCGTGGCGCGCCGCGCCGCCGTACGTGTCGATGATGATCTTGCGGCCGGTGAGCCCGGTGTCCCCCATCGGCCCGCCGATCACGAACTTCCCGGTCGGGTTGACGAACAGGAAGTCACGGTCCTCGTGCAGCCGCCGCTCGTCGTACAGGTCGGGAGGCAGGATCGGCTTGAGGATGCGCTCTGCGATGTCCGGCTTGATCAGCGTCTCGCAGTCGACGCCGTCCTTGTGCTGCGTCGAGACCAGCAGCCGCTCGATCTCCACCGGGCGCTGGACGCCGTGCTCGTCGGTCTCGTAGCGGACGGTCACCTGCGCCTTGCCGTCGGGGCGCAGGTAGACCAGCTCGCCCGACTTGCGCACCTCCGCCAGCCGCCGGCAGATCTTGTGCGCGAGCATGATCGGGAGCGGCATCAGCTCCGGGGTCTCGCTCGTCGCGTAGCCGAACATCATCCCCTGGTCGCCGGCGCCGATCCGGTCGAGCGGGTCGTCGTCGCCCGGGTCGTGCTGCACCTCGTAGGAGTGGTCGATCCCCTGCGCGATGTCCGCCGACTGCTCGTCGATCGCGACGACGACGCCGCAGGTGTACGCGTCGAAGCCCCACTCCGAGTGCGTGTAGCCGATCTCGGCGATGCGGTCGCGGACGAGCTTGGGGATGTCGACGTACGTCTCCGTCGTGATCTCGCCGGCGACGACGACGAGGCCGGTCGTGATCAACGTCTCGCAGGCCACGCGGCCGTCGGGATCGTCGGCGAGGACGGCGTCGAGGACGCTGTCGGAGACCGCGTCGGCGACCTTGTCCGGGTGCCCCTCGGTGACCGACTCCGACGTGAACAGGAAGTCCATCGCGCCGAAACCCTAGCGGCTACTCCACTGTAGGCTGCCGGCCCATCAGGCGCCCCAGCAACGCGGAAAGATCCTCGCCCGCGAGCACCGAGCAGACCCCCTCCGTGATCGGCATCTCGACGCCGAGCCCGCGCGAGAGGTCGCGCAGGACGGGCGCGGTCGTCAGGCCCTCCACCACCTGGCCGATCGCCGCCTCGGCCTGCTCTGGCGTCTCGCCGCGCGCGATCAGCTCGCCCGCGCGGCGGTTGCGGCCGGACGGATGCCAGCAGGTGACGATCAGGTCGCCCATGCCCGCGAGGCCGAAGAAGGTGTCCGCCTGGGCGCCGGCCGCCTCGCCCAGCCGGGCCATCTCGGCCAGCCCGCGCGTGATCAGCGCCGCCTTGGCGTTGTCGCCCAGCCCCATCCCGTCGACGCCGCCCGCCGCGAGGGCGATCACGTTCTTCGCCGCCGCCGAGAGCTCGACCCCGACGAGGTCCGGGTTGACGTAGATGCGGAAGGTGGACGAGTTGATCGCCTGCTGGAGCTCGGCGGCGAGCGCCTCGTCCTCGCTCGCGATCACCGCGGCGGTGGGCAGCCCGTCACCGATCTCCTCGGCCATGTTCGGCCCGGTCAGCACCGCCACCTTGCGGCCCTCGACGAGCGTCGACAGCCGCTGCCCGGTGGCCGGATCGAGCCCTTTCGTCAGCCCGAGCACGGGCGCGTGGCCGGGCAGCGCGGTCACGACCTCGCCGAAGACACGGCTCGGGACGGCGAGCACGATCACGTCGGCCTCCTCGTAGGGTGCGTTCTCGAGCCCGCTCGCACCCACGCCGGCCAGGTCGACGGACGTCGCGTAGCGCGGGTTCCGCCCGTTCTCGTTGATCGCCGCCGCCTGCCCGTGGTCGCGGCAGGCGAGGCGGACGTCGTGGCCGCGGTCGCGGAGCAGCGAGGCGAACACCGTCCCCCAGGTGCCGCACCCGACGACCACAGCCCGCATGAGCCTAGGAGCGTCGCACGAAATCGATCGAGACGGGAACCCCTGCGAGGTCGAAGCGGCTCCGCAGCTCGTTCTCGAACCAGTAGCCGTAGTCGCGCGTCACGAGCCCAGGATCGTTCGTCCAGACGCGGAAGCGCGGCGGCCGCGCGCGCACCTGAGTGGCGTACAGGAGGTTGAGCCGCTTGTTGCCGCGGGCGGGCGGCTGCCGCGAGGCGCGCAGCTCGGCGAGCACGCGGTTGAGCACGGGGGTCGTGATCCGCGTGGTGTGCTTGCGGAAGAGCGTCTCGACCCCGTCGAGCAGCCGGCCGATGCCGCGGCCGCTCATGGCGGAGACGGCGATCACAGGCGGGCGCTGGCGCAGGCGGCGCAGCAGCTCCGGCCTCACTTCCTCGAGCCGCATCTGGGTCGCGTCCCACTTGGAGAGGACGACGAGCGTCGAGCACTGGGCCTTGCGGGCCACGTCCGCGACGGCCACATCCTGGTCGACGAGCCCCTCGGTGGCGTCGACGAGCACCAGCGCGATGTCGGCGCGCTCGGCCGCCTCGATCGTGCGGATCTCCGAGTAGTACTCGATGTCCTGGCGGTGCTTTCGCTTGCGGCGGATCCCGGCCGTGTCGACGAGCACGAAGGTCGTCTGCTCGCGGACGAGGATCGTGTCGATCGAGTCGCGCGTCGTCCCGGGCGTCTCCGAGACGATCACCCGCTCCTGGCCGAGCAGCGCGTTGACGAGCGACGACTTGCCGACGTTGGGGCGGCCGAGGATCGCGACGCGGATCGCCTCGGCGCCGAGCTCCTTCCGCCCGCGCCCGGGAAGGCGCGCGAGCACCTCGTCGAGCAGGTCGCCGGTGCCGTGGCCGTGGAGGCCCGAGATCGGGACCGGGTCGCCGAGGCCGAGCGCGTGGAACTCGAGCGCCTCGGGCTCGCGCCGGGGCGTGTCCACCTTGTTCGCGATCACGAGCACCGGGCGATGCGAGCGGCGGAGGATGTCCGCGATCTCCTCGTCCCCGGGCGTGATCCCGGTCTGCGCGTCGACGACGAACAGCACGAGGTCGGCCTGCTCGATCGCCGCGCGGGCCTGGTCGGCGATCTGGCGCGTGATCGGAGACGGGTCGGCGACGTCCACGCCGCCGGTGTCGATGAGGAGGAACCGCTTGCCGTTCCACTCGCAGACGAGCTCTTTGCGGTCGCGCGTTACCCCCGGCAGCTCGTGGACGACGGCCGCGCGGGTCGCCGTGAGGCGGTTGACGAGCGTCGACTTGCCGACGTTGGGGAAGCCGACGATCGCGACCGTGCCGAGCAGGTCGGCCGGCGGGGGCGGCGCGTGCTCGGTCACGCCGGCGGCGTCGCCCGCCGGGGCCGTCCCTTCGCGTGTACGTCCACGAGCCATTCCCAGAGCCGCCGGATCTCCCGCTGGATCTCCTCGGACGCCTCACGGTAGCCCTTCGCCCCGCGGGGGAGGCCGTCGAACCGCAGCGGGTTGCCCCAGGCGACGGAGACGGGATGGAAGTTGCCGACGCGCCAGTACTGCGAGCCGTGGACGGCCGCGCAGATGACCGGGGCGCCCTCCTGGAGGGCGACCATCGACGCGCCCGACTTCACCTCCCCCGGCACGCCGGCGCGCTGCCGCGTCCCCTCGACGAACAGGCCGAGGGCGTTGCCGCCGCGGACGACCTCGCGCATCAGGCGCACCGCCTCGCGGTCCGACTCGCCGCGCCGCACCGCGAAGGTCCCGAACGAGCGGATCAGCTGGCCCAGGCCGGGGACGCCGTGCGCCTCGGCCTTGGCGAGGTAGTAGATGGGGCGCGGCGAGGCGTGTCCGAACACGGCGGGGTCGATCCAGCTGAAGTGGTTGAGCGCGTAGACGACGCCGCCCTCCCGCGGGATTCGCTCCTTGCCGTAGACCCGAAGCCGCGTCGCGAACGCCGCCGTCGGCGCGAGCGTCAGCTTGCCGATGAACCAGGCGACGTCGACGTGGTTCACGAGACGCCCGCTGCCGCCCGGCGCACGAGCTCCTCGATCCGCCCGACGACCTCGTCCACCGAAAGGTCGGTCGTGTCGATCTCGACCGCGTCCGCGGCCGGCTCCATCTGCGGCGCGTCGCTCGCGTCACGCATCTGCAGGTCGGTCGCGAGCGCGTCGGCGCCGAGGCCCGGCCGCTCGGCGAGACGGCGGCGGGTGCGCTCCGCCGCGACGGCCACGAGGTAGACCTTCACCTCCGCCTGCGGCGCGACCACCTTGCCGATGTCGCGCCCTTCGATGACGACGTCGCCCTCCTCCCCCAGCTCGCGCTGCCGCGCGCGCATCACCTCGCGCACCGGCTGCTGGCGGGCGACGACGGGGACGGCACGGTCGATGCGCGGCTCGCGGATCGCGCCGGTGACCTCGTGGCCGGCGACGAAGACGGCGTCGTCGGCGGCGAACGAGACGGGATGCTCGCGCGCGAGCGGGACGAGCGCGCCGGTGTCCTCGAGCTCGAGGCCGCGCTCGAGAGCGAGCCAGGTGAGCGCGCGGTACATGGCGCCGGTGTCGAGGTAGCGGAAGCCGAGCCGCTCGGCGAGGAGCCGGGCGACCGTGCTCTTGCCGGCGCCGGCCGGCCCGTCGATGGCGACGATCATCGGATGGTGACGGAGTCGAGGAGCTCGAAGAAGCCGGGGAAGCTTATAGCGACCGCCTCGGCGCCCCCGACCTCGACGCCCTGGCGCGAGACGAGGCCCGCGACCGCCCCGAGCATCGCGATTCTGTGGTCGCCGGCGGCATCCATACCCCCACCCTTAGGGCGGGAGGGAACCCCACGTACCCGGAGGCCATCATCCCGGCTTTCGGCGCGGATTCCAAGGGCGCGGAGCGAAGTTGTCACACTTTCGATCCGGTCCGTTTCCTTGTGGCGCAGCTCCCCGGCGCCCCAGACAATGCTCTCGCCGCGCGCCATCGCGGCCGCGAGGGCGAACAGCGGCAACTCGTCGACGACCAGCGGCACCTCCTGGGGCCCGATCGTCGCCCCCACCAGCTCCGCCGAGCGCACCTCGAGGTCGCCGACCGCCTCGCCCCCGAGCCGCCGCCGGTTGAAGACCGCGATCCGGGCGCCCATCCGCTCGAGCACGTTCAGCAGCCCCGTCCGCCGCGGGTTCAGCCCCACTCCGTGGATCGTCAGCTCCGACTCGGCCAGCAGCGTCGCCGCCACCACGAAGGGCGCCGCAGACGAGAAGTCGCCCGGCACCTCGACCGAGCCGAGCGCCAACCGCTCGGCCGGCTCCACCGCCGCCGAGTGCGTCCGCCGCACCACCCGCGCGCCCGCCGCCTCGAGCATCAGCTCGGTGTGGTCGCGCGTCGGCGCGGGCTCTGCGACCGTCGTCGTCCCCTCCGCGTAGAGCCCCGCCAGCAGCACGGCCGACTTGACCTGCGCGCTCGCCACCGGCAGGTCGTACTGGATGCCGCGGAGGGAGCCGCCGCGAACGGTCAGCGGCGCGCGGCCGTCGGTCGTCTCCACCTCGGCGCCCATCCGGCGCAGCGGCTCCGCCACCCGCTCCATCGGCCGCCCGCGCAGCGACTCGTCGCCGGTCAGCTCGAACGCCCGTCCCTCCTGGCCGGCGAGCAGCCCCGCGAGCAGCCGCATCAGCGTGCCGGCGTTGCCGCAGTCGACCGGCCCGTCCGCTTCGACGAGCCCCCGCAGGCCGACGCCGCGCACGACCAGCGTGTCCACGTCCTCCTCCTCGACCGCCGCCCCCAGCGCCCGCACCGCCGCGACCGTCGACTCCGTGTCCGCCGAGCGCCCGAAGCCGCTGACCCGCGTCTCCCCCTCGGAGACCGCCCCGATCAGGACCGCCCGGTGGGAGATCGACTTGTCGCCCGGCACGGCGATGTGGCCGACGAGCGCGGCTGCCGGCTCCACGCGCACGGTGCCTCAGCCGATCTCGCGGCCCATCAGGGCGACGAGCGAGCGGATCTCGTCCGCGAAGGCGCCGAACTCGTCGGCGGGGATCTGCTGCGGCCCGTCGCAGAGCGCCTCGTCGGGACGCGGGTGCACCTCGACGATGATCCCGTCCGCCCCCGCGGCGACCGCCGCGCGCGCCAACGGGAGCACGAGCTCCCGCCGCCCCGCCGCGTGCGAGGGATCGACGATCACCGGCAGGTGGGTCTCCTGCTTCAACACCGGGACGGCGCCGATGTCGAGCGTGTAGCGGGTCGAGCGCTCGAACGTGCGGATCCCGCGCTCGCACAGGATGACCTGGTCGTTGCCTTCCTTGACAATGTACTCCGCCGCCATCAGGAGCTCCTCGACCGACGCGGAGGGCCCTCGCTTCAGCAGCACCGGCTTGCCGACGCTGCCGACCTCGGAGAGCAGCGAGAAGTTCTGCATGTTGCGGGCGCCGATCTGGATCACGTCGGCGAACTCGACGACGGCATCCACATGCCGGGGATCCATCAGCTCGGTCACGATCGGCAGCCCGGTCTGGTCGCGCGCCTCGGCGAGGATCTTCAGACCCTCCAATCCGAGGCCCTGGAAGGCGTACGGCGACGAGCGCGGCTTGAAGGCGCCGCCGCGCAGCATCGTCCCCCCCGCGGCCGCGATCGCCTCGGCCGCCTCGAGCAGCTGCTCGCGGGACTCGACCGCGCACGGGCCGGCAATGAAGCCGAAGTAGCCGTCGCCGATCTTCCGGCCCCGCACCTCGATCACGGACGGCCCCTGGTTGAGCTCGCGCGAGACGAGCTTGTACGGCTTGAGGATCGGCAGCACCTGCTCGACGCCAGGGAAGCCCTCGAGCGGCAGCGACGCGAGCAGCTCGCGCTCGCCGATCGCGCCGATCACGGTGCCGTCGCGGCCGGAGGAGACGTGCGCGTTGGCGCCCGCCTCAGCGAGCCGCGCGACGACCTCCTCCACCTGGGCAGGCGTGGAGCCCTCGCCCATGACGATCAGCAGCTCGGGGGATCCGGTCGCGGCCATCTGCGCCCAGTGTAGATGCGGCACAATCGGAGTCATGCGCATTTTCTCCGGCATCCAGCCCACCGGGGCCAAGCATCTCGGCAACTACATCGGCGCCATCCGCCAGTACGTGGCCTCGCAGGACACGGGCGAGCCCGTGATCTGCATCGTCGACCTGCACTCGATCACGGTCGCGTACGACCCCGAGGACCTGCGCGAGTCGACGCTCTCGCTCGCCGCGCTGCTCTTCGCGAGCGGCCTCGATCCCGAGCGGTGCCTGCTCTTCGTCCAGAGCCACAACCCCGACCACGCGCAGGCCGCTTGGCTGCTGGGCTCGGTCACGAGCTTCGGCGAGCTGCGCCGGATGACCCAGTTCAAGGAGAAGTCCGACCACCAGGAGTTCGTCGCCGTCGGCCTGTTCACGTACCCCGTGCTCCAGGCCGCGGACATCGTGCTCTACGACACCGACGTCGTGCCCGTCGGCGAGGACCAGCGCCAGCACATCGAGCTGACGCGCGACGTCGCGCAGCGCTTCAACAGCCGCTACGGCGAGACGCTCGTCGCCCCCAAGGTCGTCGTCCCCGAGGTGGGCGCGAAGATCATGGATCTTCAGGAGCCGGAGAACAAGATGTCGACCACCGGCGGCACGGCGCAGGGGACGGTGCTCATGCTCGACCCGCCCGACGTCCTGCGCAAGAAGGTGAAGAGCGCGGTGACCGACTCGGGCAGCGAGGTGCGGCGCGGGCCTGGCAAGGAGGGGATCGCGAACCTGATCGAGATCCTCTCCGTCGCCACCGGCGACGCGGCCGACGCGATCGAGGCGCGCTACGAGGGCAAGGGCTACGGCGACTTCAAGGGCGACGTGGCCGAGGCGGTCGTCGAGCTGCTGGCGCCGATCCAGGAGCGGTACAACGAGCTCCGGGGCGACCCGGCGGAGCTGGAGCGGCTGCTCGCGCTCGGCGCCGAGCGGGCGCGGGCGATCAGCGGCCCGGTGCTCGCTCGGATGGTGGAGCGGATGGGCTTCACGCCAGGGCCTCCACCTCCGCGGGCGTGAGCTCGCGCCACTCGCCCGCCGCGAGGCCGGCGAGGTCGAGCCCGGCGTAGCGGCTGCGGTGCAGGCGGACGACGCGGTGCCCGACCGCCTCGCACATCCGCTTGACCTGGTGTTTGCGGCCCTCGTGCAGCGTCAGCTCCACGAGCGACGGCCCGAGCCGCTGCGCCTTCGCCGGCGCCGTCGTCCCGTCCTCGAGCTCGACGCCGTCGGCGAGCCGCCTCAGCGCCTCGTCGTCCGGCTCGCCCTCGACCTCGGCCTCGTAGACCTTCTCGACCCCGTAGCGCGGGTGCGCGAGCCGATGCGCGAGCGGCCCGTCGTTCGTGAGCAGCAGCGCGCCGGTCGTGTCCGCGTCCAGGCGGCCGACCGGCACCACGCGCGCCGGGTGGTCGACCAGGCCCACCACCGTCGGGCGTCCCTGGGGGTCGCGCGCCGTCGTGACCACGCCCGTCGGCTTGTGGAGGAGCACGTAGGCGAGCCGCTGCAGCTCCACCGGCTCCCCGTCCACCTCGACCGCGTCGCCCGCGCCGACGAACGTGTTCAGCTGGCCCGGCTCGCCGTTCACCCGCACGCGGCCGGCCTTGATCAGCTCGTCCGCGCCGCGGCGCGAGGCGACCCCGGCCCGGGCCAGGTAGGCGTTCAGTCGCATGAGAGGTCATCATTACCCCAGTGCCGCACTACATCTCGCTCATGCGCTGGACATCGCAGGGAATGGCCGGGCTCCCGGGCTGGCGCGAGCGGGTCGAGGAGGGGGAGCGGATCATCGAGGAGCACGGCGGCCACCTCGAGGGCGTCTACGTGACGCTCGGCCGCTACGACGTGGTCGAGATCTTCGAGGCGCCCGACGACGAGATCGCGATCGAGATCCTGATGAAGCTCCAGAAGTTCGGCGCCGAGCACACCGAGACGCTCCGCGCCTTCACGCGCGAACAGGCCGAAGAGATCGTCAAGCGGCTCTAGCGCAGTGATGCTATGATGCCGTGATGCCGAAGCTCCGAACGACCGTCACGTTGGACGAGCGCGTCCTGCGGGCCGTCCGCGTCAAGGCGGCCCGCACAGGACGGCGCGACAGCGACGTCATCGAAGAGGCGCTCCGGCGCGACCTCGGCTTCGAGCTCCTCGAGCGGGCCTGGGCCGGCGCCGACCTCGACGAAGAGGACGCCTTGAGCGTCGCCGTAGAGGCGCAGCACGACTCCCGCCGGCCGTAGCCATTGCGGGCGGTCCTCGACGCCAACGTCCTCGTCTCTGCGCTCCTGTCACGATCGGGCGCGCCTGCCCGGCTCGCCGAGCAGTGGCTTGCCGGCGAGCTCGAGGTCGTCGTCTGTCCCGCGCTGCTCGCCGAGGTCGAGCGGACGCTCGCAGCGCCCAAGCTCCGCGGCCGCGTCGATCCCCGCGACGCCGACCGGTTCGTCGCGCTGCTCCGCGAGCTCGCCGAGGTCGTTGCAGATCCGGCCGAGCCGCCCGTCGTCCGCTCCGCCGACCCCGGCGACGACTATCTGATCGCGCTCGCGGCGCGGGAGCGCGTGGCGCTTGTCTCCGGCGACTCTCACCTGCTCGCGCTCCGGGACCAGATTCCGGCGTTCTCCCCGCGCGAGTTCCTGAGCGGACCTGCGAGCTAGGCGCTGCGGCGGTCGGCGACCGCGTGGAGCCGTTCGCGCAGCTCCTCGGTGTCGCCCGCGAGCTCGTCGAGCCGCGGCAGCGCCGACAGGCTCTCCAGCCCGAACACGCGCTCGAAGAGCGGCGTCGTGCGGTAGCGCACCGCGCCCTCCTCGCGCCCGGCCTCCGCGATCAGGCCGCGCTCGACCAGGCCGGCGACCGCCGAGTCGGCCGCCACACCGCGGATCCGCGCGATCTCGGGCCGCGTGCACGGGCCCAGGTACGCGACGATCGCCAGCGTCTCCAGCGCCGCCTGCGTGAGCCCCCGCTGGACGGGCCGCTCGAACAGCCGCTCGCACGCCTCCGCCGCCTCGCGCGCCGCGCGGAACGCCCACCCGCCCGCGACGTGCTCGAGCACGATGCCGCTGCGGCCCTCGCGGAACCGCTCGGCCAGCAGCCCGAGCGCGGTCTCGATCCGCTCCGGTGCCTCGTCGGCCGCCTCCGCCAACTCGTCCACCGAGAGCGGCTGCGACGCCACCACGAGCAGCGCCTCCACCGTCCGGGCAAGCGCGTCGACGGGACTCGTCGTGATCAGGCGGAGCGTCGGTTCCACGCTGGGCTCCTTTCTTCGTCGGGCCTGCTAATCCTCACGGGGGCAAAGGGCGCGGCCTGCTCGATCCGAATCTCGCCCGCCTTGCGCAGCTCGAGCAGCGCCAGGAAGGCGACCGCCTGCTCCACCCGCGAGAGCGCACCGACCTCCTGGTCGAAATCGAAGCGGCGGCGCCTGGCGAGCAGCGCGCGGAAGCGCTCGAGGAACTGGGACACGGGTGGGTAGCGGAGGGCCATGTGCGAGAGCGACACGTCCGGCGGCGCGGCCGCGAGCGCGCGCAGCGCGACGACGAGCCCCTCGGGCTCCTGCGGCGCCAGCCGCCGCTCGGGCTGGGGCGCCTGGGGCGGGGGCCCGAGCCGGAAGAACCGGGCGCGCGCGGCCTCGAGCCGCTGGACCAGAGGGCCTGCGCCCGCCTTCGCGCGCCGATACTCGGCCAGCCGGCGGGCCAGCTCCTCCGCGGCCTCCTCGGGCTCCAGCTCGGCGAGCTCGGCCTCCTCGTCAGGGAACAGGCCGCGCGCCTTCAGCTCGAGCAGCGCGGAGACGAGCACGAGGAACTCGCCGCAGGAGTCGAGGTCGAGGCGCTCGGTCTCGGCCCAGCGCTCGACGAACGCGAGCACGACCCCGGCCACGTCCACGTCGCCCAGGTCGAGCTCCTCCCGCAGGACGAGCGTCAACAGCAGGTCGAAAGGGCCCTCGAACGCGTCGAGGTCCAGCTCCAGCTCGCGCACAAGCATGCGCGGCCGAGGCTAGCGTCAGCCTCGGACGCGGCCCTTCGGGACGGTCATGGTCGGGCCCTTCGGCACCTCACGCTGCGCGGGCCTCCCGTCGCCTCGCCGGCGGAGGAACTGCCACCAGACGAAGAAGGCGACCGAGAGCACGAACAGGATCGCCGATACGTAGAAGTTGAGCCGCAGCCCGAAGTACTCGTGCGAGACGTCGACGCGGATCGTCTCCTCGAAGGTCCTGAACGCCGTGTACCAGGCGACGTAGAGCGCGAACAGCGCCGGCGGGCGGAAGCGGAAGAGCCGGTCGAGCAGCAGCAGGACGCCGACGCCGCCGAGATTCCAGAGGAACTCGTAGAGGAAGACCGGGTGGAAGGTCTCGCTGTCGAGGAAACCGACCGGCCGGTTGGCGAGGTCGATCTCGAGCCCCCAGGGTAGGTCGGTCGGCTCGCCGTAGAGCTCCTGGTTGAACCAGTTGCCCCAGCGGCCGATCGCCTGCGCCAGCAGCAGCCCGGGCGCGACGGCGTCCATGAAGCGGCGGACGCTCTGGCCGGCCCGGCGGACGACGACCGCCCCGGCGAGCACGCCGAGCGTGATCCCGCCCCAGACGCCGAGCCCGCCCTCCCAGACCGCGAAGACGCCCCACCACTCGTCGGGCACCTCGTCCCAGCTCGTGATCACGTGGTAGAGCCGTGCGCCGGCGATGCCGAACGCGACGCCCCACACCGCCACCTGGAAGACGAGATCCCAGTCGCCCCCGCGGCGCACCCAGCGGACGCCCGTCAGCGCGGCGGCCGCCACGATCGCGAGCAGCAGCATCAGCCCGTAGGCGTGGATCGCGATCGGGCCGACATCGAACTCGCCGCCCGACGGCGAGGGGATGCTCAGGATCAGCATTGCCGGGATGCTAAAGGAGGATCTTCAGCGCGACTTCGGGTGGGCAACCCTGCTCGAGCAGCTGGACCGCCCGGTGGAGGTCGACGTCGTGACGCGCGGCGATGCGGACGGCCGCCTCATGCGGGAAGCCGGCCCGCTCCAAGACGTCGGCGCGCCAGCGCTCGACACGCTCGAGCTCTCCCCGTTCCTGGACCTCGATTCCGCTCATCGTCTCAAGACTCTCCATCCATCATTCGCTCAAACGGCCGGCGCGGTTCTTTCAATCCCAACTTAACGAAGCATTAATTCGTGAACTCCTGACAGGCATCGGTCTCTTCGAGCGCCGTGCTTAGCTCGGGCGCGTCGTACTTCTCGTCGATCTCGCCCAAGGTGTCGCCGATCGCCTGGCCCTGCTGCTGCAGCTCCTCGCCGATCCGGGTCAGCTCCTGCTGGAACGCCTGCGGGTCGTCCGTGGGGACTTCCGCGACGCTCGCCTGCGCGTCCTGGAACGCGGCCTGCATCGCCTCGAGGCCCACGCGCAGGTCCTCCTCGATGTCTGCCCCCGCCTCGACGGCGGGCCTGCCGACGTCGCTGATCTCGCCCCTCATCGTCTCGGTGGAGGCGACCACCGAGTCGAGGAACTCGACGATCCGCTCCTTCGACTGCTGCGGCGTGGCGGCCTGGAGCACTTCGGCGCCCAGCCCCTCGGCCTGCTGCTCGAGCGCGGTCTGCCAGCTGCCGAGCGCACCGCAGACGGTGGCCGCCCAGTCAGCGGGCGGCGTCCCCTCCGGCGCGCTGCCGCCCCCGCCGCAGCCGGCGGCCGCGATCGCGAGCGCCACGAAGAGGGTGGGGATCGGGAGGCGAACCACCTCCCGATCCTACCCGCGAACTAGCTCGTTGCAACCGGGGCGCGGCGCCGCAGCGTCAGCGCCATGAGCCCCGCCAGTCCGAGCGCGGCGAGCGCAATCGGCGCGATTCCCCAGACGGGGAAGCCGTCGCCGTCGGCCCCAGCCCCCGCGCCGCCGACGATCTCGACCGGCCCGAAGGTGTGCACCTGCGAGAAGTCGTCGTCGATTTCGTAGCGGTAGCTGCCCGCCGTCGGGAAGACCACCTCGGCGACGTAGACGCCCGGCGTACCGGTCGGCGTCGCCTCGAAGGTCTTGGTCTCCGGCCCCCGGATGGTGATGGTCGGATGCATCCCCGTGAGCGGCGTCTGGCCGTGCTGGAGGAGCGTGATCTCGGCGTTCCAGGTGTCTCCGGGCCCCAGGCCGGAGGGCGGGTCGCCGCTGATACCCGCGGTCGCCCAGCCGCCCGCGGCGGCAGCCGCCGGGAGCGCGAGGGCGAGGAGCGTGAGTGCGAAGAGTTTGCTCATGCCTCTACTACGTTCCCCGGGGCGTAATCGTTCCCGCGAGCGCGAGCGCGCGTGCGCGCGTGAGCTCGCCCTCGAGCCGGTAGGTGACGCCGTTCCGGACCCAGATGAGGACGTTGCCGGCCCGGCGCTTCTCGCCGCCCGGGAGGAAGAGGCCGTGCGGAGCGCCTTCGATCCAGACGCCCATGTGGCCGGCGACGCCGAGCCACTCCACGCTCGTGTCCTCCGCGAGGATCTTCTTCAGGACGAGCTCGTCGCCTTCGAACTGCATCAGCAGCCGGTCGGGCCAGACGAAGGTGACGATGCCGGCCTCGAGGTAGACGCTCCGGTAGCCGTCGGGGACGACGACGTCGAAGGCGACGGAGTTGAGCGCCTCGGCGAGCGGGACGCGGATGCCGGGCGCGGCGCGCTCGGTGGACAGGCCGGGCAGCGTGTCGACGCGGCGGATCTCGACGCCGCCGATGCCGAAGAAGTCGAGGATCGCCGAGCGCGCGGGCGGGACGGCGAACGCGACGGCGAGCGCGGCTGCCGGGACGGCCGCGAGCGCCAGCCAACGCCGCTTGGGCTTGCGCAGGCGCGCGGTGACCCCGGGCGCGAGGTTCCGTTCCGGCGGCCAGGCGATCTCGGCAGCCAGCTGCCTGAGGGCCGCCTCGAGCTCAGGCATCCAGGGCCACACGGAGATGGTCGAGCGCGCGGGAGAGTCGGGACTTGACGGTGCCGGTGCGCAGTCCGAGCACCTCGGCGGTCTCGGCTTCGGAGAGCTCGAGGAAGTAGCGGCAGGCCACGACCTCACGCTCCTCGTCACGAAGCTGGTTGACCGCTGCGAGCAGCTCGGCGCGCTGCTCGGCGCCGACGACGGCCGCCTCGGGGGACGGGGCCGCGTCCCCCGGGCGGGTCTCCGCTGCGGTTCGCAGCGCGAGCTGGGTACGCCGGCCCGCGGAGCGCCGGCGGTTGCGGCCCTCGTTGGCGACGATCTGGAGCAGCCACGGGCGGAACGGCGCGCCGCGCCGGAAGCGCGGGAGGGCCCGGAAGGCCTTCACGAAGGCCTCCTGCGCGGCGTCCTCGGCGTCGGCCGCGTCGCCGCAGACCGCGTACGCGACACGGACCGCGATCCCCTGGTATGCCTCGACGATTCGCTCATAGGCGTCGACATCGCCGCGTTGCGCGCGGTCGACGAGCTCTTCCTCCGTGGGTGGACGGCCCTCCACCACTCCTACTACACCCGATCGGAGCGGAAGGTTCCTAGCCGAGGCCGCGCTCGACGTTCTTGACGCGGTCGCGCGAGTCGACGCGCGCCGTGTCGCGGCCGGGGCCGCCGTCGATCGTGTCGCGCTCGCGGTCGCGCGTGTAGAACGAGTCGTTGCCCACGCCACCGTTCAGGATGTCCTTGCCGCCGCCGCCCGAGATGATGTCGTCCCGCCCTGCCCGGAGAGCACGTCGTTCCCGCCCAGGCCGCAGATGACGTCCGCCCCGGGCGTGCCGATCAGCCGGTCGGGGCCCGACGTGCCGATGATGGTGCACGGCCGCCCGGCGACCGTCGGCGGCACCTGCGGCGCCGGAGTCGGCCCCCAGTCGGGGCGCATGCCCTCGACGCCGAGGTCGATGAGGCCGGTGCCGTCGGAGTTGAGGACGAAGAGCTTGCTCGGCAGCGAGCCGTTCACGAGGCTGCTGACGATCAGCTTCTGCCCGTCGGGCGCCCAGCGCACGTGCGAGGGCGACCAGCTCGCGGTCGGCCGCGGCACGCGCACGAAGGTGCGGCCGTCGGGGCTCATGATCACGATGTCGTACTGCGGGACGCCGGAGGGAAAGGTGTCACCGGTCGGGAAGAGGAAGACGATGCGGGTGCCGTCCGGGTGCCAGTCGGGGCTGATCCCGCCGGCGATCGGGCGCGCGTTGCCGCCGTCGCCGTTGGCCACGACGATCACGGGGGAGTAGCCCGAGCGGTCGGCGTTCATCGTGTAGACGACGCGCGACCCGTCCGGGGACACGCCGATCGAGCGTCCGTAGACCGCCACCTTCTCGTCGATCTCCGCCAGCTTGCGCTTGGCCGTCCCGTCGTTGTTCATCGACCACAGCGCCGTGTAGGGCGGCGAGCGGTAGGCGAGCTCCGCGGGCTTCGGCCCGTGCGAGAACATCAGCCGGCCGCCGTCCGGCGTCCAGGCCGGCGCGACGTCGAACGCGGAGACGTCGTCGGTGAGCCTGGTCGCACCGGTGCCGTCGGGCTTGATCACCCAGATCGCGGAGGCCCCGTCCTGCATCCCCTTCCCGCTCGCGAACGCGATCAGCGAGCCGTTGGGCGACAGGCGCGGCTCGTCGGTGGGTGCCGCGAAGACCGAATAGCGGAAGGCGCTCGTGACGAGCTTGACCTGGCCGGATTGCGGATCGACGAGCTTGATGTCGCCGTTCTGCGCGACGAACACGATCTGACCCGCAGGCAGGGGGAAAGCCCCGCTCGAAGAGCGGGCCGTGGCGGCACCACCAAGCGCGAGCAGCGCCGCCGCAAGGGTCGCCACGCCGCGCACTGCGCTCATCTAAGCAGGCGCGCCGGACTGATTGCTAGTGCCGGGCCGATCGGTGAGATTCATGGTTTTCCAGCCTTATGAGGGACAGTCCTAAGTCCATAAAAGCACGAAAACCGCTTGACCGCGAGAAAATTTCAGGTGACGGCGGCTTCGCCGAGCAACTGCTTGACCTCGGCGAGGAAGTCGCTGGTCGGCGCGACGCGGTAACCAGGGCCCAGTTCGAGCCGCCGCAGGCCCGACGACGTCTCCAGGTCGACGTAGACCGGCGCCTCGCCCGGAAAGTCCCGCAAGACGGTCGCCAGCTCGCGGATGATCCCCGCCGGCGCCCTGGCCGCGTCCACCCGCAGCCGCACCTCGGTGCGCACCGGCGCCCCCTCGAAGGCGGTCACCTCCATCGCCAGCAGCTTCGTCTCGCCCTGCTGCTTGTGGTCGACGCGCCCCTTGACGACGAGGATGCGGTCGGCGACGCAGAGCTCGCGCGCGGCCGCGTATACCGAGTTGAAGACGACCACCTCGGCCTGCCCGCCCACGTCGTCGAGCGTCAGGAAGACCATCGGCTCGCCCTTCTTCGTCGTCAGCGGCTTGACCGAGCCGACGATGCCGCCGACGGTGACGACCTCGCCGTCGCGCCGGCTGGAGATGTCGACGAGCGGGCAGTCGGTGCGCTTGCGCAGCTGGTCGCGGACCGCCGCCAGCGGGTGCTCGGAGACGTAGAGGCCGAGCGCCTCCTTCTCGAGCGCCAGCAGCTCCGGCTGCTCGTACTCGGCGCCCGAGATCGTCGGCCGCTCGACCTCGAACATCGACGACTGGCCGGAGATCAGGTCGAGCTGCCGCCGCTGCCCGGTCTCGAGCGCCTGGTCGAGCGCGACCAGCATCCCGCGCCGCGTCGCGCCGGTCGAGTCGAAGGCACCCGCCTTGACGAGCGCCTCGACCACGCGCTTGTTGGCGTGCTGCGGATCGACCCGCTCGGTGAAGTCCCAGAGCGAGTCGTAGGGCCGCGCGGCCACGATCGCGGCCGCCGCCGTCTCCCCCACGCCCTTGACCGCGTTCAGCCCGAAGCGGATCTTGCCCTCGACGACCGCGAAGTCGACCTGCGAGGAGTTGACGTCAGGCGGCAGCACCTCGATCCCGATCTCCGCGCACGCGTTCACGTAGAAGGGCACGCGGTCCTTCGTGTTCATCACCGAGGAGATGAGCGCGGCCATGTACTCGCACGGGTGGTTCGCGCGCAGCCAGGCGGTGCGGTACGCGATCAGCGCGTAGCAGGCGGCGTGCGACTTGTTGAAGGAGTAGTCCTGCGCCTCCTGCATGTCCTTCCAGAGCTGGTTGGCGACCGCCGGCGTGACGCCGTTCTGCGCGCAGCCCTCGAGGAAGCGCTCCTTCAGCGAGGCCATCAGCTTGTGCACCTTCTTGGCGATCGCGTAGCGCAGCGTCTCGGCCTCGGCCGGGTCGAAGCCCGCCAGCTGCTTGGCGATCTCCATGTACTGCTCCTGGTAGATGCAGATCCCGTAGGTCTCGCCGGTGATCGGCTCGAGGCGCGGGTCGATGAACGCGACCTGCTCCTTGCCGTGCTTGCGGCGCGCGTACTGCGGGATGTACGCCATCGGGCCGGGCCGGTAGAGGGCGACGAGCGCGATGAGGTCCTCGAAGACGGTCGGCTTGATCTGCCGCAGCGCCTCGCGCATCCCCGAGCCCTCGAACTGGAAGACGCCGACGGAGTCGCCGCGCGCGAGCATCGCGTAGGTCTTCGCGTCGTCGAGCGGGAGCTTCTCGATGTCGATGCCGCCGACGAGCGCGACCGCCTTGTCGATCACGTCGAGGTTGCGCAGGCCGAGGAAGTCGATCTTCAGCAGGCCGAGGTCGACGACGTCGCCCATCGCCATCTGGGTGACGAGCTCCTGGTCGTCGCCCTTGCGCTGGAGCGGCACGACCTCCATCAGCGGCTGCGCGCCGATGACGACGCCGGCGGCGTGGATCGAGTCCTGGCGGACGAGCCCCTCCAGCGGCCGCGCGAGGTCGACGACCTGGCGCGCGGTCTCGTCCTGGTCGTACTCCTGCTTGAGCGGCTGGCCGGCCTTGAGCGCGGCCTCGAGGGTCTGGCCGGGGCCCTCGGGGATCAGCTTGGCGATCCGGTCGACGACGCCGTAGGGGATCTCGAGCACGCGGCCCGCGTCGCGGACGGCGGCGCGCGCGGCCATCGTCCCGAAGGTGATGATCTGCGCCACGCGGTCGCGGCCGTACTTCTCGGAGACGTAGTTGATGACGCGCTCGCGGCCGGCGACCGAGAAGTCGATGTCCATGTCGGGCAGGTCCTTGCGGCCCGGGTTGAGGAAGCGCTCGAACAGCAGGTGGTAGCGGATCGGGTCGATGTCGGTGATCTCGAGGCAGTAGGCGGCGAGCGAGCCGGCGGCGCTGCCGCGCCCGGGCCCGACCGAGATCCCATTCGACTTGGCGAAGTGGATGAAGTCCCAGACGATCAGGAAGTAGTCGGCGAAGCCCATCTCCTTGATCGTCTTCAGCTCGAACTGGAGGCGCTCGCGGAGCTCGGGGGTGACGCGCTCGTAGCGGCGCTCGAGGCCGCGCTCGCAGAGCTCGACCAGATAGTCGAAGGCGTCGCGGCCCTCGGGGGTCGGGTAGCTGGGGAGCAGCACGCGGCCGAGCTCCATCGTCACGTTGCAGCGCCCGGCGATCTCGAGCGTGCGCGCGAGGGCCTCCTCGTAGCCGGCGAAGTCCTGCGCCATCTCCTGCGGGGTCTTGAAGTAGAAGTGGTCGGTCTCGAACTTCCAGCGGTCGGGGTTCTTGAGCGAGTCGCCCGACTGGATGCAGAGCAGCGCCTCGTGCGCGCGCGCGTCCTCGTGGCGGAGATAGTGGACGTCGCCGGTGGCGACGAGCGGGAGCTGCGCCGCGGCGGCGAGCTTGGCGAGCTCGGGGTTGATCCGCTGCTGCACGTCGAGGTGCGCGTTCTGGATCTCGACGTAGGTGCTGTCCGCGCCGAAGATCTGGGCGAGCCGGTCGAGGTCGGCGCGCGCGTCGTTGGGGCGGTTCTCCTCGAGCGCCTTGGCGACGCGGCCGGAGAGGCAGCCCGAGAGCGCGATCAGCCCCTGCGCATGCCGCTCGAGCAGCTCCCAGTCGACGCGCGGCTTGTAGTAGTAGCCCTCGAGATAGCCGAGGCTGGAGAGCTTGATCAGGTTGCCGTAGCCCTCGTTGTCGGCGGCGAGCAGGGTCAGGTGCGCGTTGCCCTTCGTCTGGGCGCGGCGGTCGTCGGTGACGTAGACCTCGCAGCCGACGATCGGCTTGACCCCGTGCTTTTTGGCCTCGCGGTAGAGCTCGACGGCGCCGGCGAGCGAGCCGTGGTCGGTGAGGCTGACCGCGGGCATCTCGAGCTCGGCGGCGCGGGCGGCGAGGTCCGGGATGCGGCACGCCCCGTCGAGGATCGAGTACTCGGAGTGGCAGTGGAGGTGGACGAAGGGCGCCTCGGGCACGGGAGGGCCATTGTGGCAGGCCCGGTTGACGTTCCCCCTCAGCGCTCCCGGTCCGGCCCGATCAGGTGCTCGGGCGTCCCGCGCTCGCGCAGGAAGCGTGCCTCCTCGGGATCCCGCGGGCGCTCGCGGACATACGGTTGCGGGAAGCCGGCCGCGAGCCGCTGGGCCCGTTTGCGGCCCTCTTTGCGCTCGGCGCGCCACTCCCTGAGCGTCATCGTCCGCATCGACGTCAGCGTAGCTCGCGCCGGAGCTCGTGGGCCAGATCGTGCAGCTCGAAGCTCTCGACGGAGCCGCCCGCCTCCAGGCGTTCCGCCAGGCGCTCGATCGCCACGAGCACGGGTTCGAGCCCCTCCTCCTCGACCCGCCGTTCGAGGCGCCGGCGATCGAGACGGCTGGCTCGGAGCAGCAGGACGCCCTGCTCGGCGGCATCCCGGTGGCCGGTCGCCACGAACTCCTCCAAGCGTGCGACGAGGATGTCCTCGGCGCTCTGGACGAACACCGACACGCCCTCGCCGATCTCCACCTCGACCGCCTCCTCCCGCGGCCCGAGCGCGCTGCCGGGCGCCTCGACGAAGATCTCGGTCCCGGGCAGCACCCAGTGCCGACCCTTGCGCGCGAACCCGAGCTCCACCAGGCGGTCGTCGGCGGCCGGGAGGTACGGCATCACCAGGTCGATGTCGGCTGTTGCGTACTCGCCGTACGTCCAGAACTCGACTGCGACGCCGCCGACCACGACCGGCCTGATCCCGAGGTCGCGGAGCGCCTGGTCGATCACGCCGACGACCGCGAGCTTCCGCTCCGTCTCGTTCTCGAGCGCGAGGGCGTCCGCGAAGCGCGAGGCGATGTCGCTCACGCTGGGAACGTTAAGCGCAGCGACACCGACGCGAAGACGGCGGTGCCCGTCTGCGCGGCCGGCGGGCACGGAAAGGCGCCGAATTCGCTTTCCCCGATCGGCTCTGCCCGGTTTGACCCTCAGCTCTCGCGGAGCCCTCCGGGCCCGCCTCACAAGCTCGGCAGACTCGGCGCAAGGGCGGGTGTTGCCCCGGCGGGGCGCCATGAACCTCAGGGCCGCAGCTCGACGAACCCGGCCGCGCTGAAGTCTGCGTCGAACGCGAGCGCCTCCCGGATCCGCAGCGACCGCATCAGCGCGAAGCTGGTCGCGTCGACGAAGGAGTAGGCGCGCTCGTCGTGCCGGCTGAGCCAGCGGAGCGCGTCGGCTTCGAGCGGCTCGGAGACGAAGAGCACCCGGAGACGCGGGGTCCGCCCCACCCGGTCGAGGAAGTGGGACGCCGACTTGTGGCCGGCCTTGCGCCGCAAGAACGTCCACGTCTCTCCGCGAACGTGATTCGAGGTGACCAGATCCGCGCCGGCATGCAGCTCCAGCAACGCGACCGCGGCGGCGTGATGACGATCCCGCGTCAGTCGCGTGGCGATCCAGAACGAGCTGTCGACGAAGATCAATCGTCCGCGGTGACCGGGCCGTAGAGGAACTCGTCGATGTCCTCGACGGGCTCGGTGCCCGGATCGGCTCCGACCATCTCCCAAAGCGGGTCCTCGTGCAGCGGGGGCAGCGGCTTCAGCTGCTCCCGGACATAGCGCCTGATAAGTGCGGCCTTCGACGTGCCCTCCGAAGCCGCTTCGCGGCCGAGCGCGTCGTCGAGCTCCTCCTCGATCATGATCTGGAGCCGCTTCACATCCTGAGCTTACATCACTTTTTCGATGTTGGTGTAACACTTGGTGGCGAGTCGGCCAGCGAGGGCCGCGGGTGGCCGGTGTCGATCCGCAGCCGCTCGATCAGGTCGGAGGCCTCCTCACGGGTGGCGGGAAAGTCCTGGTCGGTGAACGCGCAGAGCGCGGCCGCGAGCGCGTAGACCTGCCGGACCGTGGGTGGACGCGCCGGGTTCTCCATGCCGCCAATCGAAGCACGGACAGGCGCACGTGTCTGCGCCGGCTCTGTGCCGATCTCGTGCCGCGCGCCTGCTCAGCCCGAGCGGATGAAGTTGCCCTCGGGATCGAGCTCGACGAAGTGGCCGGCCTCGCCTGAGCGGTACTGCTCGCACTGGTTGGCGGGGTCGTCGTCCACGGTCTGGCGGGGATCGTGCGCGACGTCGGCGACCCAGCCGGGCTTGATCACGCCGAGGCACGGCCCGTTCGTCATGTCGACGCCCTCGGCCTTCGCGCGCTCGTAGGCCTGTTTCGCGAGCGCGATCGTCTGCTCGTCGGCCCCCGCGCCGCCACAGCCGGCGAGCACGACCGCGAACAGCCCGACGGCTCGCCTCATGCCGGCGACGCGACCGCGAGCCCGGCCGCCTCGGCTGCTGCGAGCAGCCGCTCGTCGTAGGCGACGAAGGCGTCGATGCCGTCGCTGTTC
The DNA here is from genome assembly GCA_040902725.1 of Gaiellaceae bacterium. Classification (GTDB taxonomy): domain Bacteria; phylum Actinomycetota; class Thermoleophilia; order Gaiellales; family Gaiellaceae; genus JACVRU01. The sequence continues at coordinate 116,994 of JBBDWU010000024.1, read as the reverse complement.
GCCAGCGCCGAAGCCAGGTGGATCGCGTCGAGCGAACTCAGCTCCGGAGGCTCCGCAGCTGCCGCCGCCTCGAGGATCTCGGCCGTCAGCTCGACCTCGAACAGACGGTCGAGCAGCTCGCGGCCGACGTCCTCGGCGGCGTGCCTGCGCGCCGCACGAGCGACCTCGACGCGCGCGATCTCGCTCGACACGAGGGACGCTCCGCCCACGATCACTTGCAACGCCGCACTCTCGGGCTCGTCGGCGACCAGCTTCACGAGCGCCGACGAGTCGAGATAGAGCGACACTAGAACCGCTCGGAGTCGCGCATCTCCTGGAGGATCTCGCTGAGCGGCTTCGCGCCCGGCGGCAGCTTCACCGGCTTCGGCAGTGGCCCCGGCTTGCTCGGCGGCCGCACTTTGCCGAGGGCGATCTGCCGGTCCCAGTACTCATCGCCGGTGGAGGGCGGCACGAGACGCGCCACGGTCTTCCCCCGCTCGGTGACTTCGAGCGCCTGGCCGCGCTTGACCTTGCGCAGGTAGACGCTGAGGTTCTGGCGCAGCTCTCGGACGCCCACCCGCTCCATTGACGCACAAAATGTAGCACATTACTGTGTCAGCTTCGCGCCGAAATCGTCGCGCCGGGAAGGGGCGCCGACGCCGTCGTTAGCCTGGCCCCGGTGCCCTTCCCCACCCTGAACGCCGAGCAGCGCCGCGCCGCCGAGACCGTGCGCGGCCCCGTCTGCATCCTCGCCGGCGCCGGCTCGGGCAAGACGACGACGATCACCGCCCGCATCGCGCGCCAGGTCGAGACGGGCGCCTTCGCGCCGGGCGAGATCCTCGCGGTCACGTTCACCGACAAGGCGGCGGGCGAAATGCGGGCGCGGCTCGAGGCACTCGGCGTCAGCGGCGTGCGCGCGCGCACCTTCCACGCGGCGGCGCTGGCGCAGCTCGGCCACTTCGGCTCGGCTCCGCCGATCCTCGCCTCCAAGGCGCTCATCCTGCAGCCGCTCGTGCGGGCGCTGCCGAAGCCGTACCGGTTCCGGCCCCTGCGCGAGCTGGCGACCGAGATCGAGCGCGCCAAGAACGCGCGCCTCACCCCCGACGGCTACCTGGACGCGCTCGGCGACCACGAGCCGCCCGTCCCCGCCGACCTCGCCCTGCGCGTCTTCCGCCGCTACGAGGAGCGCAAGCGCGAGCAGGGACGGATCGACTTCGAGGACGTGCTCGAGCTGACGATCCGGCTCTTCGACGAGCGGCCGGCCGCGCTGGCGGAGCTGCGCGCGCGCTACCGCGCCTTCACCGTCGACGAGTACCAGGACGTCAACCTGCTCCAGCAGACGCTGCTCGAGCGCTGGCTGGGCGAGCGCGACGACCTCTGCGTGGTCGGCGACGACTACCAGTCGATCTACTCCTTCACCGGCGCGACGCCCGAGTACCTGCTGGCGTTGCCGCGGCGCTATCCGGGCGCGGCCGTGATCCGGCTGGAGGAGAACCACCGCTCGACCCCCGAGGTGCTCGCCTTCGCCAACCGGCTGGTGCCGCGGCTGGGCGGCGCCGAGAAGCGGCTGCGGGCGGTGCGGGCGGCGGGGCCCGAGCCGGTGCTGCTCGCCTGCGCCGACCGCGAGGCCGAGGTGGCGGCGGTGGTCACGCGCGTGCGCGAGCTCGACGTCCCCTACGAGCAGATGGCGGTGCTGGTGCGGATCAACGCCCGCTCGGAGGACTTCGAGGAGGCGTTCGCGGCGGCGGGCATCCCCTTCCAGGTGCGCGGCGGCGCCTTCCTGCGCCGGCCGGCGGCGCGGCGGACGCTGGCCGTGCTGCGGCGCGCGGAGGGGCCGGCCGCGGCCGTCGTGCGCGCGGCGGCGGTCGACCAGGGCTGGGTCGAGGTCGTCCCCGAGGGCGTCGGCGAGGAGGAGGCCACGCGCCAGGCCGATCTGGCGCGGCTGGTGCGCCTGGCGGCGGAGTTCGCGGGCGAGGCGGGCGGCTTCGTGCGCGACCTGGAGGCGCGCTTCGGCGCCGAGAGCGAGGGCCGCGGCGTCAACATCCTCAGCTACCACCGGGCGAAGGGGCTCGAGTTCGAGGCGGTGTTCCTGCCGCGGCTGGAGGAGGGCGAGCTGCCCTACCGGGCGAAGAGCGCGGCCGCGCTGGCCGAGGAGCGGCGGCTGCTGTACGTCGGGATCACGCGCGCGAAGCGGCACCTGCAGGTGAGCTGGGTGAGCGGCCAGAAGCCGAGCCGCTTCCTCGAGGAGCTGGGCGTGGAGCGGCGGGCCGCCGCGCCGCGAGCGGAGGCGAAGCCGGAGGGCCCGGTCTTCGCGGCGCTGCGCGAGTGGCGCCTGGCGCGGGCGAAGGCCGACGGCGTGCCGGCGTACGTCGTCTTCCACGACCGCACGCTGGCCGAGATCGCCGATCGTGCGCCGCGGTCGCTCGACGAGCTGGCGCGGATCGCAGGCGTCGGGCCGGCCAAGCTCGACCGGTACGGAGCGGACGTCCTCGCCGCGCTACGCGTCGCGTAGGTCGCGCCTCGCGGCTTCGACGATCGCGGCCGCTTCTTCGATCGCCCGCTGGGCATCGGCTTGCGTCGCCTCCTCCCAGTCGCCCGGGTAGCGCCCGCGGATGTTCCAACCCGACAGCCATGCCAGGTCGACGTCTCGTCGCGCCGACTCCCGTTCTTCTGCGACGAGGTCGCGCAGAGCCCGCAGGTCGTGTGTCACCAGGACCGGACGTCGGTCCTCTACGAGCACTGCCTTCAAGGCCTTCTCGGCGGCCTGCTGAGCCTGGTAGCACGCGATTCGGGGCGCAAAGCCGGGTCCTCGGGCGACCAGCTCGGCCGACGCGAGATCCTCTTCCGCCCACCGAAGCCACGTCTTCGAGTCGCGCTCGTCCACGCCGTAGATCATCCTCCCTTCTCGAAGCGCCGCGCGGTAGACGGTCCCGATCGCGTCGCCGCGGCGATCGAGCTCCTCCGGCGTCGTGACGATCACGTCCTTGGCGATCCGCAGGTCGCCGAGGGTGTGGAGCATGGCAACCGCGGCATCGTGCTTGCGGTCGACCCGCGGCAGCACCACGAGCAGGTCGACGTCGCTCCCGTCACGCCCTTCGCCACGCGCATGAGAGCCGAACAGGATGATCTTCACCGGCTCGAACTCGCGCACCAGGCGCTCGACGATCTCGGGGATCCACTCCTCGATCGCGGTCGTGACCATGGCTTCAAGGGTACGCTCTCGACCGGTGAGCAGAGACCTGACCTCCGAGCAGCTCGCCAAGCTCCGCCGCACCCGCACGCAGTAGAGCTCGCGGACACCAGCCAGGACGAGCCGGCACAAAGGCCGGCCGTCGACTCTAACGAGCAGCTACGGATGAAGACCCAGCAGATCACTATCAGCGCCGACGCCGAGCTCGTGAGCGCGCTCGAGCGGATCGCACGCGAGGACTCGCTCGACCTCGCGACGGTGATCCGCCGGCTCCTCGAAGGTTCGATCAGACAATGGGAGCTCGAACGCGCAATCGCCGGCTACCGTCGCAGCGAGGTCTCGCTTGGTCGAGCCGCCGAAGAGGCCGGGCTCACGCAGTGGGAGCTCCTCGACGCCGTGCGCGCCGCCGGGCTCGCCTATCCACTTGACGCGGCCGAAGTCGAGCGGCGCCTCGCTGCACGGCAGGGCGAAGACCGACCGGGCCGACGCTGAGCGCGGCCAGCGCGTGACCGAGGCCGACCTGGCCGCGGGGCGCATCCGCTTCCCGCGTTCGGCTCAGCGGCCGCTACGACCCGCGCACCGGCCCCGATCGGGAGCGCTCGGCTGTGCTTTCCTTGGGGCGCGAGCGACTCGCCGCCCTCGTACGGGCGAATGAGTGCTGACGGTTTCCCGCGGCCTCGGTGGCGTGATCAGGCTCGACTGAACAGCTACGCGTCCCTACCCCACCAGTCCCGCAACCGCGCGACGAACGCGATCACGGAGACGGCGATCGTCATCGCGCCTGCTCGGCGAAGAGGCAAAGGGCGTTCGCCATCCGCATCTGCTCGATCGAGTTGCACGCCACCTCGAGCAGGCGCGGGCTGGCCACGACATAGGCGAGGCACTTCGCGCGCGACACGGCCACGTTCAGCCGGTGCCGCGAGAAGAGGAAGTCGAGGTTCCGCGGCACGTCGTCCCCGGTCGACGTCGCCATCGAGAAGAAGACGACGGCGGCCTCCTGCCCCTGGAACTTGTCCACCGTCCCCACCGGCAACCCCTCCGGCAATACCTCCCGGAGCAGCCCGACCTGCTCGTTGTAGGGCGCCACCACCATCACGTCCTGGAGCCGCAGCGGCCGCGTAACGCCGCCGGCGTCCGTCCACTCGCCGCCGAGCAGCCGCCGCACCTCCGCGAGGATCGCCTCCGCCTCCTCCGGCGAAGAACGCCGGTTGCCGACGTGCTCGACCGGCAGGAAGCGGAGCCCCGTCCCGAACGCCGTGCCCTGCCGCTCGCAGCCGTCCGCCGAGGCGAGCCGCGACTCGTAGAAGGCGTCGGAGACGAACCGGCAGACGTCGGGATGCATGCGGTAGGTGTGCTCGAGGAAGAGCCCGCGCTCCTCCGGGATCGTCTGCGCGTCGCCGAGCAGGTGCTCGAGCACGGAGACCCCCGACCCCTCCGGGTGCGTGCCCTGGACGACCTGCGCGAGCTGGAGCGGGTCGCCGAGCAGCACCAGCGTCCGGGCGGCCGTTCCCATCGCCAGCGCGTCCGCAAGCGAGACCTGGCCGGCCTCGTCGATGAACAGGTAGTCGAGCGTCTGGTCGAGCTCGGGGCGCGCGTGCAGCCACGCCGTCCCCGCGATCAGCCCGACCTCCGGATCGGTGAAGCCGTCCTTGGCCGTCGCGATGAACGGACCCTCGTAGTGCGACTCGCCGCCCTCCTCGCCCCGCTTCAGGCCGCGGAAGGCGACGCCCTCCGCGCGCGCCGCCCGCTCGACCTCGCGCAGGAGGTTGTGGATCGCCTTGTGGCTCGTCGCCGAGACGCCGACCCGCTTGCCCTGGTCGAGCAGGTGGACGATCAGCCGGGCGCCGCTGTACGTCTTGCCCGAGCCGGGCGGCCCCTGGACGAAGAGGTGGCGCCCCTCGACGCGCTCGACGAGCCGCTTGGCCTCGTCGA
>JBBDWU010000024.1:67694-111883 GCA_040902725.1 Gaiellaceae bacterium | reverse complement strand
GTCGGGACCTGGACGCGCTCGCCTCCGAGCGGCGGCACCCGCCGGAGGACGTCCTCGAGCGCCGGGTAGCGGCGGTCGCCGGCGACGAGCGAGCGAGCCAGGCGGACGAGCGCGTTGCGCTGGGTGCGCGTGTCGAAGGGGCCGCCGGGGATTAGGGCCCGCGGGAGCGGCCGTTCGGCCACCTTCGCGCCCCGGTAGAGCGTCAGCGTGCCGGCGACGTCGTCGAGCTCGCGGATCGTGCCCGTCCCCTGGCCCGTGACGGGGTCGATCACGCCGTCGCCGGGGTCGAGCTTGTGCTGCTGGAGCGGGAAGCGGAACCCGTAGGTCCGCTCGGCGACCTCCCCCTCGAGCTCGAGCCCGCCGATCGCCTCGGCGTCCTCGACCAGCTCCTCCGAGGTCTGCTCCAGCCGGTCGAAGAAGGCCCACCAGACGGGCTTCGCCTCGCGGCGGTGGTACTCCAGCAGGTGACCGGCGAACCGCAGGGCGTCGTCGCCGCGGTCGAGCAGCTCGGCGCGGAGCCGCTCGCGCTCCTCCTTCGCCTCCAGCTCCTCCTCGGCCGGCTCGCGCGCCTCGGGCGGCTCGCGCCACTCGATCGCCGTCCCCCACTCCGCCTCCGCCTCGGCCTTGCGCTCGAGCAGCCACTGGCGCAGGAGGTAGGTCGAGCGGCAGTCCTCCTCGTTGTACTCCTCGATCCCGCGCAGGATCGCGTCGTCGCGCTCCTCGCGCCAGCGCTCGTAGAGGAGGATGGAGTCGTCGCCGGCGCGGAGCTCGGCCTCGCGCTCAATGTAGAACTGCTCGACGTTCTTGAGCGAGTAGCGCGGGTGCGAGATGCGCAGCCCCTGTCGCACGACCGCGTAGAGATCGACGAGCACCTCCCGCCGCAGCAGGTCGTCGACCGCCTCCTCGCGGCTGCCGTACGCGCCCATCAGGCGCTTGAGCACCGTGGGCTCGTAGGGTGCGTAGTGGTAGACGTGCAGGCCGGGGTCCTGCTCGAGGCGGGCGTGGATGAAGTCGACGAGCTCCTCGAACGCCCGTCGCTCCTGCTCGTGGTCGTGCGCCCAGAAGGCGCGGAAGCGCGGCTCGCCCTCCTCCAGCCGGAGCATCCCGAACAGGTACTCGAGCCCGCGGCCCGGCTCGAAGAACGGATCGCCCTCGATGTCGAAGAAGAGGTCGCCCGGCGAGGGTTTCGGCAGCAGCGCGAGGCCGCGCTCCGGCTCCGGCTCGAGCGGCCTGGCGCGGTGGACGCCCGTGCGGCGGTGCCCGAGCTGGAGGGCCGCCTGGTCGCGGAGCTTCTCGAAGGTCGTGGCCGCCATGCGCATGACCTCGGTCTCGGGCGCGGCGTCGCCGAGCGCCGCCAGCGTGTCGATGCCCGCGGCGCCCAGCCGGACGATCTGGTCGCGGCGGATGCCCGCCACCCGGACGAGGTGGTCGCGCTCGTCCCACCACGCCTCGCAGAGCTCGCGGAAGTCGCAGATCGAGCAGTGATCGCACGGGTACGGCTCGGTCGCGCGCGGCTCGGCGACCGCGTCGAGGAAGCGGGCCCGGACGCGCCGGTAGTAGGCGCCGAAGTCCTGCGGCCGGAAGGAGGCGGTCTCGCCGGTGCCGAGGATGACGTGCATCCGCTCCGGCTCGCGCCCCTGGATGCGGGCGATCTGCTCGCTGTAGAAGCAGAGCTGGAGGACGAAGTACGGCTTCGGGTGGCGCGCGAGCTTCGTGTCGAGCGCCTCGTAGCCGCCGTCGGGAAGCCGGACGAGGAAGTCGGCGAGCCCGCGCCAGCGGTCGTCGACGAAGGCGCCCTGGTAGATCACCTCGCGCCCGGCGCGCATCGCCTGCTCGGTCTCGCGGGCGGCCCGCTCCCAGTCCCAGTCGCCTTCGGGGCCGCCGAGCTGGATCTCGACGACGTCGCGCCCCTCGGCGCGGAGCCGCTCGAGGTAGGCGCGCTCGTGCTCGTCGCCCTTGAGCCGGATAAGGTCGCCCTGCGGGTCGACCCGTCCCGGCCTTGCGAGGTCGCCGTGTGCCACCTGCCGCTCGAGCTGCGTCAGGTGCTCGCAGGCGAGGTAGGCCGTCAGGTCGGACGGCGAGAGCGAGAGCGTGCCGTTAGAGAGGCGCACGTCTCCATTGTCGCCTCGCCCCCGCTCTTTGTCTCACGCGTGACGTGATGCAGCTCGTGGCCACAGCCGGGGCAGGTGCATCTCGAACATCGCCCGGTCTGAGTCAAGCTGACTCTCACTGCCTTCAAATGTCTCGACTCGAAGTTGGCCCTTTTCATCGGTTCTGCCTACCGGGACGAGCTTTGAGCTGTCAGCGCATGCGCATATTCTTGAGTCATGTTGACACTTGACCTGGACTGGGACGTCCCGCTGAAACATAGGAAGGGCGGCGAAACGCGCCTCTGTGGGATCGACGTCTACCACGAGTTCGAGTGGCTGCATGTCTTCCCCGATAGACGGACGCAGTTCAAGAACGGGCAGTGCCTAGCGAAGTTCGTCCAGGAGGAGTGTCCCGAGGGAAAGACGCCGGCGTTACTACTCACGCTCCGCGACGGCTTGAGGCAAGGGTTCCGGCACACGCCGAATTTCTTGGTCTTCGTTGTCAATATCGAGGAGTACCGAACGACGGCAGGAGACGCCGCGCGCTCGTACCTCGCGGGCCATCTCGGCGTTGATGTCACGGAGATCGACGAGCTTCAAGAACTTGCTGAGTCAGCAGATCCTGGTGTGCTCCGGGCGTTTATCGAGTCACACGTCGACCTCGGCCACATCACCGCCTGGGTAGCGGACAACGAGGAGCGCCTTGAGCAACTACGTGAACTCATAGGCACGGGAGAAGGCGCTCCATCCAGCCTCGCGGACACTCTCACGGCTCTGGGGGCTCTGGGCGATATCAGCGCAGAGGACGCCGGCTTCATTTCTGAATTCTTCGGCTCAGCATCGACCCGCGAGCAGCGCATCGAGCTGCTTCGAGCCGTGACCGCAGATCCGAGCGGCCGTTACGTCACCAGCGAGGTGCTTGCCGAGCGGACGCCCCAGCGGATTCAGGACGCCCGCGAGGCGATGGACGACTACCAGGCCCTGCTTGACGACGATGCAACGAACGAAACGACGATGCAAAAGTTCATCGAAAAGAACCTGTGGCTCCTCGGTCTCGACTACGCGGTGATGCGGCGACGGAAGCCTGGCCCCAGCGGGGCGATGGACTTCCTTCTGCAACGTTACGACGGCTTCCACGACCTACTCGAGCTGAAGAGCCCGCACGACGAACTCATCAAGGCGCCGGACGTCGCCGATGATGACCCGGCCCCGTCACCGCACGAATATGCACTGAGCACCACGCTGGCGCAGGCCCTTGCGCAGGCGATCGTCTACCGCGATCGCCTTACCCGCTACGCCGATGCTGCAAAGGAGTTGTACGGCCTCCCCTACACGCGCGATCCACGACTGATCATCGTTATCGGAAAGGCTGATCCTCTGCCCGAGCACCGCAAGCGGGTTCTGCTCGAACTCAACAAGTCGTTGCATCGGGTCGAGGTCGTGCCCTATGACGTTCTCGCCAAGCGCGCCAACGCAGTGCTCGACAACGTCGAGCTCTACCTGCTCGCGGCACATGAAGCCTCCGCACTCGCGGACGAGGAACTTCCTGACTAACCCCGGTACCTGATCGTTGATCTGAAGGGCGGCCGTGCCCCACAAACGTGACGGAACCGTGCCGATAGGCGCAGGGACACTTTCGCGACCGGAGCCCGCGCGCTACAGCGAGCGGCGATGGTCCGAAGCGGCGTCCTGCTTCGCCAGCGGCCGATCCGTCCGCTACCGTCGCGGCATGCGCGCGCGTGGAGGCTCGCACCCTTGACGGCGCAGGAACTCCTGGCCGCGGTTGCGGGCGTCCCGGGCGCGAAGGCGGTTCCGGTCGAAGGGGACGGCATCGTCGAAAGCCGGCTCGTCGGCGGTGTCGAGATCGCGCGCGCCGACCAACCAGGCGAGCAAGAGCTGCGAAAGCTCTGGCGCACCCGCTTCGGCGGCGGGCCTACGCCGCTGCTCCTCATCACCGATGAGCCCGGCCAGGAGCGCGTCGTGCGCGCGCTCGGGCCTATCGGCCACGACGGCCCGATCCGCCTCGTCGGGGCGGACGAGCTCCTGCGCGTGCTCGAACGGCTGCCGAGCCTCGGAAAGCTCCACGCCGTGCGCGAACTCGCCGAGGAGCTGGAGCGGCTCGACCGCGCCGGCGTCTCCGGGCTCCAGGTCAGGGGTCTCGGAACGCAGCACCTTTTCACGACACGGCTCCGCGAGGGTCCTCGCTGGGCCCGGCTGGAGGAGCTGGCGCAGGACCTCCCCAGCGAGTGGCGCGCGCTCTTCGAGCGGCTCGGCTACGACGTCGAGCAGCTCAAGGGACGCAACTACGTCCTCCGCGCCGACGGGAAAGCCACCGCGCTCGTGCGCCCGCTCGCAGACGCCGCCTTCGCGAAGCTCGACGCGGAGGGCCGGCCGCCCGAGGGCGTCCTAATCGAGGACTGCCTGGAGCAGGGCGTTCCCTACGGCTTCCTCGCCTCGCGTGGACGGCTCCGGCTTTTCGAGGCGAAGCCGTCCTCGGGCTCGGCGGTTGCGCGCTATCTCGAGCTGGATGCCGAGTCGCTGACGGGCGATGACCGCCCGCTGCTCGGCCTGCTCGCGCCCGAGTACCTGTCAGGGGACGGCTTCGAGGCGCTCATGCGCGACGCGCGCGACTTCGGGGCGAAGCTGCGCGAGCGGATCGATGCTGCGATCCGGCAGTCCGTCCTCCCCACGCTCGGCCGCGAGCTCGGCGAATGGGCCGAACGCGAGGGCGTGGACCTCGAGGACGACGAGGCTCGACTGGAACTCGAGGCTGCCGCGATGACGTTCGTCTTCCGGGCGCTCTTCCTTCTCTACGCCGAGAGCGCGCGCCATCTCCCGGTCGACAACGAGGCGTATCGACCGCACTCCTTCACCCAGATCGTCCGCGACGCCGCCGCGGGCGTCTCCGGCCGCTCGACCATCCTCTGGGACCGGATCAAGGTGCTGGTCGCTGCGCTCCGCGACGGCGAGGAGACCTGGCTCGTGCCCGCCTACAACGGCGCTCTCTTCGCGGCGGATGGCTTCGAGGGCGCCGAGATCCTCGAGCGCGCATCGCTGCGCAACGAGGCGCTCGCGCCGGCGCTGACCGCGCTCGGGATTGATCCGGAGAGCGACCACGGCTACGACTTCTCCGGGCTCGAGATCGGTCACCTCGGGAACATCTACGAAGGGCTGCTCTCGCTTCGGCTCTCCGTCGCCGACCGTCCCTACAGCTACGACGCGGGCCACGACCGCTACGTGGCCGTCGAGCCGGATGAGGCGGAGGTCGAGGAGGGCGAGCTGCTCTGGCTCACGGACGAGGGGGGCCGCAAGGGCGGCGGCGTCTACTACACGCCGGAGCCGCTCGTGCGCCATCTCGTGCGGCGGGGCGTCGCGCCCGCCTTCGAGCGGCACTTGGCGGAGGTGGAGCGTCTCGCCGAGAGCGATCCTGCGGCGGCGGCAGCGCGCCTGCTCGAGTTCCGCGTGCTTGATCCGGCCTGCGGTAGCGCCCATTTTCTCGTCGCCGTCGTCGATGAGCTCGCCGACGCGACCGCCCGCTTCCTCGCCCGCCGCCCGCTGCCCGCCCTCCGGAAACAGCTCGAGGACCTCAAAGCGGGCGCGGGCGGGACCTACGCCGTTGGGATCGAGGACGTTGCGCTCCTGCGCCGGCTCCTGCTCAAGCACTGCGTCCATGGCGTCGACCTGTCGCCGATGGGCGCGGAGATCGCGAAGATCTCGCTTTGGCTCGCCTCGTTCGTGCCAGGGCTTTCGCTCGCGTACCTCGACCACAACATCCGCGTCGGCAACTCGCTCGTCGGCGTCGCCGATCTCGCCGCCGTCGAGGACCTCGCCGGCGACCTGCTCCGCGAGACGCTGAACCAGAGCGCCGCGCTCGAGCGCCAGCTCCTCGACGTTCAGGACCGCACGCCCGACGAGGTCGAGGCGAGCAAGCGCCTCGAGGAGCGCATCCAGGCCGCGACCGCGGAAGCGCGAGGGCAGCTCGACATCTGGACGGGCCAGCCCGGCTTCCACTGGCCGCTCGAGTTCCCGCAGGCGTTCCGCGACGCAGGCGGCTTCGACGCCGTCGTCGGCAACCCGCCCTGGGAAGAGGTGACGGTCGAGGAGCTGGCGTTCTACGCTCGCTACAAGCCCGGTCTCCGCGGGCTCGCCGCTGACGAGCGCGCCAAGGAGCTGGCGGGGCTCAGGGACGACCGACCGGAGCTGGCAGCGCGTCTGAGGCAGGAGCTGGAGGAGGCCGCGGCGATGCGGATGTACTTCGCACGCGAGCCGAGCTACACGAGCGGCGCCGGCGATCCCGACCTCTACAAGTTCTTCTGCCAGCGCTACCGAGGCATCCTCCGCGCGGGCGGGACACTCGCGGTCGTGCTGCCGCGGACAGCCTTCCTCGGCAAGGGATCAACTGATTTCCGCGAGTGGCTGTTCGGCGCGACCAGCGTCGAGCGAATCGACTTTCTAGTGAACGCAGGCCGCTGGATGTTCGATACTCATGCGCAATACGCGAGCGTGCTGGTCGTTACCGCAAACGAGCCTCCCTCCGCAACGCGCCCGTTCGAGGTCGCAGGTGTCGCCGACTCGGCTGAAGCATTCGCGGCGCAAGTAGCGTCCGCCGGGATCCTGCTCCGCCGTGCAGCGCTCGGCGGAAACCTTGAGGTGCCGCTTCTGCCCTCGCAAGCCGACGCGGACACGCTCGGCAAGATTCGCCAAGGTGGAACGCCGTTCGCGTTCGGCGGCGGTCGCTGGCGCTCGGTGCCGGTCCGCGAGCTGGACGAGTCGCTCGACAAGGAGCTGTGGAAGAACGCGACGAGCGGCTGGCCGCTCTGGAAGGGCGCGAGCTTCGACCAGTACGACCCGCACGGCACCGAGGCACGACTTTGCCCACCAACCGCAGACGTGATGAAGAAGGCGCACAAGCCAAACCCGGGCAAGGGGTCGCTCCTCGCTGAGCAACATTCCGCGGAAGAGCGCGCAGCGGCCGCGGACCGGGAGGTCGGGAACGCGCGCGTCGCGTTCCGTGACGTCACGAACCGGCTCAACTTCCGTACCGTGATCGCGGTGCTCGTCCCGCCCCGGACATTCCTGACCAACAAGGCCCCATACCTCACCTTCGTCAAGGGCGACGCCCCCGACCGCGCCTGCTGCCTCGGAGTGATGAACAGCCTCCCGTTCGACTGGCAGGCCCGCCGCTTCGTCGAAAGAAACCTCAACTTCTTCATCCTCGAGGGCCTGCTCGTCCCGAAGCTGGACGACCGCGCCCACGAGCGGATCGTGCGCGCCGCCGCCCGGCTCTCCTGCCCAGACGACCGCTTCGCCGAGTTCGCTGCCGCGACCGGCGTGGACGTCGGGCCGCTGACCCAGGAAGAGTGGGACGAGCTGCGTGCCGAGATCGACGCGTTGGTCGCGCGCGCCTACGGCCTCGACGAGGACGACCTCGAGACGATCTTCGCCGACTTCACCCTCGACGCCGTCCCGGAGCCCTACCGGGAGCGTGTCCGCGCGAAGTTCCGCGAGATCGCGCCGCGGATGGGCGAGCCCGGCTGGTTCCCGGACGAGGATGCGATCCGGCGCCAGGAATACGGATCGACGACGCCAGCCGAACGAGTGATGGAGGGCATCGCGCTCAGCCGCTTCGCGACGCGCGTCGCCGTCAGCGGCCGCAAGAGTTGAGCGGCCCGTGGCGAGAGCCGCACGCTTGGCGGCCGACCGAAGAGCTCGATGCCGAGACGCTCCTCCGCACCCTCGTTGAGCACGATGTCGAGTTCGTGGTGGTGGGCGGCTTCGCCGTCATCCACCACGGCTACGTCCGGGCGACGAAGGACTTGGACATCACTCCCCGACCCGACCAGGAAACCTACCGGCGGCTCTACGACGCGCTTGCGTCCCTTGACGCGACTCCGATTGAGATCGGCGACTTCCGGCCGGAGGAGCTGCCGGTCCCGTTCTCGCCGGAAGGCCTCGACGAAGGCGGGAACTGGGCCCTCCGGACGACTGCGGGGCGAATCGACGTCCTCCAGTGGGTCGATGGCGTCGAAGGCTTCGCGCAGCTTCGGGAGCACGCAGTCGAGGCGAAGCTTCCGGGAATCGGCACGGTTCTCTTCGCAAGTTACGAGGACCTGCTCGCGATGAAGCGAGCAGCCGACCGGCCGCAGGATCGCGTCGACGTCGACGCCCTGGAGCAGGTCCGCGAAGATCCGCAGGCGTGACGCGCCCCGACGTCCTCGACAACCTGCGACGAGACCATGCCGACGGGCTCGCGTATCTCGTCGGCGATCTCGGCGGGCGGGCCCTCTCCGTCGCGACCGGCTACGTCGATCTCGGCGGGCTTCATCATCTCGCGACCGTGCTGGACGAGGACGAGCGGGAGGTCCGCCTCCTCCTCGGCGCGATCCCGCAGCCGGGACTGGGCGCGGAGCTGCCGAACATCGCCTTCGAGACGCAGCTCGCCTTTCTCGAGGGCGAGCGCGACTTCTCCCGCTTCCCGCCCAGCCGTGCCGCGGAACGGCTCCACGCGGTCGAGCAGTGGCTCTCGTCCGGCCGCGTCGAGGTCCGCCGTTACGTGCAGCGCTTCCTCCACGGCAAGGCGTACCTCTTCGGCAGCGAGGAGGATCCCCGCGCGGCGCTCGTCACCTCGGCGAACCTGACCGGCGCCGGGCTCGAGCGGAACCTCGAGCTCGGGATCGTCGACTACAACCCGGCCCCGAGCCGCGCGGCGATCCGCTGGTTCGACGGCCTCTGGGAGCAGGCCGCGCCGTTCGCCGACGAGCTGCGCGAGCTGCTCTTCCCGGCGCTGGGGCTGGTCGATGCGCAGACCGTCTACCTGCGCGCGCTCGCCGAGCTGTACGGGGCGGAGGTGGAGACAAAGCCGGCGGGCGAGATCGTGGCCGTCCACCTCGCTTCGTTCCAGCGCGACGGCTACGAGCGGGCGCGTCGCATCCTCCAGCGACACGGCGGCGTCGTCTACGCGGACGGCGTCGGCACCGGTAAGACCGAGGTCGGCCTCGCGTTCATCGAGGAGTACGCGCTCGAGCAGGGGCGACTCGCGCTCGTCGTCTGCCCGGCGCAGCTCAAGGACAACTGGGCGAAGCGGATCGCGGCGACGCTGCTGCCGGCACAGGTGTTCTCCTACAACGAGCTGGCCACCGACGAGCAGCTCAACCCGGAGGCGTCGAGGCCGCGCCGCCACCTGCCAGTGGACAAGGACGCCTACCGGCTCGTCGTCGTCGACGAGGCGCACGCGCTCCGCAACGAGGACACGACCTGGCACGCGGCCATGAACAGGCTGCTGGGCGGCGAGCCCAAGCACGCGGTCTTCCTGAGCGCGACGCCGGTGAACAACACGCTCTGGGACCTTTACAACCTCGTGATGCTGTTCGCGCGGCACGATCGCGCGTTCGCGCCGATCGGGATACCGTCGGCGAAGCGCCTCTTCCTGAACGCCGGCGCAAACGAGCGCGACCCGGAGAGCCTCGCGCCGGAGCTGCTCTTCCCGCTCGCGGACGCCGTGTCCGTCCGGCGCGACCGGCGTTTCATCCAGGAGCACTACCCGAGCGCGACCTTCCCGGACGGCACGCCCGTCCGGTTCCCGGAGCCGCGGCCGGAGACGCGGCGGTACGACCTCGACGAGGCACACCCGGGGTTCTTCGCGCAGATCACCGGCCGTATCGCGAAGCTCGAGATGGCGCGCTACAGGCCGACGAGGTGGCTGCTCGAGGAGGCCGAGGATCCCGCGGAAGGCCAACTCGGCGCGTTGCTCCAGTCCCAGCTTCTGAAGCGTTTCGAGTCCTGCTGGGCGGCGTGCCTGGCGACCGTCGAGCGGATGATCGCGGCGCACGACGCCTTCCTACTCGCGTGGGACGACGGCCGCGGGGTCGTCCCTTCCAAGGAGACGCTACGGCAGGCGGCGCACGTGGAGGGCGGCGAGACCGGGCTCGCGGGCTGGCTCGAGGAGGAGCTCTCGGCGGACTCGGAGCTGCGCCCGGCGGGCGAGTTCGACCCCGAGTACGGCGCAATCGTCGCGCAGGATCGCGAGCACCTCGTGGCGATCCGCGACCTGCTCGCGTCGCTCTCGCCCGAGACGGACCCGAAGCTGCGTCTGCTGCGGGAGCTGCTCGAGCAGAGCCCCGCACAGAAGATCGCGGTCTTCGCCACCTATGGCGAGACGATCCGGTACCTCGACGAGCATCTCCCCGAGCGCATCGGTGGGCGGGAGCGCGTCATGGTGATCGGCGGCGAGAGCGAGCCCGACGAGCGCACCCGGCTCATCGCGAGGTTCGCGCCCGACACGGTCGTCGAGCCCGGCTACAAACCGCCGGATGGCGAGGTCGATCTGCTCCTGTCGACGGACGTCATGTCGGAGGGCCAGAACCTCCAGCAGGCGCAGGCGGTGATCTCGTACGACATGCCCTGGAACCCCCAGCGCGTCGTGCAGCGGAACGGGCGCGTGATCCGCCTGCTCTCGCCGCACGAGGAGGTGTTCCTGACGACGATGCTCCCCGAGCCTGGCGAGCTCGAGGAGTTGCTCCGCATCGAGACGGTCGTGCGCCGCAAGATTCGCGCCGCCGGCGTCTTCGGGATGGAGGTCGAGGTGATCGAGGGCGTCGAGGTGGGGCTGCGGGCGTATGCCGAGCGGCTCGAGGCCGGGGAGCTGGAGGCGCTCGAGGCGGAGGACGAGGAGGCGCTGTCGGGCGCGTTCCTCGGCGAGCAGCTGCGTGCGCTGGTGATGCGCGCGTTCGAGGAGGGGGAGCTCCAGCGGATCCTCGCGCTGCCCTGGGGAATCGGTGCTGTGGTGCGACAGACGCCCGCGGCGGCCGCGCGGGGACGAGCCGGCGTGTTCTTCGCGACGCGGACGCGGCCGCCCGACGACTACCGCTACTGGCGCTTCGTCGAGCTCGGCGACGACGGCGAGCTGCTCGACTCGGAGCTGCCGATCTTGCGGCGGATCGACCCGACGGGGCTGCCGGAGGCGGAGTTGGGTGAGGTCGATCTCGAGTCGGCGTGGCTCCGCGCCGTCGAGGACATCGTCCGTGTGCACAACGAGCGCGCGGATCCGCGCGCGGCCGAGGCGGCGATCGGTCCCGCGCAGAGGTGGGCGCTCACGCTGCTTCGGGATCCATCGGTGATCCTCCCGGAGGGCGCCGAGGAGGCGGCTGCCGCGCTTGAGGTGGAGCGCAGTGGAGCCGTGCGCCGGGCGCTTAACGAGATCCGGGCGGAATTGAGCGAGGAGCGCGTGTCGCCAAATGAGGCGGCGGCGCAGGTTGTTGCGCTCGTCCGCCGGCTCGGACTGCGAGCAGTCGAGGCCGAGGAAGCTCCGGAACCGATCACTGAGGACGACGTCGGCGTCGTCTGCTGGTTGGCCGTGCTCCCGCCAAATTAGGGAGACAAGACCGGACGTATGCTGGCGCCATGTCCAAGGCCGGCCGAGCGTCTCTAACGGACTCCGCCGTCTTTTGGTTGGCGCTCGGAAGCGCCGTTGTCGCAGTTGGAGGAAGCCTACTTGGCGTTTGGTTCGGAATCGGGCTCGGCGTTGTGCTCATCGGGAGTCTGGCTCTCCTCTGGGCGATGGTCCTCCATCTGGCAGGTCGCCACTCGGAGGTGCATGGCACGCACCCGGACATCTCAGAGAGACCTCACGCGCCTGAGTGGCGGCCGCCAGTGGATCCAAGTGGACTGGCCGCCTACCTCGACGAGATCAATCGAACGATGGAGGCGCACGGCTTCGGACGGAACCCCGGCCTGCCGGCTGTAGCCGAGCCGAAAGAGCCGACTCCTTCTTGGGAAGAACTGAACGATCTCCGCGTAAGGCGGTACGAGGAGAGTCGAGGGCTCTTCCTTGTGCACAGCTGGCGGGCCTCGTCGAAGCCGGGCCAGGTAGCCGACGTAGTCATTCGATTGCACCAGCACGGCGATGGTCCTCTCGCGCACGGGCTTATCAGAGTTGTCGAGTACACCCTTGGTCCGAAGTTCAACGATCACTCGCTTGTATGCACGCGCTCTGAAGACGCCTTCGAAATCGAAATCTCACTCTGGGGCCCGATGCTCTGCCTCGCGAAGGTCTACTTCGTCGACAAATCGCCCCCCGTGGTCCTCGAGCGGTACATCAACTTCGACACAGAGATCCAAGCAGACGCACGGGCGAGCGGGTAGCGACTAGCTGCGGCTAATAGTCGATGTGGCAGAGGGCGCGTCGCGCGCCTCAGCAAGCGAACGATCTCCGGCCGGGCACTGGATTCCCATTGGCGCCGAAGCTCCTCATCCGCCGGATGCCGCATCCACGCCTCGAATTCGTCAAGGTGTGGCTCGAGCCGACGAAGCAGCCATGTCGGAGCGCTGAGCACAAGTCGAGCGGTCGCCTCCGACGCTCGGCTACGGGCGGCCTCAAAGTGCTTCAACAACGGCCACTGCATCAAGACGCGAAGCGTTTCGGTCCGCTCAGCGCCCAGGATGGATTCGACCTGACCGGCAAGCCAGTCGAGGGCCCGGCCAAGTGGCTGTGCGGAGGGCATCGCGGCCGGCAAATGGAGTTGGGCGGCAAGCGCGAGCGCATCGATGGCCGCCAGCCACGCGGCTGCGGCGGCGACGAAGTCGCTGCGCGCGCGGGCGGTCCTCTCGACGTACCCGCCAGCAAGGCCGACAAGCCCGCCAACCCCTGCGCTTACGACGATCCAGACACCATCATCCATGGACGGCAGAGGGTATGGACGACGTCGGCTGTATCAGAGCGACGCGACGAGAGGATTGGGGAACCGCGTAGGCCATCAGGATCGCACTCACGTACCCGCCGGTTGAGCGGCGGTAGTGCTGCTTCTAATAGTTCTGCACGAGTTCAATCCCCGCTCAGCCCGAGCAAGTTCCTCTCCGCTTCCACGGGTCGCCCCGGTTGCGAACTTCAACTTGTTCGACCAACCGCTTACCCTGTAGGACGTGAAGCCTGAGACCCGCACCGTAACGGAGCTGTTTGAGCGCGACGTCCGCTATGTCGTACCGCTCTACCAGCGCCCCTACGTCTGGAACGAGTCGGACCAATGGGAGCCGCTCTGGGAGGACATTCGGGTGTTGCTCGACCACCAGCTGAGCGGCCAGCCTGGACCGAATGGCCACTGGTCGCACTTCCTCGGCGCCATCGTTCTCGACCAAGAGACTCAGGCTCCGGGCTCCATCCCGGTTTACACGGTCATCGACGGCCAGCAACGATTGACGACCCTCCAGGTTCTCCTGGCCGCCGCGGGAAACGTGGCGCTCGACCTTGCCGCTGAGAACGATGCCGAGGTCCTACTCAGCCTCATCCGCAATCGCCCGTTGAAGGCGGCGGGCGAAGATCTCTGGAAGGTCTGGCCCACGAACAAGAACAGGTCTGCGTTCGCGGCTGTTGTCCGCCGTGGGGGACCCGATCTGGCCCGCGAAGACGATCCCGACAACCGCATTGATGAGGCGTACGCGTACTTCGTCGCCCGCATCGTTGACTGGCTGGCAGATGCCCCGGACGACGATCAGAGAGTGGTTTGGCTGCGAACGCTCCAGGTGACGCTCTGCGACCTGCTCCGGATGGTGTCCATCACGCTCGAGCAAGGCGACAACGCACAGGTCATCTTCGAGACTCTGAATGCGCGTGGAACGCCGCTCCTCGCGCTCGATCTGGTCAAGAACGCGGTCTTCCATGAGGCCGCACGACAGGGTCTCGACGTCGACCACCTCTACGAGAACGTCTGGAAGCCCGAACTCGATGACGACTACTGGCGGGCCGCCCAGCGGCAGGGCCGACTCTTTCGCCCCCGCGCTGACCTGTTCCTAATGCACTGGCTGACGATGAAGCTCCGACGAATCACGCCAGCGACCGAACTCTTCACAACGTTCAGGAAGCAGATCCTGCAAGCATCGCCGCCGCCCCAAATGGACGAGCTAATCAGGGAGGTCTGCCGCGATGCGCAAACCATGCGCGGGTTCGACTCGATGCCGCCCGGCAGCGACGAGGCGCTCTTCTTCCAGCGCCTTGCATCGCTCGACATCACGACTGTCCTACCGCTCGTGCTGCTGCTGTTCCGCCAGCCGGACCTACGTGAGGACAGGCGACGTCGGGCGCTGAAGATCCTCGAGAGCTGGCTGGTGCGGCGGTCGCTGCTGCGAATGACAGAGAAGAACTACAACGTCCAGATGCCGGTCTTGATTGGCCGCATCGCCGAGGATTCGGCCCGCGCCGACGAGATCCTGCTCGACGAGCTACGCGCCGGAACAGGCGAGATCAGCCGCTGGCCCACGGACGCAGAGCTCATCTCCTACTACGAAACCCATGACGCCTACAACAACATCGCGAAGCGGCGCTTGGTCATGGCTCTCGGAGGTGTCGAGCAGTCGCTCTATTCGAACAAGACGGACATCCTCGAGATCCCCACGAATCTGTCACTTGAGCATCTGCTTCCGCAAAGCTGGGAGACCAACTGGGCACTTCCAGAGGGCCTCTCGCCCGAGGACGAAGAGGCCGCGCGCGACATCCGTCAGCGGTCGATTCATCGACTAGGGAACCTGACGCTGGTCGCGGGCGGACTGAACAGCGCGCTCCAGCACGAAGGGTGGGCAAAGAAACAGAAGGGCTTGAACGCAGAGTCGCGGCTCCTGTTGAACGCGCGGCTAATCGAGCGCTACCCGGAGCGGTTCGACGAGGAAGCGATCGCCGAACGCACACGGTGGCTCGTCTCTCAGTTCTGCGCCATCTGGCCTGGTCCCGATCACCCCTGGATCGAGGAGCGGGAAGCAGCTCCGCCGACTACCGTCGTGGGCTGAGGCTATGGGGGGCGGTCCGTATCTGGCGCAGCGGTGCGTCGAATTGCTCAGTACCGCGGCGCCGGCCTTGCCGGTAACCGAACACCGTGATCCATGGCACGGGGTCCACGCGCGTGCGGACTTGCCCGACGCGCGGTCAGTCCAGTTCGCGTACCTCTACCCGGCGAAGGGTGCACGACTTGCGATCGCGCTCTATCCCGGCGACACCCTTCAGCAAGCGCGCGTCCTCTATCAAGACCCGCGACGCGTCGAGCGGCTTCTCGCGCTCCGCGCGGACGCCTGGAACGTCGAGCCGAACTTTCACTTCGGGTTCATGGAGAAGGGATTGACGTGGACGCGTTCGCGTCTCGACGCAGATGCGTACTCCCGCTACTGGATCGAGCGCATCGAAGCGCTCGGCGTCCTTCGACGGGAGGACTGGCGCAGCAGCATCCCGCGACTGATCGCTGACGGCATCATGGACCGACAAGACGTCGATCAGTTCGATCGTGACTTCACGAACACAAGACGTCAGGTTGCCTCTCCTAGACCCGGTTTGCGTCTGGAGAAGGAGTGGCCGCTGACGCAGGCGCTCGAAACGGCATTCGCGACCACCACGCTCCGAACCGCCCTCGGAGCGGCCGTCGCCGCTCTCGGCGAGCAGCAGGTAGCGCTAGGGGCCCGCTAGTTCGACGGCGCGAGGGCCGAGCGTGGCGATCGCTGATGCTCGAAGCAGAAGACTCGATCGCCGAAGCGCGCGGCATGAGCCAGGCAGTAGTCGCGCACCTTCTCCGAGACCTCGACACCGCACGTGCCGCAGGTCGCGACGCCCGGCGCCGCCGCGTGACTGAGAGCCTCTTCGGCGGTCGGCGCTGAGAGCACTCGGGAGATAAGTTCCTCACGGCCCCAGAGCTGCACGCCCGTCGCGGCTGCCAGTTCGCGAGCCTGGGGGGTAAAAGCCTGGTTGCTGACGACAAGCGCGGAGTCGCAACCGTAGTAGCTCTTGGCCGCTGAGACCTCCCGCACGGCGTCAAGCCCGACCCTCTTCGACAAGCGCTTCGCCTGCACGACCGTACGGCGCCCATCCTTGGTGACGATGAGATCAGCGCCGAAGTCTCCGCGGCGACCTGTGTGCTCGGCGCGGTAGCCGAGCCGCCGGAAGAGGGTCATGAGATAGATCTCGAATGCGGTCCCACCCATCACGTCGATCTCCTTGATGCCGGACCTTGCGATCCGGCGGAGGCGACGGACATTGAAAGCAACCTTGGCGAGACCGAGGAGCCCGAAGATCAGTAGGAACGGCCACAGGGCGTGAACGGACTGGAGCACGCCTTCGATGAACGATCTGAGGAGCGACTCGAGGTCTAATCGAGTCCGGCTGACCTTGGGCCGATGCGAACACGAGTCTCACGAACCGATCTATCGGCCCGATACGGCTCTCGCTCAAGTACCAGGCCATCGACGCGAGCCTCTCCTTTGACTCGCCGCCCTCCGCCGACAGCTCTGAGCATGCGAAACTTGACTAGTGTCCACTTGGGATCATCGGGTCACCAACCACGACGCGCTTGAGGCTCTCTCGCTGCTCGAGCTGGCGATTGAGGAGTCAGCGGAAGCTGCCGGGGACGAAGGACTGGCGGAAGCCCACGCCCGCTTGGACGCTGCGACGGTCTACATCCGCCAGCGCGTCGCGGCAGCTGATCCGCAGCTTGTTCCGCCACCGCTTCTGGACCAACTTCAACCCGACCTTTCGAATGCTCACTCGCAGGTGGCCGCATTCATCGAACACCGGACCGCGGCTTACCTGGATGACGCAAACTCCCATATCGATCAAGCCTTAGCGAAGGTCGGGCTGCCGACATCCCCAGATCCTCTCGCCGCGCAGGGCTTCCGAGACGGCCTCGTCGCCTTTCGGCAGTCAGCGTCAGCGCACCTAAGGCACCTCGAAGGTGAGGTCGACCCTCTTCGAGCCGACCTCACCGATCTTCGCGAGGAAGTCAACAAGCAGAAGGCTGCGATCGACCGCGATGTCGCTCGCCTTGACACGGCCATTAGCCAATACCAGCAGCAGTTTTCGACAAGCGAGGCGCAGCGAACGCAAGCCTTTACCCAGAGGATGGACGAGCTGAAGTCGTCCATGGACGCCGCGCTCGCGGAAGCTAAGAACGAGGTCGACGCCGCCCTCGGTGCCTCAGAAGGCAGGATCCTTGCGGTTGAGAAGTCCGCGGAGGAGCGCTCCGACGCGCTGCTTGCCGAGATGGCGCTCCGCAAGGAAGAGGCCGCGAAGGTCGCTCAGTTCGTCGGTGCGGCCGGCGTCACAGGGGGCTATCAGAAGGTCTCGAACGAAGAGAAGAAGGCGGCGGACCGGTGGCGGTGGGTCGCCCTTGGCGCGTTCGTCCTAGCAGCGGCGGCGAACGGGATCATCCTGTACATCGAGCTCGACTTCGACGTCGGTCTCACTGCCCTGATGGCCACCCGTCTCTCCGTGTCGATTCCGCTCCTTGCGCTCGCGGCCTACGCAGTCGCTGAATCACGGCACCACCGTCGGCGGGAGCAGGAGAACAGACAGCTGGAGCTTCAGCTTGCATCCATCGATCCATACCTAGCGCTTCTGCCCGAGGACAGACAGCATGCGATCAAGGAAGGGCGAGTCGATCGCTTCTTCCCCGGCTTCCCTGGCCTGCAGGATGACCTTGGTGCTGGCTAGGAACGGGCTGGGCGAACGAGAACTTCACAGGCCATCAGGATCGCGTCCACGTACTCGCCGTTTGAGCGGCGGTAGTGCTGCTTGCGGTAGCCCTCGCGCTCGAAGCCGACCTGCTCGTAGAGTTTGATCGCCGCCTCGTTGTGCGGGAAGACGTGCAGCTCCAGTTTGCGCACGCCCGCGCCTCGCGCCCACGCGGCCGCCGCCTCCAGCAGCGCCCGGCCGATCCCCTGCCGGCGCCAGCCCTCCGCCACCATTAGCCCCAGGTCGGCGACGTGCGCCGATGACGGGTGCTGGTCGCGCGACACCGACAGCCGCCCCACGATCTCGCCCTCGCTCTCCGCCACGAAGACGGCCGCGTGCGGGTAGCGGCGGATCGCCTTCAGGTACCGCCGCTCCTCCGCCTCCGAGCGCCAGTCGCTGGTCGTGATCAGCCAGCCCTCCGGCTCGCTGCCGACCGCCCGCGCCAGCGCCACCATGGCCGCCGCATCCCGCGGCTCCGCCGGCCGCACCCGCCAGCTCATACGACGATCCCTTGGCCGCCGCGGCGCGGGTCGCCGGCGGCCGCGTCCGGCTCGACCGCCGACACGCCGCCGAAGAACAGGTTCCGCTTCCGCCAGCGCACGACCTCCTGGCCGAGCTCCGCCAGCCGCGCCGCGTCGTCCGCGCCCTCGCAGTGCACGACGCACTCCTCCGGGTGCACGCGCGGGCGCTCGATCGCCTCCCCCACCCCCAGCCCGCGCCCGAGCACGTTCGCCGTCACCTGCATCACCGCCCCGCGCAGCCGCACCGAGCCTGCGCTGCCGAGCACGAGCCGCACCCGCCCGCGCTCGAGCGCGATCGACGGCGTCATCATGCTCGTCAGCCGCGCCCCGGCCCTGAGCGGCGCGCCGTGCGAGACGAGGTCGTGCTCGCCGAGCATGTTGTTCAGCTGGAAGCCTGTTCCCGGCACGATCACGCCCGAGCCCGAGCCGGTGGAGATCGACAGCGAGGCCGCGTTGCCGGCCGCGTCGAGGACGGAGATGTGCGTCGTGCCGCCGACGCCGAGCACCTTCTTCGCCAGGCCGCCGCGGTAGAGCAGCCGCGCGAAGCCGGGCAGCGTCCGCGCCCGCGCCTGCTCCGCCAGCGCCTCCACCACCCGCTCGACCGACAGCTCGCCGCGCGCGAGCCGCTTCAGCCCCAGGCAGACGAGCACGCCGCCCGAGGCCGGCGGCGGGTTGGACATGAACACCGAGCCGCGGAAGCGGACGGAGACCGGCCGCCGCCGCACGACCCGGTACCCGCGCAGGTCGCGCTCGCTCACCGGGCCGCCCTGCTCGCGCAGCCAGCGGACGACGGAGCGACCGAGCTCGCCGCCGTAGAGCGCCCGCGCGCCCTGCTCCCCGATCAGCTCCAGTGACGCGGCCAGCTCGTCCGACTGGAAGCGCGCCCCCGCCGGCAGCGGCGCGTCGCCGCCGTAGAGCCGCCGCCCCTCCTCGCTGTGGCGCAGGATCACGTCGAGGATCGCGTGCAGCAGCGCCTGCGCGGGTGTCAGCTCCACCCCGCGCCGCGCCAGCTCCACCGCCGGCGCCATCAGCTCGCGCCAGGGCAGCGACCCGTAGAGGCGGTGCGCCTCCGCCAGCCCCGCCACCGTCCCCGGCACCGCCACCGAGGCGGGCCCGATCCGGAAGAGCTGCGTCGACTCGCCGCCGAAGCCGACCTCCAGCTCCTCCATCGCGCCCGCACGGCCCGACGGCTGCGCGACGAAGAAGTCGAGCACGCGCGTGCGGCCGTCGCGCGCGGTGTGGACGACCATGAAGCCGCCGCCGCCCGGCCCCGTCAGCGGG
This sequence comes from Gaiellaceae bacterium, assembly GCA_040902725.1. Taxonomy (GTDB): domain Bacteria; phylum Actinomycetota; class Thermoleophilia; order Gaiellales; family Gaiellaceae; genus JACVRU01. The sequence continues at coordinate 92,516 of JBBDWU010000024.1, read as the reverse complement.
CTCTCGGTCACCCAGGAGGCGAACGAGGCGGCGACGCAGGCGTCGACGGCGTTGCCGCCGGCGCGCAGCACGTCCGCGCCCACCTGGGCGGTCAGCGGGTGGCCGGCGGCGATCGCGCCCCTCACGCCGGGCCGACGACCGCCTCGCCACGGTGTCGGTTGAAGGGCGGGTCGACGGCGTAGACGACGCCGTAGTGGGTCTGCCCGCGCGACTCCCACTCGGCGCGCGCGAGCTCGTAGTCCGCGACGTTGTCGGTGACGACGGCGCGGGCGTCGTCCTGCGCCCGGGCGAAGACAAGCTCGTCGGGCACGCCGGCGTAGCGCCCCGCCTGGTCCGGCTCAGCGATGGCAACGACGTCGAAGCCGCGGCTTCGGCGCTGGTCGGCGATCGCCGGCGCCCACATCTCGTCGAGCAGCAGCCTCACGGACGCGACGCGGCGCCGTCGAGCGCCCGTCGCAGCCGATTCGCCGCTTCTTCGTCGAGCTCGATCCGCTCGTCGATCTCGTCGGGGTAGGCCCCGTAGTAGCCGAGCGCCAGCTCGACCTTGCCGCGCTCGAGCCCGGTGCCCGCGGAGACCGCGCCGACCGGATCGTCGACGCCTTCCCGCGCCGCCCGCTTGACGTCGCGCACGATCTCCCAGACATCCGGGCCGCCGACGAGTCCGGCCCGGCGACCCGTGGGGCCGGTCCGGAAGACGGTGCCGGGGAACTCGTCCATCCTCAGTCCCTCGTCGATCAGCCGCTCAGCGAGGCGGGCGCTCGACTGGCCGACTCGGGCGCTCCGGCTGCTCAGCCGCTCGACGACCTCGACGTCGAAGCGCGCCGAGAAGGGCTTGCTCTGGCGTTTCTTGGGACGCACGGCCGGCCTCCTCCCTGTCAGAAGTGTATGACAAAGTAACACACCCGTCGGCCGCGCTCGCCGCTGCGCGCTCAAGCCATCCGCGTAGAGGACGGGTTCGCACCGACCGAGCCCGAAGGAAATGCAGAGGCCGCCTTCCGGCGGCCTCGCGCCCTGCCGCCGAAGCGACAGGGGGAATCTGCTGCGCAGCGCCAGCTTAGAGTCGGTCGGCCAGCCGCGCGAAGCGCTCGAAGTCGCACGGCGTGCCGCGCTGGGAGCGCAGCCAGTCGGCGAGGTGGTCGACATCTATCACCCAGACGCCCGCGTGCTTGAAGGGTACGCGGCGACGGGTAGCAAGCGCGATCGCCGGAGTCACCCAGCTACCGAGCTCGTCGTGCAGCCGCGCTGCCTGCCGCTTGACCTTGCCGAGATCAGGGTCGAGGTAGCGACGGTGCTTCGTCTCGATCAGGAAGACGCCGTTCGGCCCGCGCACGAGGTGGTCGACGTTGCCGCGGCCGTGCGGGACGATGTCGTGCATCGCGACGAAGCCGTCAGGGCGCAGCGACTCGATCACCGCGCCCACGCGCGCCTCGGCGCGCCAGCCCTTGCCCCATCGATCGGCGGCGCGCTCGCGCTGCCTCGCGTGCTTGAGAAGAGGCACCGCCACTATCAGCAGCAGAAGCGAAACCCACAGAGCGGACGACCAGAGGACCACGCCGAGCGAGGCGAACAGAGCGATGAGCGCAGCGGCGATCCCGACGAGCAGGTGTCGGCCTTCTCTGCCGGACGCGAAGGCCCCGGGGCGCCTGGTGACCTCGTAGGCCATGCCCGCGAGATCGGCACCCACCGGGTCGGCCTTTTAGCCCGACTGGATGTGCCGGTCACGGGCTCTCGCAGACCCGGGAGGCGAACGAGGCCGCCACGCAGGCGTCGACGGCGTTGCCGCCGGCGCGCAGGAGGGTGGCCGGCGGCGATCGCGCCCTGCACACAAAGGACACTAACCCGGCACCTTTCCGGCACAACCTCTCCGGCAGAGTGGCCGACGGGGGCGGGGACCTCCTGTTGAAAATCTCCAACACCTCTGCTACCGTGGCTGACCGGCATCCCAGCAAGGAGATCCGCGAGGCGCTCGCCTTCGCGGAACGCCACGGCTGGCGCGTGGAGAAGAGCAAGGGCGGTCGGTCGAAGAACTGGGGAACGATGAAGTGTCCGAACCCGGATCGCTGCTGGTTCACGATCAACTCGACTCCCCGCGAGCCACACGCCGAGGCCGACCGCCTCAAGCGAAACGTGATCCGGTGCGAGACGAGGAACAGATGACCAGCGAGAGGCCGCGACACAACTTCACCTTCGTGCTCGGACCCGAGCAGCTGCTGACCCAGGAGCTGATCGAGAGCATCCTCGAGGCCTGCGACGACGCGCTCGTCGGCAGTCGCGACCGTCTGGCGCTCGTCGAGTTCGACCGAGAAGGCCCGACGTTCGCGCAAGCCGTGGTCGGGGCGCTCCGTCAGCTGGAGTCGGTCGAAGGTGTCCGCGTCGTCAGGGTCGAGCCCGACGAGCTGGTCGGCCTGACCGCGATCGCGGCCCGCCTCGGCCGGAGCGTCGAGAGCGTCCGGCTGCTCGCGGCAGGAAAGCGCGGCCCCGGCGGCTTCCCGGCGCCGGCCGCCCGCGTCGACGCCAAGACGCGGCTGTGGGAGTGGAGCGCGGTCGCTCGCTGGTGGCACGACGAGCTGGGCGGAGACGCGGCTCGACCGCTCGCCGAGAGCGCCGACTTTCTCGCATCGCTCAACGACGCCCTCGATCTCCGGGCGCGTGCGGGAAGACTCAGCGAGGGCGAGAGGCAGACGCTCGCGGCCATCGTCGGCGAGGCCGCGATCCTCTAGAGTCGCGCCGGCCTCCGCCCCACCGCAGCCGAGGGCGAGCACGAGGACGGCAACGGGCCACCGTCTGGCCATCGCCGTCGAGGGCACGCACTCGGGCCTACGATTAAGGGAGTGAGCCCGTACGACTATGGGGACTGGGTGCTCCCGGAGCCGCTCGCAGCGCACGTGGATCCCGGGTACCGCAGCTTCGCCGGGCCGGGCTGGCACCCGATTCTGGCCCGTCTACACGATCGGCTCGCGGCCATCGACCCGGACTACCGGCTCGACCAGGTGAAGGAGAAGTTCGGCGTCCTGCGGGTCTATCCGGCCGACGAGGAGTACGCCGCGCGCCGGCGGGTCCTCGACGCGATCGAGGCGGCGATCGCCGACGCGGTGCGCGAGTCCGCGGCGACCTGCGAGCGGTGCGGTCAGCCGGGCCGCCTGCGGAGCGAGCCGGAGTGGCGCGGATTGCGGCATCGCGTGCTCACCCTCTGTGATCGCTGCGTCGCCGTCGAGTTGGCGGACTACGGCGTCCCTGGCGACGCCGTCACGGCATTCGTCGACAGCAACACCTAGGATCGGCGCAGAATGGCACGCGGCTCAAGACCGAAGGTGCGCTGGAAGAACGACCGCCAGCGGAAGAAGAAGGCGCGCGAGGCGAAGAAGAACCCGCCGCCGCCGCCGCCCGCCCGCGGCCGCTAGGCCTTCGCCAGGAAGTCCTCGACCGCGAGACCGCCGGCCCCGACCAGGAGCCGGCGGTCGGGCCGGTACCTCGCCGCGAACGCCGCCATCCCCGGCAGGCTCTCTCTGCGCCGACCGCTCTTGACCTCGTACGAGGCCAGCCGGCGCCCGGCCCGCGCGACCCAGTCGACCTCGAGGTTCCCCTCGCGCCAGTACCAGAGCTCGTCGGCGCGGTTCCACAGGTGCGCTCCGACGGCCGTCTCCAGCAGCCGCCCCCAGAACGCGCGGTCGCGCTTCGCGTCGGTGTACGACAGCCCGGAGCTCGCCGACATCAGCGCCGTGTTCAGCACGAGCAGCTTCGGGCTCGAGGCGCGGCGGCGCACCTGCGAGCCGGAGTACTTCTGGATCCCGGCGACCAGTCCCGCGCCCTCGAGTAGCTCGAGGTAGTGCGCGAGCGTGGTCGTGTTGCCGGCGTCCTGGAGCTGGCCGAGCATCTTCGTGTAGGACAGGACCTGGCCGGAGTAGTCGCAGGCGAGCCGGAAGAGCTGGCGCAAGAGCGCGGGCTTGTCGACGCGGGTCATCAGCAGCACGTCGCGCGCGATCGACGTCTCGACGAGCGAGTCGAGGATGTACGCGCGCCAGCGCGGCACGTCCTCGGCGAGATCGGCTGCGCCCGGATAGCCGCCGAAGAAGAGGTAGCGGGAGCTGCCCCAGCCGAAAGCCTCGCGCATCTCACCGAACGACCAGTGCGGGACCCGGATCAGCTCGAACCTGCCGGCGAGCGTCTCGGCGAGACCCCGCTGGACGAGCAGCGGCGCCGAGCCGAGCACGTAGACACGGAGCTTCGACTTCGCAGCCGTGTCCTCGTCCCAGAGTGCCTTTACGACGTGGGCCCAGCCGGGCACCTTCTGCACCTCGTCGAGGACGAGGAGCGCGTCGCCGAGCGTCCGCCCCACTTCCCACTGCTGGACGATCCAGTCGCGGTCCTGCCCGGCCGGATCGTCGGCGGAGGCGTAGTGACCCGGCACGCGCTCCAGCAGCTGGCGGGCGATCGTCGTCTTTCCGCCCTGCCGCGGCCCCGCGAGCACCTGGATCCGGCGGCGCGGTTCCTGCGCACGCGCAAGCGCGATCTCGAACTGCGGCCGGGTGAAGTTACTCATTGTGTTGAGTAACTTTACTCAGCGTGCTGAGTAAACGCAAGGCGTGCGCTACTCATCAGCTCGTCTTCGCCCTGATGAGCCCGCAGGAATTGGTCAAGCGTCCGCACGTAGAGCCCGATCGTCGCTCGGCTGCGGGGCAGTCGCCTCCGCGAGGTGAAGATGACGCCCGCGTGCGGCCGCCCCTCGCGCGCGGCGACCTCGAGCAGCCGGCCGAAGTCGCCCCAGTTCTCGGTCAGGATCGCGCGCCGCTCGCTCGCCATCGCGGCGAGCAGGTCCTCGTCGCGCAGGCCGACGAGCTCCGGCCGCTCGGTCACACAGACGACGTCGTGCCCGAGCCCGCGCAGCTCCTCGGCGATCTGTTTAGCGTAGTGCTCGTCGAGCAGCAGCCTCAACCGGCGAGGAGCTCCTGCTCGGCGCGCCAGAGCTCCTCCGCCCGCTCGGCCGCCTCTGCCGCACGGGCGGCGAACTCGTCGACCTCGTCACGGTGAGCCGCGCAGTAGCGGACCGCGGCCTGCACGCGTTCGACGGCCAGGCCCAGGTAGGCGGCGGCCTCGTCGACCGAGTTGCCGTGCTCGCGCACGGTCTCGATCACCTGCCACACGTCGAGCCGGGTGCCGAGAAGCGCTGCCCGGCGGCCGAGCTCACCCTCGCGGAAGTAGATCTGCGGGAACTCGTCCATGCGCGCGCCCTCGGCGAGGTAGCGCTCGGCCAAGGCGTTGCGGGATGCGCCCGATTGCCGTGCCTGCCGATCGAGGCTCGCGAGCGTCAGCTCCGAGACCCGTAACGAGACATGCTTCTTCTGCGCCATGAGCACACTGTACCACAGTGTGTTACGACTCCTCCCCGATGTCCTCGAACCAGATCTCGGGGTGCTCGGCGATGAAGTCCTGCATCAGCCGGTAGCACTCCTCCGAGTCGACGACCTCCACCTCGACGCCGTGCGCCCGCAGCAGGTCCTCCGCGCCCAGGAACGTCCGGTTCTCGCCGATCACGACCCGCGGGATCTCGTAGAGCAGGATCGCGCCCGTGCACATGTGGCACGGCGAGAGCGTCGTGTACATCGTCGAGCGCCGGTAGACCGACGCGGGCTGGCGGCCCGCGACCTCCAGCGCGTCCGTCTCGCCGTGCCGGATCGGCGAGCCGAGCTGCACGCGCCGGTTGCGGCCCGCCCCCAGCACGACCCCGTCCGCCACCAGCGCCGCCCCGATCGGCACCCCGCCCTCTGCGCGCCCGATCCGGGCCTGCTCGATCGCCGCCTCCAGGAAGTCGTTCATGCGCGGCGGTACGGTCGCAGATACGCGCCCGGGTAGGCGACGTTGCGGCCCGCGAGCGCGAGCGCCACGATCACCGCCACGTACGGCAGCGCGATCAGCAGCTCGTAGGGCACCGCGTCCCAACCGGGCAGGATCTGCAGCCGTAGCTGCAGCGCGTAGATCGCCGAGAAGATCAGCGCGCCGACCACCGCCCGCCCCACGTGCCAGCGGCCGAAGATGACCATCGCCAGGGCGACCCAGCCGCGGCCCGCGATGATGTCGAGCGTGAAGCTGCCGAGCACGGCCAGCGTCAGGAAGGCGCCGCCGGCCGCCGCCAGCCCGCCGCCGACCATCAGCGCCGCGTAGCGCGTCCAGAACACGTTGATCCCGGCCACGTCCGCCGCCTCCGGGTTCTCGCCGACCGCGCGCACGCGCAGCCCGAAGCGCGAGCGCCCGAGCACCCACCAGCCGGCCGGCACGAGCGCCAGGAACGCGAGGTAGGTCAGCACCGACTGGTCGAGCAGCTTGCCGAAGGTCTCCACCTTCGGCAGCGTCTCCGGCCGGCCGAAGACGAGCCGGTTCGTGAACTCTGACACGGCGATCAGCAGCAGGGTCATGCCGATCCCGGCCACGTGCTGGCTCGTCCCGAGCGTGACGACCAGGAAGCCGAGCAGCACCGCCGCCGCGACCCCCACCCCCACCGCCCCCGCCAGCCCCAGCCAGAGCGAGCCGCTGTGGAACGCGGTCATGAAGCCGAAGAACGCGCCCGCGAACATCATCCCCTCGATGCCGAGGTTCAGCATCCCGCCGCGCTGGACGTAGGTGTCGCCGACGGTCGCGTAGACGATCGGCGTCGAGACCCGGAAGGTCGCCTGGACGATGTCGAGGACGAAATTCATCGCCACACCAGCCGGTAGCGGCGGAAGAGGATCAGCGCGACCGCGACCAGCAGCAGCGAGGCAGTGATGATCTCGCCGAGCTGCGAGGGGACGTCGAGGACGCGGCTGGCGGTGCCGGCGCCGACGTTGACGAGCCCGAGGAAGAAGGCGGCGACCGCGGCGCCGATCATCGACAGGCCGCCGAGCGTCGCCACGACCACGCCCGTGTAGCCGTAGCCGGGCGAGATCCCCTCGGTCAGGCGGTACTGGATGCCCATCACCTCGCTGACGCCCGCGAGGCCGGCGATCGCGCCGCTGACGAGCGCCGCCAGCAGCAGCGTCCGCTCGACGGGGATGCGCGCGAAGCGGGCGCCGCGCGGCGAGAGCCCGACCGCGCGCAGGCGCACCCCGGTCGCCGTGCGCGTCGTCACGAACCAGAGCAGCAGCGCGAGCGCCAGCCCGAGCGCGAAGCCGAGGTGGAGGCGCGAGCGGTCGACGAGCTGGGGCAGCTCGGCGCTGGCGGCGATGCGCGGCGACTCGGGGAACTTCGTCACCGGATCGCGCCACGGCCCGTTCAGCAGCGCGCTGACGAGCAGCAGCGCCACCGGGTTCAAGAGCAGCGTCGTCACCACCTCGTCGATTCCGAAGCGGATCCGCAGCAGCGCCGGCGTCAGCGCCCAGAGCGCGCCCGCGACGGCGCCGAGCGCGACCGCGGCGGGGATCACGAGCCCGCGCGGCACGCCCTCGACGTGCTGGCCGATCCAGGCGGCGGCGATCGCGCCCGAGAGCAGCTGCCCCTCGGCGCCGATGTTCCAGTAGCCGGCGCGGAAGGCGAACGCGACGGCCAGGCCCGTGAACAGGACCGGCGTCATGCTGACGAGCACCTCGAGCAGGCTGAACTGGGACTGAAGCGGCGTGATCAGGAACTGCCGGTAGGCGTCGACCGGGTTCGCGCCCGCGGCGACGACGATCCCGGCCGTCAGCACGAAGGTGACGACGACCGCCGCCACCGGCATCGCCACGAGGAAGCCGCGCGGCGCCGCCGCCCGCTGCTGGAGCCGGATCACCTCCGCAGCCCCGCCATCAGCGCGCCAACTTCGGCCACGTCCACCTCGGCCGCGCCGAACTCGCCGACGAGCTCGCCCTCGTACATGACGACGAGCCGGTCGGAGAGCGCCAGCAGCTCCTCGAGGTCCTCGGAGATGAGCAGGATCCCGGCCCCGCGCTCGCGCTGCGCGAGCAGCTGCGAGCGGACGTACTCGGTCGCGCCCACGTCGAGCCCCTGCGTCGGCTGCGAGACGACGAGCGCCCGCGGCTCGCGCGCGAGCACCCGCGCCAGCAGCACCTTCTGCATGTTCCCGCCGGAGAGCCCCTGGACGGCGTCGTTCGGTCGCGCGCGGATGTCGAAGCGCTCGATCAGCTCGTCGGCGCGGCGGCGGATCGCGCGCTCGTCGAGCATCGGGCCGCGCCGGAACTCGTCCAGCTGCTCGAGCACGAGGTTGTAGGCGACGGACAGCTCGCCGACCACGCTGGCGCGCCGGTCCTCGGGGATGCGGCCCGGCTCGCCGTCGACCTGGACGCTGCCGCCGCTCGCTTCGCGCAGGCCCGAGAGCACCTCCGCCAGCTCGGTCTGGCCGTTGCCGGAGACGCCTGCGACGCCGAGGATCTCGCCGGCGCGCACCTCGAAGGAGACGCCGCGCACGGCCGGCAGGCCGCGCGAGTCCTCGGCCTCGAGCCCGTCGACGCGCAGCACCGGCTCGCCGCCCGCGTGCACGGCGTCGCGCTGCACGCCCATCGTCGGCCGCCCGATCATCATCCGCGCCAGCTCGCGCTCGTCGACGTCGCTCGTCCGCGCCACGCCCGCCACCTGGCCGCGCCGGAGCACGGTCACCTCGTCCGAGATCGCCGTGACCTCGCGCAGCTTGTGCGAGATGAAGACGACCGCGAGCCCCTGCTCGCGCAGCCGCCGCAGCGCCTCGAACAGCAGCTCGATCTGCTGCGGCACGAGCACCGCCGTCGGCTCGTCGAGGATCAGCACCCGCGCGTCGCGCGAGAGCGCCTTGACGATCTCGACGCGCTGCCGCTCGCCGACCGAGAGCGCGCCGACGCGCGCGTCGGGGTGGACGGTGATGCCGGCACGCTCGGAGGCGTCCTGCACGCGCGCCCGAGCCGCCGCCGCGTCCAGCCGGAAGCCGCCCTCGGCCCCGAGCATGACGTTCTCCGCCACCGTCATCGGCTCGACCAGCGAGAAGTGCTGCGTGACCATGCCGATGCCGTGGCGGATGGCGTCCCTTGGTGCGCGGATGTCCGCGCGCGCCCCGTCGACCCGGATCTCGCCCTCGTCGGCCGCCGTCAGGCCGTAGAGGACGCGCATCAGCGTCGTCTTGCCGGCGCCGTTCTCGCCCAGCAGCGCGTGGATCGTCCCCGGGGCCAGCGTGAAGTCGACCCCGTCGTTGGCGACGGTGTCGCCGAAGCGCTTGACGATCCCGCGCAGCGCGACGGCGGCCCCGTTGCCGGGGCCGCCGCCTACTGCCGTGTCAGCCGCCGGCAACGACCGAGCCGGAGGGCTGCCGCTCGGAGATGTCGACGCGGAAGGTGCCGTTCTGGATCGCGCCGAGCTTCTCCTCGATCAGTGCCTGCACGTCGGCCGGGATGCCGCCGGTGACGCTCGTGTTGAGCGGGGCGAGGCTCGCGCCGCCCTTCGCCATCATCGAGAAGTCCTTCAGGTCCTGCGCGGTGTACGCGCCCGCGAGCACCTGGTCGATCACGTACTTGACGGTCGGCTCCATGCTCCAGACCGCGCTCGTGATCACCGCGGACGGCGCCAGCTCGGACTGGTCGGACATGTTCCCGATCGCCAGCAGGCCCTTCTCGGCCGCGGCCTCGATCACGCCGAAGCGCTCGGCGTAGAGGACGTCGGCGCCGGCCGCGATCTGCGCCAGCGCGGCCTCCTTCGCCGCCGCCGGGTCGAACCAGCTGTTGATGAAGGTGACCTTCACCTCGGTCTCCGCGTTCGCCTCCTGCGCGCCCTGGATGAACGCGTTGACGAGGCGGTTGACCTCGGGGACGGGGTAGCCGCCGACGACGCCGAGCGTGCCGCTCTTGCTCAGCTTCCCGGCCGCGAGCCCGGCGAGGTAGGCCGGCTCGTGGATCCAGTTGTCGAAGACGGAGAAGTTCGGCTCCGCCGGGCCGCCGCCCGAGCCGAAGACGAAGGCGATGTCGGGGTAGTCGGCGGCCACGCTCCGCGCCGCCTCCTCGTTGCCGAACGCGTCGCCGAAGATGATGTCCGGCTGGTCCTGGCTCGCGACCTCGCGCAGCGTGCGCTCCATGTCGCCGGCATAGCCGAGGTCGTCGACGAACGTGTACTCGATCCGGCCGGCGTCCTGCTCGGCCTGGAGGGCGGAGTGGATGACGCCGTCCCACGGCTCCTCGATCGCCGTGGCGTAGGCGCCGAAGACCTTGATCGTCTTGGCGGTGTCGCCGGTGGTGGGTGCCGCGGCCTCGTCGTCGCCGCCCCCCCCCGCGGGGGGCGAGACCGAGCACGAGGACGGGCAGGAGCAACAGGTGTTGCAGTCGCATCGAAGTTTCCTTCCGAAGGGGACGACCGAGCCTACAACGGCCCCCTCGGCGCCTCAAGAGGCCGCTCGGACTACTCGCGCAGGAAGCTGGGCGGCTCGAGCAGGTCCTCTTCCCGCCGCGACGGGATCGGGGCCGACTCGAAGGCGCGCCGGCGGCGCGGGCTGCCGAGGCCGGTCGCGACCACCGTCACCCAGACCTGGCCGGTCAGCCGCTCGTCGATCGTGGCGCCGAAGATGATGTTCGTGTCGTCGGTGGCCGCCTGGCGGATCACCTCGGCCGCCTCGTTGACCTCGACCAGCGAGAGGTCGCTGCCGCCCGTGATCGAGAGCAGGATCCCGCCGGCGCCGAGCACCTCGGTGTCGATCAGCGGCGAGCGCAGCGCCCGCTCGGCCGCCTCGCGCGCGCGGTTCTCGCCCGTCGAGGCGAAGCCGATCCCCATCAGGGCCGAGCCGCCGTTGGACATGACCGTCCGCACGTCGGCGAAGTCGAGGTTGATCAGGCCGGGCATCGTGATCAGGTCGGTGATGCCCTGCACGCCCTGGCGCAGGACGTCGTCCGCGATCTTGAACGCGTCGAGCATCGAGGTGGTGCGGTCGAGCACTTCGAGCAGCCGGTCGTTGGGGATGACGATCGTCGTGTCGCACGCCTCGCGCAGCTGGTCGACGCCGACGTCGGCGGAGACGCGGCGGCGCGTGCCCTCGAAGCGGAAGGGGAGCGTGACGATGCCGACGGTGAGCGCGCCCAGCTCGCGCGCGATCCGCGCTACGACCGGCGCCCCGCCCGAGCCGGTGCCGCCGCCCTCGCCCGCGGTCACGAAGACCATGTCCGAGCCCCGCAGCGCGTCCTTGATCTCGTCGTAGGAGGCCTCCGCCGCCTGGCGGCCCACCTCGGGGTCGGAGCCCGAGCCGAGGCCGAGGGTGAGCTCGCGGCCGATGTGGATCTTGACCGGCGCCTCGCTCATCCGCAGCTGCTGGAGATCGGTGTTGACGGCCACGAACTCGACCTGGCCGATGCCGGAGTCAACCATCCGGTTGATCGCATTCAGGCCGGCGCCGCCGACCCCGACGACGCGGATGACGGCGAGATAGGAGGCCGTGGGCGCGCCGACGGCCTGGTGCAGGCGCGGCGCGGGCTCCGGGTAGGCGGTCTCGAGCTCCCAGCGGCGCGGCTCGATCGCCGCCGGAGGCGGCGGCTCGGGCACGGGCGGCGCAGGCTCGGGCGGCGGCTCGGGGACGGGCTCGGGCCGCGGCGGCATCGGCTCTTCGATGTGCTCGACCGTGCGCTCTTCCGGCTCCCCGGGCGCAGGCCCGGGCAGGGCGGCGCCCGTCTCCTGCTGCTCCGTCCGGCGGAAGAGCTCCGCCAGCGGGCCCTCACGCATGCTGGCGCGCTTTCGCGCCATTGAGCACCTCCTTGGCGAGGTCGCGGTACAGCTCCGCGGCCTGGCTCGTCGGGTCGTACGAGAGCACGGACTGGCCCTTCACCGGGGCCTCCGCGAAGCGCACCGTCTTGCGGATCTTGGTGTCGAACACGAGGTCGCCGAAGTTCTCCTCCAGGATCTCGATCGCCTCCTTCGCGTGCAGCAGGCGGCGGTCGTACATCGTCGGCAGGATCCCCTCGATCCCCACGCCCGGGTTCAGGTTCTCGCGGATCATCTCCAGCGTGTTCTGAAGCTGGACGAGGCCGCGCAGCGAGAGGTACTCGCACTGGACGGGGACGATCACGCCGTTCGCCGCCACGAGCGCGTTGATCGTCAGCAGCCCGAGCGACGGGGGCGTGTCGATGAAGATGAAGTCGTAGTCGTCGCGCACGGGCAGGAGTGCCTTCTCCAGCGCGCGCTCGCGGCCGATCATCGAGGAGAGCGCGAGCTCGGCGCCGGCCAGGTCGATCGACGAGACGGCCACGTCTACCTCGACCTGGTGGACGACCTCCTGGATCGGCAGCCGGTGCACGAGCACGTCGAACATCGAGCGCTCGATCTCGTCGGGGTTCATCCCCTGGCTCATCGTCAGGTTGCCCTGCGGGTCGAGGTCGACCGCGAGCACGCGGTTGCCCTTCTCCTTGAGCGCGACGGCCAGGTTGAGGGTGGTCGTGGTCTTGGCTACGCCACCCTTCTGGTTGGCGAGAGCGATGACTCGTGCGTGAGGCATTTTCTTAGTGCGCGGCGCCGGCCGCGGCAAAAGACGGGAGAGCGCCATGGGGCGTCTCTTTCGGCTCAAAGTATCAGAGTCCTTTGGCGATTCCCCCGACGTCGACGACCAGCCGGACGCCCTTGAAGTAGAGCTCCTTCGTGGCGGGGTAGAAGATGATGTCGTTGGGGTCGCGCGTGCCGTAGAAGAGGACGACCAGGTCGGTGTCGCCGGCCCGCCAGGTGTGGGCGACGCCGGTGCCGGCGGGGCGGGCGATCACGCTGCCGGCGCGCACCGGGTGCGCGTCCTCGCCGAGGAAGATCGTGCCCTCGCCCTCGAGCACGACGAAGAGCTCCTCCTCGGCGGAGTGGCAGTGCGCGTTGTCCTCCGATTCGCCGGCGGCGAGGCGGCCCCAGTTGAGGCCGGTGCGCTTGGAGCCGGCGGCGCGGGCGAGGCGCTTCCAGGTGCCGTCGTACTCGCCCTCGACGCCGTCGAGGTTCACGACGTTGGCGGGGCGCGGGCTCGGCGGCGGCAGCTCGAGCGGCCCGGCGGCGGCATCGCGCTCCCAGGGAGGCGGGCCTGTCGAGACGTCGATCGTGAGTCCCGCGCGGAGCACCCCCGCGCGCGGGAGGTAGGTCATGGCCGCGTCCTTGCGCTCGCCGTAGGCGAGCAGGTCGAGCCCGTCGTCGCCGGCGACGAAGGCGTGCATGTGCTCCGAGGCGAGCGCGACGACGCAGTCGCCGGCGCCGATCTCGTGCGTCTCCTCGTTCTGCCAGAGCAGGCCCGAGCCGGCGAGGACGTAGAAGATCTCCTCCTCCGCCAGCTCGATGTGGACGGGGCTCGAGCGGTGGCCGGGGTCGAGCTCGAAGCGGGTGACGCCGACGTCGACCGTGCCGGCGGCGGTGCCGAGGTCTCGCGCCCACGCCTGGATCTCGCCCGAGTCCAGGCGCTCCCGCTCGACCTCATCCCAGTGCGCGAGCACCCGCCGACACTACAGCGGCGACCACGATCACGGCCAGCAGCGGGGCCCGCAGCAGGACGGCGACTGCGGCGGCGGCGACGCCGAGCACGCGCGTCGCGTCGCCCGCTGTCTGGGTGACGACGAGCGCGGCGAGCACCGCGGGCGCGAGCAGGGCGAGCACGGCGGCGAGCGGGCGCGGGAGCTCACGGCCGGCCAGCCCGACCGGGCCGACGGCCTTGATCGCGATCGTGGCGGCCCCGACGGCCGCGACCACCGTCCAGACGGGGCTCATCGCCGGAGCCCGATCAGGCAGGCGGCGGCGGCCACGATGATCAGCACGCCCGCCGGCGCCCACGGGAAGAGCGCCACCGCGATCACGCCTCCCAGCAGGGCGGCGGCGGCACCGCGGCGACCCTCGATCTGCCCGGCGAGGAGCGCCAGGAAGAGCGCCGGGAACGCGGCGTCGAGGCCGAGCCGCTCGGGGTCGCCGACGAAGTCCCCGGCCAGCACGCCGATCGCCGTCCCCCCGACCCAGAACGGGTAGAGCGTCAGGCCGGCGCCGAGCAGGTAGGGGACGTCGAAGCGGCCGCCGCCACGCGCGGCGAGCGCCCACGACTCGTCCACGATCAGCTGCGAGGTGAAGAGGCGGCGCCAGGTCGGGCCGCCGAAGCCCGGGCCGGCGGCGACGCTCATCGGCGCGTAGCGGCCGTTCAGGAGCACGGCGGCGACGATCGCGGCCGCGACGGTGCCGGCGTTGCCGAGGATCGAGGCGGCGGCGAACTGCGCCGAGCCGGCGAAGGTCGTCGCGGACATGACCACCGGCGCGACCGCCCCCATCCCGGCCGCGCGCGCGAGCACGCCGAAGGAGACGCCGAAGGCGAGGACGGCAGGCAGGAGCGGGGCCATCGCGCGGGCGCCGGCACGCATGTCGCGAAAGTTACGCGGCCACTGACGCGCCGCGCGGCCCCGAAGCCGCGAGCTTGGCGAAGTAGCCGACCGGGCCGGGCCGGACGCCGAGCGCGGCGTCGTCCAGCCAGCCGACCAGCGAGGCCCGGTCGCCGTGGAGGAGCACCTCGACGATCGCGCGGCGCACGGTGTCGAGGTCGGGGTCGTCGAGGCGGCCCTTGAGGCGCAGGAGCAGGGCGACGCGGAGGCCGGCCGCCCAGAGTCCGTCCGTTCCCCCGAGCAGCGCGGTGAGCGACTCGCGCAGCTGCTCGGCGCGGTAAGGCTCGCTCTGGAAGAGCGAGAGCTCCCAGCGGTCGAGCGCCTCACTTAGGTCGGGGTCCTCGTCGCAGAGCGCGAGCCGCTCGAGCAGGTCATGGGCGAGGCCGCCGCGGAACTGGTCGAGGCGGGTGGCCTCGCCGGCGGGGACGGTGGCCGCGATCGGAACGACCGGGCGGACGCCGTAGGGCCGCCAGTCGAGCCGTTCGAAGAGGACGGGGCCGGCCGCGACCGCGCCCGAGGTGGCGAGCCGGATCGCCGTGATCCCGTCCGCGATCTCGCCGGGCGCGTCGGGAGCCTCCTCCGCTCCAGGCTCCAGGTCGCGCTCGAACTCGATCACCAGCAGGCGGTCGGGCTCGCGGCCGAAATCGGGCGGGAGCAGTCCGTTCGCCTCCGGCCAGTAGCTCGCGAACTCGCCGGTGGCCGCGTGGCGGATGCGCAGGCCCGGTCCCAGCTCGACCGTGGCGGCGGCGGAGAGGCCAACGAGCGGCGCGATCGCCGCGTAGCCGTGGCTCTCGCGGAAGAGGGAGCTCTCGAGCTCGGCGTAGGCGCGGTCGAAGGCGCCGTCGTCCCAGTCGAAGGCGCCGCAGGCCTCGGCCACGCGCGAGAGCAGCGGCATCAGGACGCTCGCGAGCAGCGCGCGGTCCTCGTCGGGCTGGGCTCCCGCGTGCGCGCGCGCGAAGATCCTGGCCGCAGGTTCGCGGCGCAGCTCGTCGAGCGCGATCCGCGCGTCGTCGCGGCGGGCGAGCGCGTCGGCGTGGTTGTCGACGAAGCTCTTCGCCAGCGGCTTGTACTCGTAGAGCGACGGGCGGCCGAGCGAGGCGTGCTCCTCGAGGGCGAAGTGGAGCTCCGCGCCCTCGGACAGCTCGCGCTGGAGGTACGCGAACGCACCCAGGCAGAAGCCGCGCAGGGTCTCGTAGAGGTGGGGCGCGCGGGCCACCCCACGGGTTACTCCCCGGGCGGCCCGCCTCCTGCCTGGCACCCGGGGCACCAGTAGGCCGTGCGGTTGTCGTCGCCCTGGCCGCGGGAGCGGATCGGGGTGCCGCAGCGCCGGCAGGGCCGGCCGGGGCGGCGATAGACGGCCCGCGGCCCGCGCGGCGCGCTCATCAGGCGGCGGGCGTGGGCGAGCACGGCCTGCTGGTCGACGTCCTCGGCGTGAGCCCAGGGCGAGACGCCTGCGTGCCACAGCGCCTCGGCCCGCCAGAGGTTCCCGATCCCCGAAACCTGCCGCTGGTCGAGGAGCGCCTCGCCGATCGGGCCGCGCAGCCGGACTCCTGAGAGATCGTCGGTCAGCACGTCCGGCCCCACCTTCGGCGCGCGCGCGACGAGCTCGAGCACGGGCCCGTTCCAGAGCACGCCCTCGTGCTCGGCGCCGCGGAGCACCAGCCAGGGGCGGCCGCTGCGCGGCGCGCCCGCCCGTTCGACCCGCCAGCGGCCGTTCATCCGCAGATGGCTGCGCACCGTCACGCCGCCCTCGAACCGGAGGAGGAGGTTCTTGCCGACCGCCTCGACCGCTTCGAGCCGCTTGCCGTCGATCCCCGGCGCGACGCCGGTCAGCTGCGCGCGCGGATGCGGGCTCTCGGCGGCGACCCGCTGGCCGACGAGCACGGCGAGGCTGCGCGCGGCGCGGTGGAGCGAATCGCCCTCGGGCATGCCTAATGAGGCCCACGAGGGCAGACGATGAATCCCTCGCGCAGGACACCCTCGTCTTCGTCGAGTTCAGGAGGCTCACCGACGAGAACCGCTTGATCCTCGGTCCATGCCTTCGCTGCGAGAGCGCAGAGAAGAGCGTCGATCTCGTCGTGACGACGTGGCTCGGGCCCAGAGAGGCCCAAGTCACGAATCCGAGGCCAGAGCGCGTCAATGTAATCGCGCGAAGCCTTCCGCTTCGAGGGGATGGGCCGGAGATCTGGCCACAGGCTCCGAATGACGAATCGGGGATACGTTTCCAGAAGCACCGGGCCGGAACCGCCAAGCCCGGGCACGGCTCCGAGGCCGCTCCGTTGCGCGCTCCAGAAGATCTCCACTCCTGCCTCGACGAACTGGCGGTAGATCGGCATTGCCGCAATCCCCGCCCGGCTGGTGGGGAGAACGCTCGTGGGGGTTTTCGCCCCGACGTCTGCCGACCGTCGCGACCGACCGAGCCGAGGGAGACTCTGCGGAGCGTCGAGTGCATATGCCGTCGGCTCATATCGCCGCGGCAACGGCTGCTCCGCCGACGGAAGATAGGCCTCGCTCTCAAAAACAAGCCCGTCCAACCACGCGACATAGGCGGGCGTCTGGAACGAACCGACGTCCACTCCGCAGACGAGGGTCACGATCTGAGCACGGCGCGACGCGGCCCAGCGAGGAAGCCGGCCTCGAGCAGGAGCGGCATCAGGTCGGTGTCGACCACCGCCTCCCCGTCGAAGCGCTCGATCGCGAGCCGCTTCGCGCCGCCGCGCTTGACGTGGTCGACGAGCGCGGCGACCGCGGGGCGCAGCCACTCCTCGTCGGGATCGCGCAGCGGCACGACCGAGCGTCCGCCCCGCTCCACGAAGAGCGCCGGCTCGCCGCCGAGGAGCACGACGAGCGCGCCCGCGACGCGCGCGGCCCGCGCCCCGGCCCGCTTCGGCCACGGCAGGGCGGCGCCGTAGGGCTGGGCCGGGTCGGGCGCGGCGAGCACGAGCGCCTCGCGCTCCTCGTCGTCGTCCCGGGGCCGAAGCTCGCGCAGCCGCTCGACGGCTCCGCCCAGCGCGAACTGGGCTCCGCCGAGCCCCTCGACGAAGTAGCCGCGGCGGCAGACCCCGAGCGTCTCGAGCGCCTTCAGCTCGCCGTAGACCGCGCTGTAGCCGCCGGGGATGCCCTCGGCGCGCACCGAGTCGCGCGTGACGATCCCGTGGCGCTCGAGCAGCAGCTCGGCGAGCGCGCGCCGGTCGGTCTCGCCGGCGAAGAGGCGCCCGGTGAGGGTCCACCGTCCCTGCGTCGCGGTGATGGTGGCCGCGCGCCGCCGGTCGAAGCGGCGGGGCCGGCGGCGGTCCTGGCGCGGGACGCCGTAGCGGCGCTCCGCGCGGAGCGGCGTCCAGGCGTCGTTCGTGACCTCGCCCGCCCAGACGAGATCCCACAGCATCGCCAGCGCGGGCTCCGGTTCGAGGCCCGTCTCCGCGAGCAGGTCGTGCCAGAAGAGGGCCGAGCGGCCGAGGGCCAGCCGGATGCGCTCGTGCGCCTCGCCCTCCGGCGCGGGCTGCGCGGGCGGCCGGCCGAGCGCGGGCGCGTCCTCGCGGAAGAAGAGCGCGACGCGGTCGAGGCCCGCGCCGACCCAGACGACCTCGCCCGAGGCGCACAGCGCGTCGAGCTGCGCGGGCTGGTAGTTGCGGACGCGGCGCGGCAGCACGTCGGACTCCCAGAGCGAGACCGGCAGCGCGAGCCCCTGGAGCGGCACGAGCGCCTCGCGCAGCGTGCCGCCGCGGTCGATCCCGTGCCAGTGCGGGAGGAAGCGCGCGAGCGCGGCCTGCTCGGTCGGCTCGACCTCCTTGCGCAGCGCCGCGAGCGAGGCGCGCCGCAGGCGGCGGAGGACATCGGGGTCGCACCACTCGCGCTCGGTGCCGCCGGGCCTGAGCTCGCCGCGGACGAGCTTGTCCTGCGCTTCGAGCTCGCGCAGCACCGGCTCGACGTCCCGCCCGAAGTGCTCGTTCGCCTGCGCGGTCGTGAACGGCCCCCGGGTGCGGGCGAAGCGGAGGACGAGCGACTCGAGCGGCTGCTCGCTGCTCTCGAGGAACGTCTCCGGCAGCCCGCCGGGCGGCATCGCGCCGAGCGCGTCGCGGTAGCGGCCGGCGTCCTCGGCGGCGGCGATCGCCGTGCGGCCGCCGATGCGGACCGGGATCGCGCGCCGCTCGTCGAGCAGCTTCTCGCCGAGCTCGGCGTCGTAGTCGAAGGCGTGGCCGGTTCTCCGCAGGAGGTCGTGGAGCTCGTCCTCGGTGCGCGGCGTGGGCAGCAGGCGCGACTCGACCTCCGCGATCGCCGCGGGGTCGAGCAGGTCGCGCAGCTCCTCCTGGCCGAGCAACTCGCGCAACAGGTCGCGGTCGAGCGAGAGCGCCTGCGCTCGCCGCTCGGCCGGCGGCGTGTCGTCCTCGTACATGTACGTGGCGACGTAGTCGAAGAGCAGCGAGGCCGAAAAGGGCGAGGCCGACGGGGTCTCGACCTCGACCAGGTCGAGCTTCCGCGACTTGAGGCCCGCGAGCACGTCCTTCAGCGCCGGCAGGTCGAAGACGTCCTGGAGGCACTCGCGGTAGGTCTCGAGGACGATCGGGAACGCGGGATAACGCCGCGCCACCTGCAGCAGGGCCTGCGACTTGAGCCGCTGCTGCCAGAGCGGCGTCCGCTCGCCGGGCCGGCGACGCGGGATCAGCAGCGCCCGCGCGGCGTTCTCGCGGAAGCGGGCGCCGAAGAGCGCAGTGTTGCCCACTTCGGCAACGACGAGGTCTTCGATCTCCTCCGGCCCCACCAGGATGTCGTCGAGCGGCGGCGGCGCGTCGGCGTCGGGGAGGTGCAGCGCGATGCCGTCGTCCGACCAGATCGACTGCACCTCGATCCCGAGCGAGTCGCGCAGGCGCGCCTGGAGCGCCATCGCCCAGGGCGCGTGAACTCGCGCTCCGAAGGGGGTGAGGATGCACATTCGCCAGTCGCCGATCTCGTCGCGGAAGCGCTCGACGACGACGGTGCGGTCGGAGGGGAGCGCCCCGGTCGCCTGCTGCTGCTCGCGGAGGAAGACGAGCAGGTTGCGGGCGGCGAGCTCGTCGAGCAGGTACTCGGCGCGCACGTACTCCTCGGTGGCACTGACGAGCTCCCGCGACGCCTCGCCGATCGCGCGGCCGAGCTCGTACGGCCGCCCCACCCCCTCTCCCTTCCAGAACGGCACCGCGCCCGGCACGCCCGGCGCGGGCGAGACGAGCACGCGATCGCGCGTGATCTCCTCGATCCGCCAGGTCGACGCGCCGAGCAGGAAGGTCTGGCCGGCGCGCGCCTCGTAGACCATCTCCTCGTCGAGCTCGCCGACGCGCCCGCCACCGCCGACCAGGTGGACGCCGTAGAGGCCGCGGTCGGGGATCGTGCCCGCGTTCGTGACCGCCAGCCGGCGGACGCCGTCGCGTCCGCGGATGACGCCGCCGGTGCGGTCCCAGACGATCCGCGGCCGCAGCTCCGAGAACTCGTCGGAGGGATAGCGGCCGGCGAGCATGTCGAGCACGTTCTCGAGCTGGGTGCGCGGGAGATCGCTGAACGGCCACGCGCGCCGCACAAGGTCGTGCAGCTCGTCGACCGTGATCTCCTCGTCGGCGGAGATCGCGACGATCTGCTGGGCGAGGACGTCGAGCGGGTTGCGCGGCACGACCGTCTCCTCGATGAGCCCCTCGCGCATCCGCTTCGCGACGACGGCCGACTCGAGCAGGTCGGAGCGGTACTTGGGGAAGATGCGGCCCTTCGACACCGCGCCGAGCTCGTGGCCGGCGCGGCCGATCCGCTGGAGGCCGCGCGCGACCGACTTGGGCGACTCGACCTGGATCACGAGGTCGACGGCGCCCATGTCGATGCCGAGCTCGAGCGACGAGGTGGCGACGAGGCATGGGATCTCGCCGCGCTTCAGCAGCTCCTCCACCTCGAGCCGCTGCTCGCGGGCGAGCGAGCCGTGGTGCGCGCGCGCGATTTCCCTCTCCGCGAGCTCGTTGAGCCGCAGCGCGAGCCGCTCGGCGAGGCGGCGGTTGTTGACGAAGACGATCGTGGAGCGGTGCTGCTCGACCAGGCGCAGCAGCTCGGGGTAGATCGACGGCCAGATCGACGGGCCGCGGCTCTCGTCCTCCCCGATCTGCCCCGGCTCGCGCATGTCCTCGAGCGGCACGACGACCTGGAGGTCGAGCTCCTTGCGCGTGCCCGCGTCGACGAGCCGGATCGGCCGGCCGCCCGAGACGAACCGTCCGATCTCCTCGAGCGGTCGCTGGGTCGCCGAGAGGCCGATCCGCTGGACGGGCTCGGGGACCAGGCGGTCGAGCCGCTCGACCGACAGCGCCAGGTGCGAGCCGCGCTTCGTGCCCGCGACCGCGTGCACCTCGTCGAGGATGAGCGTGCGGACGCTCTTCAGCAGCTCCCGCCCCTGGGACGTGAGCAGCAGGAAGAGCGACTCGGGAGTGGTGATGAGGATGTCGGGCGGGTTGCGGAGCATCGCCTGGCGCTCGCGCTGCGGCGTGTCGCCCGTGCGGACGGCGACCGTGAGCTGTGAGCGGAGGCCGGCGAGCGGGCCGCGCAGGTTGCGCTCGATGTCGTAGTTGAGCGCCTTCAGCGGCGAGACGTAGAGGAGGCGGAGGCCGGCGCCGGGCTCCGAGCTGAGCCGGTCGATGCCGTGCAGGAACGCCGCGAGCGTCTTGCCGGAGCCGGTCGGGGCCTGGATGAGGACGTGCTCGCCGGTCGCGATAGCGGGCCAGCCGAGCTCCTGGGCGGGCGTCGCGTGCTCGAACGCCTGCTCGAACCAGGCGCGTGTTTCGGGGCCGAAGTGGGCGAGCGGATCCACTCGCTGGAGACTAGCCGGAGGCCGGCGGGGAGATTCCGAGCGTGCCCGCCGCCCAGCGGAGCGCGTGGACGAGGTCGCCGCGCTGGTCCTCCCGCAGCGTCGCGTCGTGCGCGGCCCAGTCCGGCAGCGGCGCCGTCGCGCCGGAGGCGGCGACCCCCGCGGCGTAGGCGGCGAGGCCGGCCTCGTCGGGAGTCTCCAGCTCGGGCGGCCGGCCGCCTTCGGCGCGAATGCTGAGCAGCGCGAGGGCGACGTCGAGCCGGCCGTTGCCGATGCGCGCCTCCGACCAGTCGACGAGGACGACGCCGCGCTCGGCGAAGCAGAGGTTGCCGCTCCACACGTCGTAGTGGACGAGCTCTTCACCGGCGTAAGGGACGGACGCTTCCGCGACGGCGAGTTGCTCGACCGCCGCCTCGAGCCAGTCGCGCGAGCAGACGCCGAGGCGGAGCAGCGGCTCGGGATCCTCCGCGACCGCGGCCCAGGCGCCCCGCTCCGGCTCCCGCAGCCGAGGCAGCGGCGGCGGCGGCGGCGCAGCCGCGACCTCCTCGAGCGCGGCCAGCAGCGGTCGCGTGTCGGGCGGGTACGGCGGCGGCCAGTGGGCCTCGCCGAGATCCTCGAGCACGAGGTACGCGCGTGAGCCTTCGTCGGCGGCCTCGAGCACGCGCGGGAGGAAGCCGCCGGCGACGGACTCGTACACGGTGATCTCTCTCCGCAGCATGCGCAGCACGAGATCGTCGTCCGCGGCTTTCACGAAGGCGCTCGAGCCGTCCGCGAAGCGCGCGCGGAACCTCGACGCGCGCGTGTACCCGCCGGTGACCGGCTCCCAGCTCTCCGCCGGCACCCGCTCCGCGATCCAGGCCGGAACCACCGGCATAGGATGACACCGTGCCCGAGGCGCTCTACTTCACCGACGACGCCGAGGCGAACGAGCTGCTCGCCCGCGACCCCTTCGCGTTGCTGATCGGCTTCGCGCTCGACCAGCAGGTGCCCGTGCAGAAGGCGTTCTCGGGGCCGAAAGCGATCCTCGAGCGGACGGGGACGCTCGCCGCGGAGCGGCTGGCCCGGCTCGATCTCGAAGACGCCTTCACGCAGAAGCCCGCGATCCACCGCTTCCCGGGCGCGATGGCCCGGCGCGTCCGCGAGCTCGCGCAGGTGGTCGTGGACGAGTACGGCGGCGACGCCTCCCGCGTTTGGGGCGAGGCGGCCGACGCGGACGACCTGCGCCGCCGCATCGCCGGTCTGCCCGGCTTCGGCGAGATGAAGGTGAAGGCGCTCGGCTCCGTCCTCGCCAAGCGCTTCGGCGTTGCGCAGGCCCAGGCGCTCGTCCCGTCGCACCCGACGCTGGGGGACGTCGACTCCGCCGAGGCCCTTGCCTCCTACCAGGCTGCGAAGCGCGAGTACAAGGCGAAGCTGAGAGCCGGCGCGTAGCTCCCTTGCGGCCGTGATCGCTCGGGTGCTGGTCGCGGCGTTCGCCTTCGGACTGCTGGCCGCGTTGGTCCAGGGAGACGGGGCCTCAGAGCTGCGCTACTGCTGACGGAGCCGGTCGTGCAAGTGCTGGTCGCGGTCGCGGGGCCGGATCCCCTGCCGCCCTCGCGAGTGGCTGTCGCCGTCTACGCGGCGGAGTTCGTTTTCGGGCTCGCCGCGGTCGCGCTCGTGAAACGGGCCCAGAAAATGCCAAGTCCCGCGAACCCGAAGGCCCGCAGGACTTGACCAGCGCAATCTCTCAGACCGTGTACGGCTTGTCAAGCGAGAACAGTTAGTGGCTCTGAGCCACTAACCCACGGCACGCGCTTGCGCCCGTACCGAAGACTGTCCGCAAGGGACTCTTTGTGGCTCTGAGCCACTAAGTCGAGAGGTCGCGCAGCGCCGCCTTCGCCGCCCAGTAGCCGCAGAGGCCGTGGACGCCGCCGCCCGGCGGGGTGGCGGACGAGCAGAGGTAGACGCCCCGCAGCGGCGTCCGATACGGGTTCAGCCGGCGCACCGGCCGGAAGTAGAGCTGCCGCAGGTCCATGAGGCCGCCGTTCAGGTCGCCGCCGACGAGGTTGCGGTTGTGCGCCTCGAGCGCGGCCGGCCCGAGCGCGGAGCGGGCGAGGATCAGCTCGCGGAAGCCGGGGGCGAAGCGCTCGACCTGCGCCTCGATCGTGTCGGTCAGGTCCACGGCCGAGCCGTTCGGGACGTGGCAGTAGGCCCACGCCGCGTGCTTGCCCTCGGGAGCGCGCGTCGGGTCGAAGAGCGATTGCTGGGCGAGCAGGACGAAGGGCCGGTCGCCGCCTGGGCGCGACTCGGAGGCGGCGATCTCGGCGAGCGTGCCCCCGAGGTGGACCGTGCCGGCGCGGCGGCATTCCTCCGCGCTCCACGGGATCGGGCCTGCCAGCGCCCAGTCGAGCTTAAAGGCGCCCGGCCCGTGGCGGTAGCGGCCGAGCGCGCTCTCGTAGCGTGCCGGGAGCTGTCCCCGGGCGATGCGGACGAGCTCGCGCGGCATCACGTCGGCGACGACGACGTCCGCGCGGGGCAGCTCGTCGACGGGGCTGCCGGTGTGCACTTCGAGCCCTGCGGCGAGCGCGGCTGCGATCGCGCTCGCGCCGCCGCGCGGGAACGGCCACCCCGCCACGTGCGCGAGCAGGAGCAGGGCGATTCCGAAGCCGCCGCTCGGCCGCCGCTCGAGCGGGAGCATCGAGTGGGCGGCGGCGCCGGCGAAGAGCGCGCGGGCGCGCTCGGTCTGGAAGCGCGACCCGGCCAGCGCGTGCGCGGAAGCGAGCCCGGCGAGCAGCGCCCGCGGGCCCAGCCGAGGCCGGCGCAGCGCGGCGAGGGCCGGCCACGCCCGCAGATAGGGACCCAGTAGCTCGAGGTACGCCGGGCCGTCGGGTCCGAGCCCAGCCGCCGTCTCCTCGGGCGAGCGCACGACCGCGGCCGCCGTCCCGTCGTCGAACGGGTGCGCGACCTCGACCGGCGGTTCGACCCAGTCGAGCTCGAGCCCGAGCTCGCGGAAGGCGGGCGAGACGGCCGCGAGCGGGTGGATCGCCGAGCAGACGTCGTGCCGGAAGCCAGGCAGCGTCAGCTCCGTCGTCCGGCAGCCGCCACCGAGCTCGTCGGCCGCCTCGTGGACGACGACCTCCAGCCCGGCCCTGGCGAGCACGCGCGCAGCGGTCAGCCCGTTCGGGCCCGAGCCGATCACGACCGCCCGCTTCAAATCCGATTTCCCCCCGGCCGCGAAGGAGAGGGTATGACCAGACTCCTGTTCACAGCCCTGCTCGTGCTCACCCTCGCCGCCGGTTGCGGCGGCGACGACGAAGACGAAGGAGAGGCCGGCGAGGGCGCCGTGACCGTCGAGCTGGCCGAGCTGAACAGCTCCGGCCAGACCGGCACCGCGACCCTCACGCCCGAAGGCGCACAGACGCTCGTGGTCGTCGAGGTCTCGGACCCGGTCTCGCCCTCCCAGCCCGCGCACATCCATGCCGGCACGTGCGACAACCTCGACCCCACGCCGACCCACGGCCTGCTCAACGTCACGGACGGCCACTCGGAGACGACGGTCGACGCCTCCCTCGACTCGCTGACCGACGGCGAGTTCGCCATCAACCTGCACATGTCGGACGAGGACGCAGGGACCTACACGTCCTGCGGGAACATCGAGGGCTAGCTAGAACGGTCCGGTCGGCGTACGAGCGGGTCGACCGGTCATTTTCGACGGACGCGCGGGCGGAGCCCGCGCGTCCTGGTGGTCGGGGG
>JBBDWU010000024.1:62778-67684 GCA_040902725.1 Gaiellaceae bacterium | reverse complement strand
CCCCCCCCCCCCCCCCCCCCCCCCCCCCCCCCCCCCCCCCCCGTCCTGGTGGTCGGCGCCGCAAGCGGCGCCTTAGCTCACACCGGCGAGCAGGAACGCGCGGCTCTCGTGCAGCATCTCGCGCGCGATCACGAGGCGCTGGATCTCGTTCGTACCCTCGTAGATCTGCGTGATCTTCGCGTCCCTCATCATCCGCTCGAGCGGGTACTCCTTGATGTAGCCGTAGCCGCCGAGGATCTGGACGGCCTCGGTCGTGACCCACATGGCCGTGTCCGTGCAGAACAGCTTGGCCATGGCCGACGCCTTCGTCAGCTCCGGGCCCTCGACGCCCTCGTCGACCATCTGCCCGAACGTGTAGAGGAGGCCGCGGGCGGCCTGGCACGCGGTCTCCATGTCCGCGAGCTTGGCCTGGATCAGCTGGTGCTCGGCGATCGGGCGGCCGAAGGTCTCGCGCGAGCGCGCGTACTCGAGCGCGTAGTCGGTCGCGCCCTGGGCGAGGCCGAGGCCCTGCGCGGCGACGCCGGGGCGCGAGCGGTCGAGGATCCGCATCGCGATCTTGAAGCCGTCGCCCTCCTCGCCGAGCAGGTTCTCGGCGGGGACGCGGGCACCGTCGAAGACGAGCTCGCCGGTGGTCGAGCCGGAGATGCCCATCTTCGGCTCGAGCCGCGCGACCTCGAAGCCGGGCGTGTCGGACTCGACGACGAAGGCCGAGATGCCGGCGTGGCCGGCGTCGGGGTCGGTCTTGGCGAAGACGGTGTAGAGGTTGGCGACGCCGGCGTTGGTGATGAAGCGCTTGGAGCCGTCGAGGACGTAGGCGTCGCCGTCCCGGCGCGCCGTGGTGCGCATCGCGGCGGAGTCGGAGCCGGAACCGGCCTCCGTGAGCGCGTACGCGCAGAGCCACTCCCCCGACGCGAACCGCGGCAGGTAGCGCTGCTTCTGCTCGTCGCTGCCGGCGAGCTTGAGGCCGAGCGAGCCGAGCTCCTGGACGGCCAAGATGAGCGCGCTGGTCGCGCAGACCTTGGCCACCTCCTCGACCGCCACGAGCGCGAGCAGCGCCCCGGTGCCGGAGCCGCCGTGCTCCTCCTCGTAGAGGAGGCCGAAGAGCTCGTGCTCGCGGAAGAGCTCGACCACGTCCCAGGGGAACTCGTGCGACGCGTCGATCTCCGCCGCGCGCGGCGCGATCCGCTCGCGCGTCAGCGTCCGGACGAGCTCGCGGATCTCACGCTGCTCCTCGGTGAGCGCGTCCCAGGGCATTATCCGGTCTCGATTATCACGGAGCTCGCCGACCGCCGGGCCGGGCCGTGGCACACGGCCTCGACGTTGTTCCCGTCCGGGTCGAACGCGTAGGCGCTGAAGTAGCCGGGGTGGTAGTAGGCGCGCTCGCCGGCGCCGCCGTTGTCCTTCCCGCCGTTCGCGAGCGCCGCCTCGTGAAAGCGGCGGACGGCGTCCTCGTCGGCGGCCTGGAAGGCGAGGTGGACGATGCCGGTGGGCTCCGCGTCGTCGGAGACGTAGAGCTCGTCGACGGAGAAGCTGCCGTCCCCCTCCCACGTCAGCTCGAGCCCGAGCGCCCCGAGCACGGCCTTGTAGAAGCGCTTC
The DNA here is from genome assembly GCA_040902725.1 of Gaiellaceae bacterium. GTDB lineage: Bacteria > Actinomycetota > Thermoleophilia > Gaiellales > Gaiellaceae > JACVRU01. Next base: position 66,088 of record JBBDWU010000024.1, on the reverse strand, counting down.
GACGCCTCGAGGTCGCGGACGCGGATGTGGACGTGGTCGAAGAGCCGCCCGGCGTGGTGCTCCGTCACGCCCTAGAGGCTAACTCTCGACGGCGAGCCTGAGGCGGATCGAGAAGCGCTGGGCGGTCTTGGCGAGGTTGGTCGCCCTGGCCGTGCACTCCGCGGGGCCGAGGCCGGCACGGTCGAGCGTCCCCGTCCGCTTGGTGCGCGAGAGGGTCGTGCGTGCGACCACGGCGCCGTCGCAGACGACCTGGAGCCGAACGCGGCCGGCGGCGGTCCCGGTGAAGGTGACACGGCGGCCCGGGCCGAGCAGCGTAAACGGCAGCTCGCGGCTCTGGCCGGGCCGGAGCCTCCCGCTGCGCGTGACGACGAGCGGCGCGCGCTGCGGCTCCGCGGCCTCCGGGGGCGCCTCGGGCGCGGGCGCGCCGGCGAGGTCGAGCCGAATCGCGTCGAGGATGTCGACGCTCGGCACGGACAGCCAGCGGATCTTGAACGGCGCGGTCATGTGCGCCTGGACGTAGTCCTCGGCGAAGATCTCGCCGATCGAGCGATCCCAGCCGAGCCGGTAGTCGCGCGCCACCTCGCCCGACTCCACCAGCGCGGCGATGCCGCGGGCGGCCCACCAGCGGGGGGTCCCGTTCGGCTCGCGCAGCCCGCTTACGGAGCTGTTCGCGTCGATGTGGTGGCCGTACTCGTGCAGGACGATCGCCGCGATCGTGTCGCTCTTCCCGGCCGGGACGACGATGGTCGCGCCGCGGAAGCCGCCCGAATAGCAGGCGGCCGCGCCGCCGCCGCAGATCTCCGTCACCTGGGAGTTGGAAACGATCCGAATGGTCACCTCGGCGATCTCGTCGCCGTGCAGCGCTCCGCTGAGCACGCTCGTGTACCAGGCGACGTCGGCCCCGGGCACGTCGACGTCGTACGTGATCGTGCGCCCCTGGGCGTCCTGGCCGTGGACGATCTCGGCCGCCGCCGAGGTGGCGAAGACGAGCGAAAGCGCAGCGAGCGCCAGGAGGATGCGGGGGGGCCGCATACCGGCCGCACAGTACTGCCGGTCCCTGAGAACCGGATAAGGATTCGGTTAAGGCTCCCGGCGCCAGTCGAGGTCGCGCGCGCGGACGGAAAGGCGGGCGAGCGGCTCGCCGCCCTCCGCAGGCACGATCAGCACCTCGTCGCCGGTCGCGATAGCGGCATAGCGCTCGGCGGGCGACCAGGCGATCGCGTGGCCGGCGGGCAGGTCGAGCTCCCGGCCCTCTCGGTCGAACACGCGCAGGGCGCCGTGGTCCCGCACGGCGAAGTAGCGGCCGCGCGTGCTCGCGCGCAGCCCGTCGAAGGCGCCGCGTCCGAGCCCGAGCACCTGAAGGTTCCCCTCCCAGACGGTCAGCAGCTCGCCCGGGGAGAGCACGGCCGCGAAGCGCCTGCCCTGGAGCCAGGCGACCTCGATCACGCGCCGTTCCTCGGGTACCTCGTAGCGGCGCAGCAGCGTCGTGCTGCCCCCTGGCACGGGGTACGCGAACCACGAGACCTCGCCGTCCCGAACTCCGAGATTGTCGGCGCGACTGAAGACGGCGCACCCCAAGGTGAGGAAGTCGCGCCGGGCAAGGCCGGGAAGCCGGATCCCGTGGCGACGGCAGTCGGCGTCGCTGTAGATCAGCTCGCCGCGCACCTCGGCCGGGACGGGCTTGGGGTCATCCCTCAGCGAGTCGACCGCGGCCGCAACGGCCACGGCCGCGACCGCGCCGACCAGGACGAAGTTCGCGACTCGGCGCATCTCTAGAGTCTCGCAGCGTGATCCTCGAGAACGGGACGATCCGGACGCTCGACCCGAGCCTGCCCGTCGCCGCGGCGCTCGCGATCGCCGGCGAGCGCGTGGCCGGGGCCGTCGGCACGCATGAGACCGCGCTCGCGACCCCCGACGTCGTCGACCTCGGCGGCCGCTGCGTCGTCCCAGGCTTCACCGACGCGCACGTCCACTTCCCCACCTGGGCGCTCGCGCGGAGCGAGCTGCGCCTGGAGGATGCCGAGACGCTCGAGCAGGCGCTGGAGCTCGTCCGCGGCGCGGTCAGCCGCCACAAGGGTGGCTGGCTGCGGGGCCGCGGCTGGCGCGACATCGAGACGACCCGGCAGGCACTCGACGCCGTCACCGGCGACGTCCCCACCGCGCTGCTCGCGCGCGACTCGCACTCGCTGTGGATCAACTCGGCCGCGCTTGCGCGCGCGGACGGCGACCTGGAGGTGCCCGGCGGAGTCGTCGACCTCGAGGCGGGGGTGCTACGCGAGGAGTCCGCGTGGCACTTCCGCGACGCCTACGTGGAGACCGCCGACGACGAGTACGTCGACGCGATGCGCGAGGGGCTGAAGGTCGCGGCGTCGCGAGGCGTCACCGCGATCCACGACAAGGACGGCTGGATCGGTGCGCTCGGCTTCTTCCAGCAGCTCCACGCCGAGGGCGCGCTGACGCTTCGCGTCTGGCAGTCGCTGCCCCACGCGCGCGTCGACGAGCTGGCGCGCCTCGGCCTCGTCTCCGGGCTCGGCGACGATCGCCTGCGGCTCGGCTACCTGAAGGCGTTCATGGACGGGACGCTGGGGTCGAGCACGGCGAGGCTGCTGGACGGCTCCGGGATCGAGATCACGAGCGGCGAGGAGCTCGCGGAGATCGTCACGCGCGCCGCGGCCGCCGGCTGGCCCGTCGCCGTCCACGCGATCGGCGACCTCGCCAACCGCGAGGCGCTCGACGCCTTCGAGCGCACCCGCGGCGAGTGGCAGCCGCGCGGGCTGCGCCCGCGGATCGAGCACGCCCAGCTGCTGGCGGAGGAGGACGTGCCGCGCTTCGCCGCGCTGGGCGTCGCGGCCTCGGTGCAGTTCAGCCATGCCCCGTCCGACCGCGACCTCGCCGACCGGCTCTGGGCCGGGATGACGCACCGCGCCTATGCGTACCGCTGGCTGTGGGACTCGGGCGCGCTGGTCGCGAACGGCTCCGACGCGCCGATCGAGGAGCTCGACCCGCTGGCGGGCATCCGCGCGGCGGCGCTCCGCGACTGGCATCCCGAGCAGGCGCTGACCGTCGAGGAAGCGCTGGTCGCGACCTGCGTCAACCCGGCGGTGCTGGCGGGGGACGAGCGGCGCCGCGGCAAGCTCCTCCCCGGCTACCTCGCCGACCTGGTCGTGCTCGACCGCGATCCGCTGGAGGACGTCGCGGGCGCCGAGGTGGTCGCCACCATGGTCGGCGGCCGCTGGGTCTGGAATCCGCCACCCTGGTAAGAGGGGGGGGGGGGGGGGGGGGGGGGGGGGGGGGGGGGGGGGGGGGGGGG
>JBBDWU010000024.1:25307-62768 GCA_040902725.1 Gaiellaceae bacterium | reverse complement strand
GCGTGGTTTCCCCCGCGAGGCCCCCTTCCTGCGCTCCTTCCCCTGGGCGGCTGGCTCTTCGCCTCTCGCCCGAGTGAATCGGGCTTCGGCGACCGGCAGAGCTCGGTGTGCCAGCGCCGAAGTCCCTTCCGCGACCGCCCAGGCTTCGCGTGAGCGGCCGCTGTCAAGCCTGACCGCGCGGACCAGACGCGGGGCGGCGCAAGCTCACGCTTGCGCCGCCTTCAGCAACGAGAGCACTCGGGGTCACTATCGACCCGCGGAGTACTATCCGCGTGCCGATGCGCACGATGCGGCCCATCCACGACACCGCGTCCTGCTCAGTCGCCGCCTGCGCCGAGATCCTGGGGACGAAGTGGACGGCGCTGATCGTCCACGACCTCTCGGAGGGGCCGCGGCGGTTCTCCGAGCTCGAGCACTCGTGCGCCGGCATCAGCCCGCGGACGCTGTCGGAGCGCCTGCGCGCCCTCGAGCACGAGGGCATCCTCGTCCGCCACAGCTACGCGCAGCGCCCCCCGCGGGTCGAGTACGAGCTGACCCAGAAGGGCGAGGCACTCCTGCCCTGCATCGACGCGATGCGCGAGTTCGGCCGCGACTGGCTTCGGAGCGTTACGCCAACGCTCGCCAGCTGACGAACAGCTCGCGAGCCGCGTCCACGCCGAGGGGGATGTGCTCGACGAGCAGGCGCTCGTTGGGCGAGTGCACGTTCGACTCCGGGAGCGCGAAGCCGCTGATCACGGTCGGGATGCCCTTGCGGGCCAGCGCCGCGACGATCGGCAGCGTCCCGCCCGACCGCAGGAGCAGCGGCCGCGTGCCGATTGCGCGCTCGAAGGCGTCCTGCGCGAGCTGGATGGCGGGTGTCTTGGGGTCGACCAGCCCCGGGTCGCTCGACGAGAGCAGCTCGACCTCGACCTCGGCGCCCTCCGGCGCCGCTTCGCGCACCAGCCTCTGGAACGTCGCCGCGATCGTCTCGGGGTCCTGCCCCGGGGCGAGGCGGATCGAGACGTTCGCCTCCGCGCTCACGGGGAGCACGGTCTTCTGGAGTTGCGGCGAGCCGCCTTCGATCCCGTTCACGTCCACGGCCGGCTCGGAACCCGTGCGGAGCCAGAACTCCTCGGCCGCCTTCTGGTCGAGCGGGCGCGCGCCCTGGCTCTCGAGCTCGTCTTCGCCACGCGGCAGATCGGCCCACGCCGCCCGCTCCTCGTCGGTCAGCGGCGCGATGCCCTCGCGCAGCGGCTCGGGCAGCCGGCCGTCCACCGCCTGAACCGCGGAGAGCGCGCCGGCCAGCGCGTGGATCGCGTTCAGCGCCGCGCCGCCGTACATCCCGGAGTGGAGGTCGCGCGTCCCGGTGCGCACGCGGACGTGGAAGTAGCAGAGGCCGCGGGTGGCGACGTAGAACGTCGGCCGGCCGCGGGCGATCATGTCCGCGTCGAAGATGACGCAGGCGTCGGCGCCCCGGGCGTCGTCGTCGAGGAACTCGACGATGGAGTGACCGCCGATCTCCTCCTCTCCGTCGCAGGCGAAACGGAGGTTCACCGGCAGGGCGCCCTCGGCCGCGAGCAGCGAGGCCGCCTTCAGGAGCAGGTAGAGCTGGCCCTTGTCGTCCGCCACGCCGCGCGCGTAGAGCCACTCGCCGCGCACCTCCGGCTCGAACGGCGGCGACTCCCAGAGGTCGAGCGGCGCCGGCGGCTGGACGTCGAAGTGCCCGTAGCAGAGGACGGTCGGGGCGCTGTCGGCGCCGTTGCTCGCGCGAATCTCGCCGACGACCAGCGGACGGCCGTGCCAGTCGACGAGCTCGCACTCGCCGCCCGCGGCCCGGACGCGCTCGCAGAGCCACTCGCCGGCGCGGCGGACGTCGTCCGCATGCGCGGGATCGGCGCTGAGGCTGGGGATGCGCAGCCACTCGGACAGCTCCTCGAGCCAGGCGGAATCCACGGCCGAGGAGTCTAGTTAGGCGGCGACGTCGCGGAGCGCGACGGACTCGGCGAGCGCGCGCAGCTTCTTCAGGCTCTGGTTCTCGATCTGCCGGATCCGCTCGCGCGTGACGTTGAACGTGCGTCCCACCTCGTCGAGCGTCTTCGGCGTCTGGCCGTCGAGCCCGTAGCGCATCTGGAGCACGAGCTGCTCGCGCTGCGAGAGCGACCCGAGGATCCGGACGAGAGCTTCCTTGCGCAGATTCGTGTCGGCGGCCTCGTCGGGCAGCGGCTGGGTTTCGTCGGTGAGGAAGTGGCCGAACTCCGACTCCTCGTCGTCGCCGACCGGCTTCTCAAGCGACACGGGCGTCTGCGCGCTCGAACGGATCTGGTCGACCTCCGCGATCGTCAGGTCGAGCTCGGTTGCGATCTCGACCGACAGCGGCTCGCGGCCCAGCTCGGCGCGGAGCTTCCGCTCGATGCGGAGGATCTTGTTCAGCTTCTCCACCACGTGGACCGGCATGCGGATCGTCCGCCCCTTGTCCGCGAGCGCCCGCGCCACGGCCTGGCGGATCCACCAGGTCGCGTAGGTGGAGAACTTGAAGCCCTTGCGGTAGTCGAACTTCTCGGCGGCGCGCACCAGCCCGATCGTCCCCTCCTGGATCAGGTCGAGGAACGGCAGGCCCTGATTGCGGTAGCGCTTGGCGATCGACACGACCAGCCGCAGATTCGCCTCCACCATCGCCTGCTTCGCCTCGTGATCGCCGCGCTCGATCCGCTTGGCGAGCTCGACCTCCTGCGCCGGGGTCAGCAGGTCGACGCGCCCGATGTCCTTGAGGAAGACGTGCAGCGCATCGGTCGAGACCTCGCGCGCCTCCTCGGGTGGCTCGACGTCGGCGTCGTCGGCGACGACGTCCTTGCCGCGCACCTCGATCTGGAGCTCGTCGAGCGCCAGGTAGAAGTCGTCCAGGACGGCGACGTCGACCTCGAGCTCGTCGAGCGCGCTCGCGATCTCGTCCATCGTGAGCGTGCCGGCCATCGTGCCGGCCTCGAGCAGAGTCCTAGCCTCGGCTGTGTCGAGCAGCTCGCCGAGACTCAATGTCGGCGCGGGCGCGGAACTCGCTTGGACTTCCACTCATCCCCCTCGTGACACTTTCAACGAAGACGGAACTGTGCCCGCGACTGGGCGAAACCGCTATGGGCCGTTCGTCCTATCTTTGCGTGCACAGGTCCTAACGTTCCCTTAACACTGTTAGCCGTTCTCGATGCTCTCCAGACGGGCGAGGAAGCGATTTGCTTCCCGCGCGAGCGGATCGGCCGGGTCGAGCCGGCCGGCCCGGGCGAGCTGATCCTTCGCCTCGTCGACGCGGCCCAGCCAGAGCAGCATCAGGCCGAGGTGGAAGCGGACGGTCGGCGCGCGCGGGAACCGTTGCGCGAGCGGGCCGAGCCGCGCGAACGCGGCGGACGGGTTCGCCTTGTCGAAGCGGGCGACGGCGGCGGCGGTGAGCGCCGCGGGGTCGCCGGGCGCGAGCCGCGCGGCAGCGTCGTACTCCCGGCGGGCCGAGAGCGGCCGGCCGAGCTGCTGGAAGCGGACGCCCGCGAGTAGGCGGCGCCCCACTTCGCCTTCGATACGGCCGGGCACGAAGATCGGCAGGCCGCGCGCGAAGCTCGGAAAGAGCAGGTCGCCCGCGCGCACGGCCGCGAGCGAGTCGGGGTCGAGCCTCCGCACGGCCCGCCACTCCTCGACCGCTTCCTCCTCGCGCCCCGCCCAGAAGAGCGCGAAGCCGAGGTTGAGGCGCACGAGCCCGCTGTCGGGCTCCTCGGCGGCGAGTTGCTCGAGCCGCTCGACCGTTCCGTCCGGCCAGCGCGCCAGCGCGAGCCCGACGCGCGCGTTCAGCGAGCGGTAGCGGGCGAAGATCGCCGCCGCGCCCTCCTCGTCGCCGTCGTCGTAGAGCTGCTCGGCGCGGCGGAGGTCGCGCGCCTCGGCATCGTCGCGGGCGCCGAGGTCGAGCACGAGCGGCGGCTCGCCGCTCGGAGGCGCGGGACCGGCGGGCGGATCGGACTGGAGCAGCGTCGCCCCGACCGCGATCGCCACCGCCGCGGCGGCGGCCACCGAGACGACGGCGAGAATACGGACCCGGGGAGACACGTTTGGAGGCGAGGGTAGCCCCCGGGCCGTAGCTATCCTTTCGAAAGTAATGCCAACGTATCGCGAGCTCCTCCAGCAGGTGAAGAGCGAGATCGACGAGGTGACCGCCTCGCAGGCGGCCGCGCGCGCCGACGAGCCGCTCTTCCTCGACGTGCGCGAGCGCGACGAGTGGGAGGAGGGGCACATCCCGGGCGCGGTCTGGATCCCGCGCGGCAACCTCGAGAGCCGCGTGGAAGGGGCCCTGCCCGACCGCGGGCGCCCGGTGGTCGTGTACTGCTCCGGCGGCTCGCGCTCCGCGTTCGCCGCGAAGGCGCTCGGCGAGCTCGGCTACGAGAACGTGTCCAGCCTCGCCGGCGGCTTCACCGACTGGAAGCGCAGCGGGTTCCCGACGCAGCTGCCGCGGACGCTCGCGCCCGCCCAACACGCGCGCTACAGCCGCCACCTGCTGATCCCCGAGGTCGGCGAAGAAGGACAGCTGAAGCTGCTCGACGCTCGCGTGCTGCTCGTGGGCGCCGGCGGGCTCGGCTCGCCCGCATCGCTCTACCTCGCCGCGGCCGGCGTCGGCACGATCGGGATCGTCGACGCGGACGTCGTCGACGCGTCGAATCTCCAGCGGCAGGTGATCCACGCGACCGACCGGCTCGGCCAGCCGAAGGTCGCCTCCGCGCGGCGGACGCTCGAGGGGCTGAACCCGGACGTCCGCGTCCTCACCTACGAGGAGCGACTCACGTCCAAGAACATCGACCGGATCCTCGGCGAGGGCTGGGACGTGATCGTGGACGGCGCCGACAACTTCCCGACGCGCTACCTCGTCAACGACGCCTCGGTCTGGCACGGGATCCCGGTCGTGCACGGCTCGATCTACCGCTTCGAGGGCCAGGTCACCGTCTTCGCGCCGGGTGCCGGGCCGTGCTACCGCTGCCTCTTCCCCACCCCGCCGCCGCCGGAGCTGGCGCCGAGCTGCGCCGAGGGCGGCGTGCTGGGAGTGCTGCCGGGCATCATCGGCTCGCTCCAGGCGAGCGAAGCGCTGAAGCTCGCGCTCGGGATCGGCGACTCGCTCGTCGGCCGGCTGCTGCTCTTCGACGCGCTGGAGACGTCCTTCACCGAGGTGACGCTCCGGCGCGACCCGACCTGCCCGGTCTGCGGCGACTCGCCGACGATCACCGAGTACGTCGACTACGTCGAGTTCTGCGCCGGCACCGGGGTCCCCGCATGACGACGATCAGGATCCCGCCGACGCTGCGCCCGGAGACGGGTGGCGCGCGGGAGGTTCCGGCCGCCGGCGAGACGGTGCGCGACCTGCTCGACGACCTGACGGCTCGCTTCCCCACGCTCGAGGGCAAGCTCGCGCACGCGAACGTCTACGTGGACGGCGAGGACGTGCGCACGCTCGACGGCGAGGAGACGCTGGTGCGCGAAGGGGCGACGGTCATCCTCCTGCCGGCGATGGCCGGTGGCGCTTAGCCTAGGCCCGACGCTCCTCGACCTCGTGGGCTCGACGCCGCTCGTCGAGCTGCCGCGGCTCTCGCCCAAGCCTTCCGTCCGCCTCCTCGCCAAGCTCGAGGGGCAGAACCCGACCGGCTCGATCAAGGACCGCGTTGCGAAGGCCATGATCGGGGCCGCCGAGGCGGCGGGCGAGCTCGAGCCCGGCCGGCCGCTGCTGGAGCCGACCAGCGGCAACACCGGCATCTCCCTCGCCCTCGTCGCGAAGCTGAAGGGCTACCCGCTGACATGCGTGGTGCCGGAGAACGCCACGGACGAGCGGAAGCGGCTGCTGCGGCTCTACGGGGCCGAGCTCGTCGAGTCCCCGGGCGAGCAGGGCTCGAACGGCGCCGTCCGGCTCGCGCTCGAGCTGGCCGAGCGGGAGCCGCGGTACTTCATGCCGTTCCAGTACGCGAACGAGGCGAACCCCCGCGCGCACTACGAGGGCACGGGGGCCGAGATCGCCGACGCGCTCGACCGGGTCGACGTGCTCGTCGCGGGCCTCGGCACGGGCGGGACGCTGATGGGCGCAGGCGCGCGGCTGCGCGAGAGCTTCCCGGACGTCGTGGTCGCCGCCGCCGAGCCCCTGCCCGGCGATCCGGTGATGGGCCTCCGCTCGCTGGCGGAGGGTTACGTGCCGCCGATCCTCGACGTCTCGAAGCTCGACCGGAAGGTGCTGGTCTCGAACGACGAGTCCATCCGCGGCCTGCGCGCGCTGCTCGACGAGGAGGGGATCTTCGCGGGCGTCTCCTCCGGGGCCGTCGTCCACGTGGCGCGCAAGCTGGCGGACGAGCTCGAGGAGGGCGTCATCGTCGCGGTGCTCGCCGACGGCGGCTGGAAGTACCTCTCGGCGGGCTTCTGGGAGGCGGACGACATCGGGCGGGCGATGGAGCGCACGGTCTGGTGGTAGTGCCCGCCGAGGTGCGCCGCGCCGTCGCCGAGCACGCTCGCGCCGAAGAGCCGAACGAGGCCTGCGGCCTGCTGGTCGCGCGCGACGGCGTCGCGCTCCGCTACGAGCCCGGCACGAACCTGCTCGCCAGCCCCTACCGCTTCGCGATCAAGCCGGCCGACCCCGGCACCCTGTTCCTCGAGGACGAGGGCTACGAGATCGGCCTCGTACACTCGCACGTCTCCTCGCGGGCGCAGCCGTCGAAGACGGACGTCCAGAAGGCCCGCGAGGACTGGCCCGGACGGCCGTTCCTGATCTACTCCATCGCGCACGATGAGCTGGCGGCCTTCCGCATCCACGACGGCAGCATCGAGCGCCTCGCTCTGGCTTAGCGCCCTCGCCCTCGCCGGCTGCGGCGGCGGCCCCGGCGACCACACCGGTTACCTGGTCGACACGGGCCGCGAGGTCCGCCTGTGCGACGCCCTCGCAGAGTCGTACCCGCCCCAGTGCGGCGGCGAGTCGTTCCGGGTCGAGGGGGAGCTCGGCGCGGTGGACTGGAGCGAAGCCCAGGGTGTCCGCTGGACCGACCGCCCGGTGCTGCTGCGCGGCGAGATCGAGGACGGCGCTCTCCGCCTGAGCGAGACTTCTAGGTGACTCTGAAGGTGGCGCGCATCGAGCTCACGTGCGGCGTGCACACATAGCTCCACGCGCCGGCCTTGAGCACGATCGTGAACGTCCTGGTGCCGACGAAGCTCAGGCTGGTGAACTGCTTGTTGAAGCCCGGGCCCTTGAGCCGGAAGTCGTGGCTGCTCGACTTGTCACGGACGACGAGCCTGTAGGTGCCTCTCTTCAGCGTCGCGACCTTCTTGCCGCCCAGAGTGAGGGTGATCGTGAAGCCGGGGCCTACGGTGCCCGTGAGCGTCGGCGTCGCGGCGCCCGCTGGTGCGGCGAGCAGAGCGAGACTGGCGATCGCGACAACGAGGAGTTTGGGCATGAGCCGAGGGTACATCACGGCGCCTGGCAGGCCCTGACCTGGTCGGGCGTGTAGTGCGTGAACGGCTCGACGGTCGCAAGCGCGCTGAAGGCGGGCGGCGCTGACGGGTCGTAGTAGCGCTCGATCGCCTCGCGGTCCTCGGGCCAGGTCCAGACCTCCGGGGTGAGGAGCGTCTGCCGGGGCGGGTCGAGCCCCTCGAGGACGTCGAGCGCGATCGCGGTCCCTACTCCCCCGACCGCGGCCGGGTCGGTGACTGCCGCGCCCTCGGCGCCGTCGCGGAGCTGGCGGAGGAACTCGTTGTTGTCTGTTCCGACAACGGGCACCTCGGAGCGGCCGAGCTCGGCGAGGGCGTCGACGATCGCGTAGTCGGGGCCGGGCGCCCAGACCGCGTCGAAGGCGACATCGAGCTCCGCGAGCCGCTCCATCCCAGCCGCCTGCTGCTCGACGACGGTGAGGCTGGCCAGCCCGAGCGCGATCCCCTGCCGCCGCGCGTCGTCGCCCTCCTCGCGGAGCACGAGCACTTGCCCGGCGCCGCCGAGGCTGTGAGAGAGCCACTCCATCCCGAGCCGCCCGTAGGCGATCTGGTCGGTCATCACCACGTACGCGTCCTCTGAGGTGACCGGCCGGTCGACCGCGACGACGACCGCGCCTGCCCCCGTGGCCTCGGCGATCGCGGCGTCGAGCGCGGTCGGGTCAGACGCCACGAGCACGATGGCGTCCGCACCCGACGTCACGAGGTTGCGGATGCCCGCCGCCTGCCGCTCCGGCCCGGCAACGACGTCGTCCACGAGCACCTCCGCCACCTTCCCCGAGGCAAGCGCCTCGGCCTTCACCGAGCAGATGAGCTGCTCGTGCCACGCGTCGCCGAGCCGCGTGCTGCTGACACCGACCACGTAGCGGTCGTCCGCGGCCACCGCCGGCGCTGTGGTCCCCCCACCTCCACCACCGGCGCACGACGCGCAGAGCAGCGCGAGCGCCGCCAGCGCGACGAGCCTCATTCCTCGGCGACGAGCGGCTCTTCGGGAGGCGGCACGAAGACCGCCTGGAGGCGCTCGATGCGCGAGCCGCCCACTTCGACCACCTCGAAGCTGATCCCGTCCCACTCGACTTTGTCGCCCTCCTCGGGCGCGCGCCCGATCTGCCCGAAGACGAAGCCGGCGACCGTGTGGTAGTCCTCGACCGGGAGCGTCGTCGCGAACTGCTCGTTGAAGTCGTCGATGGGGAAGGTGCCCCCGATGCGGATCGTCCGGTCGTCGATCCGCTCGACCGACTCGTCCGGCAGGTCGTACTCGTCCTCGATCTCGCCGACGATCTCCTCGAGCAGGTCCTCGAGCGTGACGATGCCCTCCATTGCGCCGTACTCGTCGACCACGATCGCCATGTGCTGCTTCGTGCGCCGGAAGTCGGCGAGCAGCGCCGCCAGGTCCTTCGTCTCGGGCACGACGAAGGCGGGGCGGGCGAGCTCCTCGAGGTTGACCTGCGCGATCCCCCGGTCGTGCAGCGCCGAGAAGAGGTCGCGCACGTGGAGGACGCCGACGATCTCGTCGAGCGAGCCGCGGTAGGCGGGGTAGCGCGTGTACGGGGAGTCGAGCAGCGCGGCGAGCGCCTCCTCGGGCGGCAGGTCGACCGAGACGGCGACCACCTCCGGCCGCGGCACCATCACCTCGCTCGCCTCCTTGTCGGCGAAGTCGAAGACCTTGTAGAGCATCTCCTCCTCCGCCTCCTCGATCTCGCCGCGATCCTCGGCCTGCGCGACGATCATCCGGATCTCCTCCGCCGTGTGGGCCACGACGCCCGCGGGCGCCGGCTCGATCCCGAACAGTCGCGTGAACGCGTTGGACGACATCTGGAGGAACCAGACGAGTGGATAGGTCGCCAGGTAGAAGGCCTCGACCGGGAGCGCCACCCACAGCGCGGTGGACTCGTTCTTCGTCAGCGCGATCGCCTTCGGCACGAGCTCGCCGAGCGTCACGTGCAGGTAGGTGACGATCGAGAACGCGATCAGGAAGGCGACGGTCGTCGAGAGCACGGGCTCGTCGATCCAGTGCTCGACGATCGGCTCGCCGACGGCGCCGAGCAGGATCGAGAAGGTGGTGATCCCGAGCTGGACGGTGCCGATGAAGCGGACCGGGCTGTCCATGATCCGCAGCGCGATCCTGGCGCGCCGGTTCCCGTTGGCGGCGAGCTCCTGGAGGCGCGAGCGGCGCGCGGTCACGAGCGAGTACTCGGCCGCGACGAAGAACGCGTTCGCCAGCACGATCAGCAGAACGACGATTGTCCCGAGGAGGATGTTCACGCCCCGCTCTCCGGGGCGCGGGGACTGTGCGGCAGCTCTTCGTCCACGGTGCGCGCGGAGTATAGCGCCGCTTTCCAGCAGGCGAACGTGTGTTCTATACTCCCCGCCCATGCGCGCCGAGTACCGCGAGGAGCCGTGCCGCTCGGCGCTCAACCGCGTGCGCGGCATGAGCTTCGGCTGGTCGCTCAATCCCTACATGGGCTGCGTCCACCAGTGCACGTTCTGCTACGTCAGGGCCTTCGAGAAGCGCGCCGACCGCCCGTTCGACGACCGTTACGGCTCCTCGATCCGGGTGAAGGTCAACGTCGTCGAGGTGCTGAGGCGCGAGCTCGCGCGGCCCTCGTGGCAGTACGAGGGAGTGGTGATCGGGGCGGCGACCGACCCGTATCAGCCGGTCGAGGGCCGCTACCGGCTCACGCGCAGGTGCATCGAGACGCTGGCACGGGCGGCCAACCCCTTCAGCGTGATCACGCGCGGGCCGCTGATCGTGCGCGACGTGGACGTCCTCCAGGAGGCTGCCCGCCGCGCCGACGTCGCCGTGACCTTCTCGGTGCCGACGCTCGACCACGAGATCTGGCGCCGGACGGAACCGGGGACCGCGCCGCCGCGGCAGCGGCTGCGGGCCTTGACGACGCTCGTGGACGCGGGGATCAAGGCGTCCGTCGGAATGGCGCCGATCCTGCCCGGGCTCTCCGACAAGCCCGAGCTCCTGGCCGAGGTCGTGAAGGCCGCGCGGGCGGCGGGCGCGACCAGCGTCTGGTGCAACGTCCTCTTCCTGCGGCCGGGGACGCGCGAGCACTTCCTGTCCTGCCTGGCCGACGACTGGCCAGAGCTGCTGCCGGTCTACGAGGAGCTCTACGCGGGCCGCGCGTACCTCAAAGGCCCTGAGGCGACCGCCGTCCGGGAGCGCGTCGCCCAGCTGAGGCGCGAGCACGGCGTCGCCGACCGCCGGCCCGTCAAGCTCGAGCCGCCGAGGGCGCCGGAACAGCTCGCCCTGGCCGTCTGAATAGAATCGCCGCACTGTGGCGGACTCCGAGAACGGGCCCGAGATCACCTGCCTGATCGTCGACGACCACGAGGTCGTCCGCGAGGGCCTCCGCTTGTCGCTCTCGCGCTCGCCCCACATCCGCGTGATCGGGGAGGCCGCGGACGGCGCCACGGCGGTCGCGCTCACTCAGCGGCGGCGGCCCGACGTCGTGATCATGGACGTGCGGATGCCGGGCATGGACGGGCTCGAGGCGACGCGGCAGATCATCGAGGCGATGCCCGACGCGGCCGTGCTCATGTTCACCGCGTACAGCGAGCGCAGCCTGCTCTCGCGGAGCCTCGAGTCGGGGGCGAAGGGCTACATCCTCAAGGAGGCGCCGCACGCGACGCTCCTCCGCGCGATCGAGAAGGTGGCGGCCGGCGAGCCCTACGTCGATCCGGCGTTGATGCCCGCACTCCTGACGAAGGAGCGCGAGGACATGCTGACCGGCCGCGAGCGGGAAATCCTCCAGCTGCTCGCCGACGGCATGTCGAACGCGGACGTGGCCGGGAAGCTCTTCATCAGCCAGGAGACGGTGAAGAGCCACGTCAGGCACATCCTCTCCAAGCTCGAGGCCGACACCCGCACCCACGCGGTGGCCATTGCCCTCCGCGACGCGATCATCGAGTAGAAGCCGAAAGGCGACGCCCTTGATCGGGGCGTTCCTGCTGGCCGCTGGGGCGGCGCTGGTCGCGCTGCTCGCGGGGAGCGCGGTCGGGGCGATGGTCGGAGTCGGTTTCGCCGGGCTCGCCGGAGTGCTGATCGTGGGGCAACTGCTCGCCAGCGAGCGGCGGCGGCACGAGGTGGTCGAGGGGGAGCTCGTGGGCCAGGCGAGCTTCCTCGAGTCCCTGGTCGAGTCGTTCGGCGCGATCGCCTCGACGCTGGACGTGGACGAGGTGCTCGAGCTCACGCGGTCGGAGGCGGAGCGCCTGTTCCGCTCGCGGGCGGAGCTCCTCGAGCCGGGGGCGGAGGCCGGCGGCCTCCTCGTCCCGCTGCGTACGCACGGTCTCGAGATCGCCCGCCTGCGGCTCAGCCGCTCCGAGCCCTTCGACCGCGACGACGAGCTGCGAGCGCGAGTGCTCGCCGACTTCGCCAGCCGGGCGGTCGAGAACGCGCGGCTGCTCGCCGAGGCGAAGGTCCGCGAGGCCGACCGAGCGCGCCTCTCGGACCAGCTGATCACCGCCGAGCAGGAAGAGCGGCGTCGGCTCGCGCTTTACCTCCACGACACGTCGGTGCAGTCGTTTTCGGGGATCACGCTCATGCTCGACGCCGCCGTCGACCTCGTGGCGCAGGGCCGGCAGGAGGAGGCCCGGGAGATCGTCGCCAACGCACTCGAGCGCCAGCGCGCCGCCATCCGCGGCCTGCGGGACCTCTCCTTCAACCTCGAGCCCGTCATCCTCCGCGACCAGGGCTTCGGCCCTGCGGTCCAGGCCCTCGCGTCGCAGATCGGGCTCGAGGAGCGGATCAAGATCGAGGTGGACGTCGACGCGGCGGAAGAGCTCGCGGAGCGGGCGAAGGCGGCCCTCTACCAGATCATCCGCGAGGCGGTCCACTCCTCGATCAGGCGCGGGCCGCCGACGCGCGTCGCGGTGAGGGTGGCCGAGCTGCCCGACCGTGGGGTCGAGCTGGTGATCGCCGACGACGCGCCGGGCGAGCGCCGCCGCTCCACCTTCGAGCCGATCGAGGAGCGAGCCCGCACCGTGAGCGGCACCGTCGAGGTCGAGTACGGCGAGGACGGCGGGACGACCGTGCGCGTGACGATGCCCGCCTACGCCACGCGGGGCTAGGATCCCCGTGCCGTGAGCGACAACGGGCCGCAGCCGAAGCACCTGCTCTTCGTCTGGAAGCCGTCCGGCTACGAGCTGATCGAGCGCGACGGCGAGCCGCCGGCGGTCGGCGAGGAGATCGACGTCGACGGCCGCGCCGAGCAAGTGACGAAGATCGGCGTATCGCCACTTCCCGGCGATCGCCGGCCCTGCGCTTTCCTCATCTCGTAGCGCCGCCGGCTTCCCCGCAGGGCCGCGAACCAACCTTGCGCTTGTGTTTCATCGCACGATCGGCGGGCGCCCCGCGAGCACGTTGGCGATGAGGCGATCCCGTTCCTCTCGCCGGATCTTTGCGATCAGCGCGTGCTCGCGAACGAGCCTGCGCGTGTGCGCATAGCTCGGAGGATTCGCCCGGAGCCGCATCGCGAGCGGCGCCACCGCTCGGACGATGTCCGCCGGCGGAACGCCCTGCGCCGCGAGGACGAGGATGCGCTTGCGCACGCGGGGATGGAGCGCTCGGCTCACGCCCTAAGGGTGACGGCCGAAAACGCACGTGTCTGTTCGTGGTTTGAAACACAAGAGCGACTTTTTGGGTGCTCTTCACGCGGCCGCGGCCTCCGCCGCGGCCAGCCCGAGCACGAGCGCGGCGGCCAGCCCGCTCGAGTAACCGCCCGTCGAGATTCCGCCGGCGTCCGCGCCCGCGGCATAGAGATCGTCGATCACGCTGCTGTCCTCGCGCAGTACCCGAGCGTGGTCGTCAACGCGGATGCCGCCCATCGTCTGCGTGACCGCGGCCTGGACGAGCACGGCTGCGAACGGCGGCTCGACGAGCTTGTCCGACGGCGGGAGCTCGAGTGCGAGGCCGCCGACCGTGTCCGCGCGGCGGACCTCTCCCCCGGCCTCCTCGGCGGCCGCCACCTGCCCGGCGACGTCCGGGTGGGCGAGCGCCCTGCCGTCCACGACGTACCACGCCCGCCCCCAGGACTGACGCGCGGTCGCCTGCGCGAGGTCGGTCTCCGACCAGGAAGGCGGATCGGGCCCGAACGCGACGCCGTCGAGGTTGACGACGAGCGCCTGGCGCCCGTAGAGCTGCGCCAGCGGGACAAAGCCCTCCTCGCCAACGCGGGCCGGCGGAGCGGGCAGGTTGCGCCCGTAGAACTCGTCGAGGTCACCGGCGATCGCGGCGCCGCGGCCCCGGGCCAGCCAGAGCCCGTCGCCGGTGCTCCACGGATTCGCCCGCAGGATCAGTCCCAGCCGCTCGGCCAGCGCCGCGGGGAAGCCGCCGGTGGCCAGGACGAGCGGGCCCTCGTGGCCGCGCTGGACCGTGCGGCGGAGGTGGACCTCCCCGGCCGTGCGGCCGAGCGCCTCGGTCAGGCCGGAGGTCTCGAACCGCCGGCCGACCGTGAGCGGGTTGCCGGTCTCGCGGGCCACGACCGGCGCGCCGAGCCGCTCCAGCCAGTCGAGCGCGTCGTCGAGCCGGTCGTGGATCAGACGCTGGAGCGCCGGGTCTCCGCCGGGGCACTCGGCTCGGAAGTCCTCGAACGAGCGGTGGCGCCACACGACGCCGCTCGACAGGAGCATCGAGCCGCCCGGACGGCTGCCCTTCTCGAGCACGAGCGGCTCGAGTCCAAGCTCGCGCGCCCGCGCGCCGGCGACGAGCCCGGCCATGCCCGCGCCCGCGATGACCAGGGGCACTACTTGAGCGAGAAGGTCGGCTTGTGCTCGACGTACTCGATCTTCACGCGCTCCGGCCCCCAGACGAAGACGGCGATCGTGTTCGGCGCGTCCACGAAGTCCGCGACCTCGAGGCCGGCGGCCGCCGCTTCCGCCCGGTGCTCCTCGGCCGAGTCGACTAGCACGGCGAGATGGTTGAGCAGCGGTCGCTCGGGGTCGCCCGGCTCACCCTGGTGGAACTCCACGTAGGCGCCGCCGACCTCGACCCGGGTCGGCCCGGCCGGCTGGAACCCGAGCCCCAGGTACTCCTCCGCCGTCCGCTCGGGAGCCGCCGACCAGAGGGCGACATGGTCGAGGTCCCCCTCGGCGCCGTCCACCGCCTTCACCACCAGCCCGTCGGGCAGCTCGAGGTCGCCGCCGCCCCCGGGCACCCGGAAGGCCATGTGCTTGAGCGCGCCCTGCTCCCGCGGCGGGTCTGCCGCGAACAGCGTCAGCTTGCCGCGCCGCGCGTCGGCCCCGATCAGCGTGAACGCGTCGGTGCGCTCGATCTCGTGCATGCCGAGCTCGCTGACACAGGCCTCGGCGATTGCGTCGCGCTCCGAGACCCACAGCGCGACGTGGTCGAGCGTGCGGGGGGCCACCGCGCGAGCATAGCGACGGCGTCTCCGCGAAACGCCGCTACTCGAGCGGCGGGTTCTGGACGTTGTGCTCGGTGGCGTATTCGTCCGTGAGCCGGTTGACGAGCTCCAGGTCCCCGTAGGCGTAGTTGATCTTCACGAAGGGCTCCCATTTTTCGGGCAGCGCGTCCTCGGGGAAGATCGCCTCGACCGGGCATTCCGGTTCGCATGCCCCGCAGTCGATGCACTCCTCCGGGTCGATGATCAGGATCCGGTCGGCCTGGTGGATGCAGTCGACCGGGCAGACGTCCACGCAGGACAGATCCTTGATGTCGATGCAGGGCTCGGCGATGATGTACGTCACGGCTGAGGGTCACTCTACCGGGGCGATCAGCTCCTCGATGACGCTCGGGGCCTGCTCCACTAGGGCGGATTTCACCAGCACGCGATCGAACCCCGCGGCGTGCGCGCGGCGCAGGCCCGCGGTGTCCGTGTGGTTCGTGTAGCCGACGATCGGGACGTCCGGATACGTGTCGGCGACCTCCTCGGGCTCGATTCGCGCGATGTCGCAGATGACGACGTCCGGCTTCTCGATACCGTCGGTCGACACGAGATGATGGCCACTCAGCAGGGCCTCGAGCTTGCCCCGGAAGTAGAGGTCGACCCCGGCGAGCAGGATCGTGGCCACGACAATGAGCCTAGCACCGTGAGTGAGGACGATCATCTCCGCACCGGCCTCGAGCTGATGCGCCGGGCGCAGTACTTCGAGGCGCACGAGGAGCTCGAGCTGGCCTGGCGCGCGGCCCAGCCGGCGGAGAAGGACTTCTTTCAGGGCCTGGTGCACGTCACGGTCGCCTGGTACCAGGGCGGCCGCGGCAACGTCACCGGCTGCCGCCGCCAGCTCGAGAAGGCCGCGCGCCGCCTCGACCGCTACGCGCCGCTGCACCGCGGTGTCGACGTCGCGGCGCTGCTCGCGCAGGTCGCCGCCGCCGACCCCGAGCGGCCGCTTCCCCGGCTAGAAGTCGTCGAGCCCGATGGCTGAGAGCGCCCGGTTGAAGCCGACCTGAAGCCACCAGTAGCGGTCGAAGAAGAGCAGCAGGCCGAGCGCGACGAGCGCCGCGCCGCTGACCGCCTGGACGACGACCCAGCGATCTCGCAGCCAGCGGAAGACGGACATCGTCCGCGCGAAGGCGATCCCCACCAGCAGGAACGCGACCGCGATCCCGACCGAGTAGAAGAAGAGCAGGATCGAGCCGCGGGCGATCGTCCCCGCGTCGCCGGCCAGCACGAGGATCCCGGCCAGCACACCGCCGATGCAGGGGGCGGCGCAGACCGCGAAGGCCGCGCCCAGGAGCGCCGAAGAGCCGCGGGCACGGGCGAGCAGCCGCGCGCCCACGAGCCCTTGCGGGATGGGCAGTAGGCCCATGAAGGCGAGCCCGAAGACGACGAGGACGAAGCCGGCGACCTGGAGCTGCGTTTGCGGCCCGATCACCTCGGCCAGAGCGGCGGCGCCCGCGCCGAGCGCGACGAAGACGGCGGTGAAGCCCGCGAAGAACGGCAGCGAGCGGAGCGCGATCCGGCGGGCGCTTCCCGGCTCGCCGAGCCGCGACGCCTCGACCGCGGTCACGGCCGAGACGTAGCCCGGCACGAGCGGCAGGACGCAGGGGAAGACGATCGACGCGAGCCCCGCCGCGAACGCGATCGGGATGCGCTCAGCCATCGAAGCGGGCGAGCTCCTGGTCGAGCCGCCGCTCGAGCTCCGGGTCGATCGGCCCGCCGGCGGGCGCCGCGCGCCGCCACCGCCACGCGACCAGCCCGATCGCAGCCGCCCCGACGGCGGCCCCCACCAGGGGCAGCACCCACGCGAGCAGGTCGAAGCCCCGCTTGGGCGGCTCGGCGAGCACGCGCGTGCCGAACTGGGCCACCAGCTTGTCCTTGATCTCCTGCTTCGTGTCGCCGGCCGCGATGCGCTCCCGGATGTACGCCCGCATCCGCTCGGCGATCGGCGCGTCGGACTGGTCGAGCGTCGTCTTGCAGGTCGGGCAGACCACCTCGTCCTCGAGGTCCGAGAGCGTCGGCGGGGCGGCGGCGGCGAGCGCGAGGACGACGAAGAGGAGGCTCATGAGGCAAGAGCGAGCCTGATGCCCTCCTCGAACTGCCGCATCAGCTCGTCCCGCGCATTGACGGCGCCGGCGACCCGTGTCCCCACGAGCCGCCCCTGGCGGTCGACGAAGAACGTCTCCGGGACGCCCGTCGCGCCGAACTTCCCGACGAGTTCGCCGTCGCGGTCGTAGACCACCGGATACGTCATGCCCGCCTCCTCCATGAAGTCGAGCGCATCCGAGCGCAGGTCGTTGAAGTCGACCCCGAGCACCACGAGCCCCGCCGCCCGGTGCTCCCGCCAGGCCTGCTCGAGGACGGGCGCCTCCTCCTTGCACGGGCCGCACCAGGAGGCCCAGAAGTTGATGACGACGGCTTTGCCGCGCAGGTCGGCGAGCGAGAGCGTCCCCTCCCGGTCGAGCCGCTCCAGCGTGAACGCGGGGGCGACGGGCCGCTTGCCCTCGGCGAGGGCCTGCGGGATGGCGCTGCCCTCGTCGGTGGCCACCTTCCAGACCAGCAGCACGAGCAGCGCGGCGACGAGCCCGACGGCCAGCGTCTGGGCCCCGAGCTTCAGTCGGCTCGCCACGCCCGGCTACCGGCGGATGATGAAGACCGTCGTGCCGAGCTGCACCCGCTTGAAGAGCCACTCGGCGTCGGAGATCGCCATCCGGATACAGCCGTGGGAGAGCGAGTAGCCGAGCGAGGCCGGGTCGGGGGTGCCGTGGATGCCGACGCCCGGCGACGAGATCCCCATCCAGCGCGTGCCCAGGGGATTGCCCGGACCCGGCGGGATCGGCTCCTTGCCGCGCGCCCAGTCGGCGTCCGGCGGATACCACCACGGGTTCCGCCACTTGCTGACCACGCTGAAGCGGCCGAGCGGCGTCGGGTACTGCGGCATCCCGGTGGCGATGCGAAAGCGCTTGACGAACTTCGCGCCGTCGAAGGCGTGGAGCCACTTGGACTCCCGGCGGATCACCAGCACCAGCCCGACATTCTTGCGGGTGACCCGCGGAGCGACCTGCCTCAGTGGCAGGGCCATCGGCAGCCGGTCGTTCAGCCGCAACTGCCGGACGATCACGGCGACCGACTTCGTCCGCTCGAGCTTCTGACCGAGTCGCTCCTCGGTCACCAACGGCTTTGCCTTGCGCAGCACGACCCGCGCGTCCTTCGGGCGCCGGTCGAAGCGCTCGCCGAGATCCGTGACGTACGCGCGCACCTTCTTTCCGGCCACCTGCACGCCGAGCGGGACCTCGCTGTCGGGCGCGGCCACGAGTGCCTTGCTCACGGCGGCGGACACGTACGCGGTCGCTCCCAGCGAGGCCGGCATCGGCTTCAGGATCCGCTTCCCGATCTTGAGCGTCAGCGGCGCTTCGAAGGCGGTGGTGATGACCGCGCTCGCCGCATCGGGGGTGAGCCCGCCGACGGCGATGCCGGAGATCCGGACGCCCGCGGGGATGACAGCCGGCGTGGTCTCGGTCGGGGGCGAGTGGTCGGCGATGGCCGCCCGGCTCGGCTGCGCGACGAGCACGGCCGAGAGCACGCCCGCGAGCGCGCAGGCCAGGAGCAGCGCTGTCTGCCGTCCCCGTTTCACAGGCTCAGAGAGTACCCCGAAATATCCGGGGGTCGTTCGTGATTATTCCGTCGACCCCGACGGCCGCCAGACGGTCGCAGAGAGCCGGGTCGTCCACCGTCCAGACAAGCACCTGGGCACCGTGCTCATGGCACCGCCGAACGACCGCGCGCGAGACGACGGCGTAGTGGAGCACCGCGACCGTCGCGTCGGCCCGGGCCAGCAGGCGGCCGATGCGCCGTGGCAGCGCGGCCCGGAGCATGCGGAGCGCAGTGCCGACGACCGGGCGGAGCACGCTCCGCGTGCTGACGCCGCGGCGGTCGAACGGGTAAGTCAGCCCGCAGCGCAGCCGTGGATCGAGCCGCGCGACCGTGCGCAGCGTCTCGGCGTAGCAGGAACTGACGAGCGTCCGGCCGGCAAGTCCGTGGCGGCCCACGGCCTTGACGAGGGGCTCCTCGTAGCCGGGCGCCTTCACGTCCAGCTGGATCCCTGCGTCGCGGCCGGCCATGAACGCGAGCGCCTCGTCGAGCGTCGGCAGCTCCGGCGCGAGCACCCGCAGCTCCGCGAGCGACTCGTTCGTGACCCGGCCCGGCGCGGCGCCGTGGGTCACTTCGAGCAGGTCGTCCGAGTGGGCGAGCACGAGCGTCCCGTCGGCCAGGGGGACGACGTCCACTTCGACCATGTCCACCCCCAGCTCGAGCGCGCGCTCGATCGAGCGCAGCGTGTTCTCCGGCGCGAGCGCGGCCGCGCCCTTGTGGCCGATGCGGATCATGGGGCCGTCGGGAGGGGTTCCTCGTCGAGGTCGCCGCCGCGGGCGGCGTAGGAGAGGATCATGCGGTCGGTGATCCACTCCACGGGCGCCCGGTCGTCGGTCCAGGGATCGTCCGAGGCGCCGACCGGGCCGGTGAGCTGGGTCGCCAGCAGGTCGCCGAGCACCGGCGCGCCGCCGACGCCGGCGAACGGCGCCGTCAGACCGATGACGACGTGGTTGAAGCGGAGCACCGGCCAGATGCGCACCTCTGGGAAGACCGCGGCGAGCGTCCCGGCCAGCTCGTCGCGCAGCCGCCGGTCGCCGGGGACGGTTGCCACGTTGAGCGCCACGAGCCCGCCCGGCGCGAGTCGCGAGCGCACGAGCTCGAAGAACTCCCGCGTGGCCAGGTAGAAGGGCACGTAGGGCTGGTGGTACGCGTCGACGAAGACGAGGTCGTAGCGCCGGTCCGCGCGGCGCAGGAAGGGGCGCGCGTCGGCGTCCACGACCCGCAGGCGCGGGTTGTCGCCCATGCCCAGGTAGCGCAGCCCCGCGTCGGAGACCTCCGGGTCGATCTCGACGCCGTCGATCCGCACCCGCGGCCAGTGGACGCCGTACGCGCGCGCGATCGTCCCGCCCGCGTTGCCGAGCACGGCGAGCGTGCGCGGCTCGCGCTGGAGCAGGGCGGGCACCGCGAGGAAGGCGTCCCAGATGCCGCCCGTGAGGACCGTGCCGGGCCGGTACACGGAGTGCACGGCGATGCCCTCGTTCAGGTAGAGCCGGCGCACGCCGTCGCGCTCGACCACCTGCACGAACTGGTAGCGGGACTCCCGCTCGAGCAGGATCTGCCCCTCGACCGCCTTGATCACCCCCGGCGGGAGCGCGAGCAGAGCAGCGATGGCCAGCGCGGGGACGAGCGCGCGCCGGCCCAGGAGGGCGGTCGACGTCGACGCGAGCACGACGGCCGAGCCGATCAGCGTGCGCTGCGTGCCGACGAGCGGGATCGTCACGAGCGCCGGGAGGAACGTGCCGAGCAGGCTGCCCGCCGTCGAGAGCGCATACAGGCGGCCGGCGACCTCGCCCGCCGAGCCGACCGACTCGAGCGCGAGCCGGATCGCGAACGGCGAGACCATGCCGAGCACGAAGACCGGCGGCGCGAACAGCAGGAGCGTGGCGAAGAAGGAGCCGATCACCGCGCCCGCGGAGAGCTCGTCGAGCCCTTCCGCCGCGAGGTCGAGGATGGGGTGCGTGACGAACGGGAGCACCGCGACGAACGCGCCCGCGCCGAGGACGAGGGCGCCGAGCAGGCGGCCGCTGGGACGGCGGTCGGCGAGCTTTCCCCCCAGCCAGTAGCCGAGCGAGAGGGCGAGCAGGACGAGCCCGATCAGGTTCGCCCAGACGACGGTGGACGAGCCGTAGTAGGGGGCGAGCAGGCGCGAGGCGGAGATCTCGACCGCGAGCGTGCCGGTCCCCGCGCCGAAGACGAGCGCGGCCAGCGCCCGCGACGACGGACGCGCATCCACTTACGCGGCCGTCCGCTTGACCACGACGATCGCGCAGTCGTCGGCGAGCTCGCCGCGCCCGTAGGCCCGGCAGTCCTCGATCACGGCCTGGGCGAGCTCCCCCGGGGCGGTCGAGGCGTGCTTGGCCAGGAGCGCATCGAGCCGCTCGGGCCCGTAGAGCTCGCCGTCGCGGCGCGCCTCCACGACGCCATCGGTGTAGAGCACGATCGACGCTCCCGGCGGCAGCTCCTCACTCGCCTCCGGGTACGCCTGCCCCGGCTCGATTCCCAGGGCGAGGCCGTGCGGCTCGAGCACGCGAACCGTCCCGTCCGGCAGGAGGACGCGCGGCCGCGGATGGCCGGCGCTCGCGCAGACGATCGCGCCGGTGGCGGCGTCGATCGTCAGGTAGAGCATGGTGATGAACTTCCCGGGCGCGATCTCGCCGCAGACGACCTCGTTCGCGGCCGTGAGGAAGTCGGCTGGCTCCGGGTGCTCGCGCGCGAGCGAGCGGAACACGAACTTCGCCATCGCCATGTCCGCGGCCGCGTCGACGCCGTGGCCGGTGACGTCGCCGAGCACCACCGCGAGCCGGCCGTCCTCCAGCCGCATGAAGTCGTAGAGGTCGCCGCCGACGTCGAGCCGCGACGACGAGGCGTAGACGTCACCGAGCTCGATCCCCGGAATCTGCGGCCCTTCCCGCGGCAGCAGCGAGCGCTGCATCGTGTCGGAGAACTCCTTCTGGTGCTGGTAGAGGCGCGCGTTGTCGATCGCCAGGGCGGCCTGCGCGGCGACGGAGAGCCCGATGTCGGCCGTCTCCCTGGTGATCGGGCGCGCGGGGTCGAGCGAGACGAGCTCGACCGTGCCGAGCAGCTCGGTCGAGGTCGCGATCGGGATCACGACCGCGGTCGCACCGCGCTCGAGGAAGGGGACGAGCGCCTGATGCGCGGGGAGCCGGGCGGCGAGCGCCGGGTCGAGCAGGATCGCGCGGCCGGTCCGGAGCCGGCGGCGCGGGAGGGCCTCGAGCGGCTGCGGGCGGCTGATCACGGCCCGCAGCGCGGCGGCCAAATGCGGGTCGGCGACCTGGACGGCCCGCGGCACGAGCAGCTCGCCACGGGCGTCGGGCATGCGGATCACCGCGGCATCGACGCGGAGCAGCTCGACGACCGTCGACGCTACGGCCTCCAGCGTCGCCTCGAGCGACAGGCTCTGGGCGAACGAGCGCGAGATCTCGTAGAGCGACCCCAGCTGCCGCGCGGCCTGGCGCTCGAGCGCCAGCACCTGCTCCAGCTCCGTCCCGAGCTGCGTGGCCTGCTCGTGGAGGCGCGCGTTCTGGACGGAGACCGCGAGCTGGGCCGCGAGCGCCGAGAGGAGCGCCCGCTCGTTCGCGCTCAGCGATCGGCCTGCCGGCGGATAGACGGCGAGCAGGCCGACCACCTCGTCGGGCACGAGCAGCGGAACGGCCACTGCGGCCTCGATCCCGGCTTTGGCCAGCTCGGCGTCCAGGTGCGCGAGCGCGGGCTCGGAGCGAGCTGCTTCGAATACGAGCATCCCCCGGCCCCGGAAGGGTCCGAGCGCAAGCTCGAGCAGGCGCTCCGCGACCGACTCGTGCGGGCCGGCCAGACCGCGCGCGGCGGCGGCCGTGAGGTGGCCCTCGTCGCGCAGGTAGATCCCCATCCGGTCGACGCCGACGAGGTCCGCGACGCGGTCGATCGCGGTCTGCAGCGCGTGCGCGAGCGAGAGCTCCTCGTTCGCCTGGGCCACGACCTCGAGCAGCGCGCGCGTTCGGTCGAGCTCGACGCGGAGCTCGCCGGCCTGAGCCGCGGCCCGCAGGGCGTTCGCGGCCCGTGCGCCGAACGGGGCCAGGCCCGCGAGGAGGCCCGGGGTGGGCGGTTCCGTCTCGGGGAAGATCAGCTGGAGCACGTGGGCCGGCGGCTGGCCCAGCGGGAGCGTGACGATCGCCGTGGCGCCGGGGCCGACCTCGACCGCGGGCGAGAGGACGCCCGTGACGGCCTGCTCGGCCAGCGGCAGCGCCTGGGCGACTGCGGCAGCGTCGGTCTCGCCCTGGCTCGCGACGAACCGGAGCCGGCCCTGCTCGTCGCGCCGCCAGACCAGGCAGGCGGTCGCGCCCGCCGCGCGCAGCGCGACCCGCGCGATCCCGTCCTCGGCGGTTGCGTCGTCGCCGGCGGCGCCGAGCGCCTCCCCGGCCAGCTCCAGCACAGCCGCGCCGTCCGCCGCTTGGGCCACCGGGCGGTCCAGCGAGCGGATCGCGGCGGCGACGTGGTCGGCGGTCGCGCGGGCCAAGAGCCGCTCCTCCGGGCTGAAAGTGCGGCGGGCACGCAGGAGCTCGAGTGTCCCGACGGCGGTGCCGTCGAGGACGACGGGGACGACGAGCACGGCCTCCGCCCCGGCGGCGAGCGCGGCGGCGCGCACGGCTCGCGGAAGCTCGCCGGTCTCGTCCGTCTCTCCGAGAACCTCCGCCGCCGGCACGAGCGAGCCTTCGAGCAGCGCCGCCAGCGACGCCGAGCCGGTGACGACAGCCCGAGTGCGCAAGTCGCAGCCGCCGTCGAGCACCCGCGCGACGGCCACGCCGGCGCCGACCGACTCCGCCACAGCCCCGACGATCGCCGTCAGCGTCCCCGCGAACTGGGAGCCTTCCGCGAGCGCCCGGCTCGAGGCCGCCAGCGCCGCGAGCGGCGCCGGCCGACCTGCCGTCCCGTCCGCGACCCTCGGCGGGCCCGCCCTGGCGACCATTTCAAGACGCAGTATGGCCCAGCGAGCGGATTTCGGGTCTAAACTCCATCCCGATGGCCGAGCCTCTGCACGTGCCCGAGTCGCCGCCGGTCGACCCTTCGGCCGTCCGCAAGGCCTACCGGCGGGAGCGCGCGAAGCGCCGAGCGAGGCGCGACCGGATCCGCGAGCAGCGGCTGGCCGGGTTCCGGTTCATGGTCGTGCTGTTCGCGCTGCTGGCGCTGAGCGTCTTCCTGACGCTCACCGCGTGGCACGAGGTGCAGCGCCTCTTCGGGCTCTAGCCAGAGGCGCCGCTTGCGGCGCCGACACTCAGGCTGCCGAGCTCCGCTCGGCAGCCGTCTGACCTGACCGGTCGACCCGCTCGAGGTCAGGCGCGAACGCTCTAGAGCGCTCCGGAGCGGCCGAAGGGGCTCCACGTGGACTCTTCCCAGACGGCGTTGCCGCACATCGGGCAGGCGGGCAGCAGAGCCGTGACGACCACGCCGTAGCGGCATTCGGAGCACTAATACGAGCCCTTCCCGGCCTGGCCGGCCTCGACGAACGCAACGTAGCCATCGTCCCCGGTGGCGGTGCGGGTGTCCCGGTCCAGCATCCTCGACCCCTTCCCTCGAATGGACGCGTGTCTGGCGCGATGCCCATACTGCGCAGCGTGCAAACGCCCGAAGCCTTTCCGCCCGAGCCGGCGGTCGAGTCGCCGGGCCCCGGGCGAGCGCCGCTGCCGCGTCCCGGCGGCGACGGCCTATGGGCGCTCGGCGAGCGGCTGACGTGGCTGTCGGGGCTGATCCTGACCCTGTCGGCCTTCACGGGCTGGTACTCAGGCTCCGGAGACGGGATTCATCTCAGCGTGATGGGCTGGCACACCGGGGCGCTGGGCAAGCTCGTGTTCTTCGTGGGCCTCGCGGTGCTCGCGCTCGTGGCGCTGCGGGAGGCGGGGATCGACCTGCCGGCGACGGTGCCGGAGAGCCTCGTCGTCGTAGCGCTCGGCGCGCTGGCGACGGTGTTCGTGCTTCTGCGCGTGATCGTGATCCCGGAGCGGCTGCTGCCGGTCGAGAGCCGCGGGATCGGGATCTGGATCAGCCTCCTGGCGGCGCTGGCGGTGGTCGTCGCCGGCTTGCTACGAGCATCAGAAGAGCTGTAGCGACCAGCACCCCGAGGGCGGCGCCGGCGATCACGTCGAGCGGGTAGTGCACGCCGACGTAGACGCGCGAGAACGCGATCGCGAGTGCGAGCACGAGGAGGACCGGCCACCGGCCGGGGAGGTAGCGGGCCAGCACGACCGCCCCGGCGAACGACGTGGCGGCATGGCCGGAGGGAAAGGAGTCGCCCAGGACGTTCAGGAGCAACGGCGGTGGCTCGGGGTCGTCGACGAACGGCCGCGGACGGTCGAAGGCCGCCTTGAGGCCGAGTGCGAGCAGGTCGGCGCTCCAGGCGGCCGCGGCGACGAGCACGAGCACCGCGGGGCGGCGCCACGCGAGCGCGGCGACGGCCGCGACCGCTATCCAGATCCCACCCGCGTAGCCGAGGCGCGAGAGCGCGACGAAGATGCCGTCGAGCTCGTCGGCCCGGTGCGTGACGACCCAGTGCTGGAGGTCGCGGTCGAGTGCTATGTCGGCAGCATGTGCTTGGCCGACTCGATCAGCTGTTGCGGGTCGAACGGCTTGCCCACGAATCCCTGCGCGCCGCGCTTGGCGGCTTCGCCCGCTGTCTCGGCGTCGACCTTGCCGCTGAACATGAGTACGGGGATCGAGCCGACGCCGTGCTTCTCCTGGAGCCGGCGCAGCATCTCCCAGCCGTCGACCTTCGGCATCATCACGTCGAGCAGGATGAGGTCGGGAGGCTCTTCGTCGATCGCGCTGAGGCCCTCGTCGGCGCTGCCGGCCTCGCGGACGCTGTAGCCCGCGAGTTCGAGGCTCGCGCGGACGAAGCCGCGAAGTCCGGGGTCGTCGTCGACGATCAGTACGAGCGGCCCCTCAGCGCTGCGGCCGCCCGGCCCGGAGCGCTCGAGGAAGACGTCGAGGTCGCCGCGCCGGTACCGGCGGTGTCCGCCGGGCGTGTAGAAGGCGGGCAGCTTTCCCTGGTCGGACCACTTGCGGATCGTGCTCTGGGCGACGCCGAGGTACTTGGCCGCCTGGCCGAGCGTCAGCCACTCGGGGTCGCTGCCCGGCGCGCGTCTGGCCCCCAACCGGTCTCCGTACCGCACGGGGCGAATCTACCCAAACTTCCCGGTTCCTAATCCTGTCCTACGGAAGGGTCTCCGTAACGGTCACGGTATCGCGGGCGGGCGGCAGCGGCAGCGGGTCGAGCGTGCGGACGGCAGTGACGGTCGTCCCGGTGCCGGGACCTTCGTCGAGACTGAGTCCGAGGCCGACGCCGAGGGCGAAAAGGACGGCTCCGAGCGCGAGCGTCAGGAGGGCGAGCGGCCAGCGCCGGCGCCTGCGGGGAGGTCGTCGCGGCCGGGTGCTCACGGCGAGTAGTCGGTGGCGCCGCGGGCGTAGCGCTGGAAGGACGCGCCGACGACGGTGGAGAGCATGCGCGGCCAGGACTCCGCTGCGGGCGACTCGGCCAGCGCCTCGGCGGCCCACCGCTCCGCGTCGAGGTAGGCGCGGGCGAGCCCGGCCAGCGTGTAGGTCTGGCCGACACGCTTGCGCAGCTCGGTCGTCACGGTCTCGACCTGGTCGAGGAGCTCGTGGTAGCGGGCGCGGTCGCCGGCAGCTGCCTCGAGCCGCCGCGCGCTCTCCTCCCACTCGTGGCGGACGTGTTCGGGCGCGGACACGGAGCGGGCATGCTAATCGCCGAGGCTGCAGCAGACCGCCGGCCAGAGCGGCTCGAGCTCGGCGACGATCGCCTCGCCGAGCTGATAGCCGGGCCTGGCGAGCGCGAAGGCGGCGTGCGCGTGGAGGCACTTGAGGCGCTCGGGCTGGGAGGCGCCGCCGATGCCGGAGTCGAGCGACGCGCCGGAGTCGACACCCTCCCTGCCGGCCGCGAGCTCACGGCGGACGACCCGCTGCTCGGCGGTCGCTTCGACGAGGCTCTCGCGCAGCGCGACATCCTCCTCCACAGCTTGGCTCCACCGTTCGACGCCGCCCGCGGCCTCGAGTCGCGCGACGGCCGCGACAAGGTGGCGGCAGGTCAGGTAGTACGTGGTCGGGAACGGCTCCCCGGCCGGGTCGTACGGATCCTGCTCGGTGACGGCCGGGAGCCCGAACGGGCAGCGGACGACTACGCGGCGGAAGGCGCGCGGGGGGCGGCCGAGCTGGCGTGCCACCACGCTCCGGTCATCCATCGCCGCCGATCGTAGCCCGCTCCTGCGGGCCGTCCTGGCGCGCGCGCCGCCACTCCGGGATGCCCTTGACGATGAAGAGGCGCTCGCCCGGCTGGACATAGGCGAGCCGCCGCGCCTCGCGGACGAGCGCGTCGGTGCTGGACCGCGCGGTGAGCCGCTGCTCGAGCCGAGCCCGCTCGGCCTCCAGGGCGCGGATCTCGGCGGCAGCCTGGGCGGCTTCGCGCCGGGTCTCGACATACCGGGTCAGCGGGCGGTAGTACAGGAAGGCCACGAGGCCGATCACGGCGATCGCGAGCCAGCGGCGGAGGATCACCGCCTTGGGGGGTCGCCGAGCCGAACGTCGCTTCCGGGACGCCATGCGGCCCGATTCGCGGACGGAGGGGCGGAGTCCTGCCGCGATGCGCGGTCCCCACCTCCTCCCCCCACCCTTTTGGGTGGGGCAAAGGGTAGGGCCCTTTGCCCCACGACTGTGTGCCAGCTTGGTGCCGATTTACGCGCGGGTATGCTCGCCGCGTGCCGGGGCCGAAGAAGTCCGTGCAGCTCTCCGGCGTGACCGTCGCCCAGTCGGCCATCTGCTCGATCGACCCGGATCGCGGCGTGCTCATGTACCGCGGCTACGACATCGCCGACCTGGCCGAGCACTCCACTTACGAGGAGACCGCGTATCTGCTGCTCGAGGGCGAGCTGCCGGCTGCTGACCAGCTGGTGTCCTTCCGGAGAGAGCTCGCCGACCGCGAGCTGCCGCCCGCCACGACCGCCCTCGTCGACCGCTCGGCGGTCGAGGCGGCACCGATGGACCTCCTGCGCACCGCGGTCTCGAGCCTGTCGTTCGGCGAGAGCATCGACGAGCGGCGGACGGCCGCGCGGCTCATCGCGCGGCTGCCCACGATCGTCGCGCGCTACCACCGCCTACGCCGGGGGCTCGACGCGGTGGAGCCGGACCCGTCGCTCGCCTACTCCGAGAACTTCCTGCGCATGCTCCACGGCGGGCAGCGCCAGGAAGCGGCCGCCCGCGCGTTCGACGTCGTGATGATCCTGCATGCCGAGCACGAGATGAATGCGTCGACGTTCGCGGCGCGCGTCGTGGCCGGAACGCTCGCCGATCTCACCTCCGCCGTCACCGCGGCCGTCGCCGCCCTGGCCGGGCCACTCCACGGCGGCGCGAACGAGCGCGCGATGGAGTTCTTCGAGCGCGTCGGCTCGCCTGACAGAGCCGCGGAGGAGGTTGCCGCCGCCTTCGAGCGCAAGGAGACGCTCTACGGCTTCGGCCATCCGCTCTACCGCGCCTACGACCCCCGCGCGATCATCCTCAAGCGGCTCGCGCGCGACCTCGCCGAGGACCGAGGCGAGCCGAACTGGTACGCGATCGCAGAGGCCACGGAGCGCGCGGTATCGGAGACGAAGGGCCTCCATCCGAACGTCGACCTCTACTCCGGCAGCGTGCTGCGCTACCTCGGCATCCCCAATGAGCTTTTCACCCCGCTCTTCGCGGCGAGCCGCGTTGCGGGCTGGTCGGCGCACGTGCTGGAACAGCACGCAGACAACAAGATCATCCGGCCGTCGGCCGACTACGTCGGCGAGCCGCCGCGCCGCTTTCCGAACCGGAATTAGGCGATATCGACCTTGATCACGTTGGTCGAGCCGGGGATGTTCACCGCGGTCCCGGCCGTGATCACGACCCGGTCGCCTTCCGCCACGATCCCGCTCGCCCTGGCCGCGTCCAGGGAGCTCTGCCACAGGTCCTCCACGTCCGAGGCCTCCGGGATCTGGATCGGCGTCACGCCCCACTCGATCGCCATGTGGCGGAGCGAGTACGCCTGGTGGCTGAGGCCCACGATCGGCCGGTGGGGGCGTAGCCGCGCCACCGCGGAGGCCGTCCGCCCCGTGAAGGTCGGCACGAGGATCGCGCGCGCGCCGAGGGCCTCCGCCAGGTCGCACGCGGCGTTCGACATCGAGCGCCCGATCGTCGGCTGATCGGCGGCGTTCGGCATCTGGTGCCGGTAGCCGAGGCTCGGCTCGACCGCGCGCGAGATCTGGTCCATCGTCCGCACGGCCTCCACCGGATAGCTGCCGACGGCCGTCTCGCCGGAGAGCATGATCGCCGAGGTGCCGTCGAGGATCGCGTTGGCGACGTCGCTGGCCTCCGCTCTCGTCGGCTCGGGCGAGCTGATCATCGTCTCGAGCATCTGCGTCGCCGTGATCACCGGGACGCCCTGCTCGAGCGCCTTCAGGATGATCTTCTTCTGGAGCAGGGGTACGGCCGCGGGGCCGATCTCGACCCCCAGGTCGCCGCGGGCGACCATCACCGCGTCGGTCTCCGCGAGGATCTCCTCGAGGTTGTCGACGGCCTCCGCCTTCTCGATCTTGGCGATGATGTGCGCGGTCGACCCCCCTTCTTCGATGAGGCGCCGGAGGTCGCGCACGTCCGCCGCGGAGCGGACGAACGAGAGCGCGAAGAAGTCGACGCCGAGCTCGAGCGCGAACTCGAGGTCGTCCACGTCCTTGCGCGTGATCGACGGGATCGGAACCGGGACGCCGGGCAGGTTGACGCCCTTGTGCGAGCTGACCGTGCCGCCGACCAGCACCGCGCAGCGGGCCTGACCCTTCTCGACCGCGAGCACGCGAAGGCGCACGTGGCCGTCGTCGATCAGGATCTCGTGGCCGGGCTGGAGGACGTCCCCGATCACGGAGGGGGCGACGGGGATCGTGCCGTCCCGGGCCGGCCCCCCGTCGGCGCCCACGACCACGACCTCGTCCTGCGGCGCGAGCGTCAGCGGTGCGGCCAGCTCCGCCACGCGCAGCTTCGGCCCCTGAAGGTCGGCGATCAGCGCGAGCTTTCGCCAGCCGCTCTCGGCCTCCAGCTCGCGGACGTGCCGCGCGGCCTCCGCGTGCTCCTCGTGCGTGCCGTGCGAGAAGTTGAGCCGCAGCGCGTTGGCGCCGGCCTCGACGAGCGCGGCGAGCGTTTCCCGGCTGGAAGACGCCGGACCGATCGTCGCCACGATCTTCGTCCTTCGTGGCTCGACTATCGCCATCAGCCCTACGCTACCGAGCGAGCCCGCGGAAACGCGTCCCAGCCCGGATACACGGCCCGGTCGCCGAGCTCCTCCTCGATCCGCAGCAGCTGGTTGTACTTGGCGACGCGATCGCTCCGCGACGGCGCGCCGGTCTTGATCTGGCCGGCGCCGGTCGCGACCGCGAGATCGGCGATCGTCGTGTCCTCGGTCTCGCCCGACCGGTGGGAGATCACCGTGGTGTAGCCCGATTCGTGGGCGAGGCGGATCGCGTCGAGCGTCTCCGTCAGCGTGCCGATCTGGTTCACCTTGATCAGGATCGAGTTCGCGACGCCCGCCTGGATCCCGCGCTCGAGCCGGGCCGGATTCGTGACGAAGAGATCGTCGCCGACGAGCTGCACCCGGTCGCCGACGCGCGCGGTCAGCTCGCGCCAGGAGTCCCACTCCTCCTCGGCGAGGGGATCCTCGAGCGAGACGATCGGGAACTTGTCGACGACCTGCTCCCAGAACCCGACCATCCCCTCCGGGCTCGCCTCGGTGCCCTCGAAGCGATAGACGCCGTCGCGGAAGAACTCCGTCGCCGCGGGATCGAGCGCGATCGCCACCGCCTCCAGATGCCCGGCTCGGGCGGCCGCCTCCAGCACGGCCTGGATCGCGTCGCCGCTCGACGGGAGATCGGGAGCGAACCCGCCCTCGTCGCCGACCGCCGTCGCGAGCCCCTGCTCGTGGAGGAGCCCCTTGAGGGCGTGGAAGACCTCGGAGCCGATGCGCAGCGCCGCCGCGAACGTCGTCGCGCCCGCCGGCACGACCATGAACTCCTGCAGGTCGAGTGAGTTCTGCGCGTGGGCGCCGCCGTTGACCACGTTCAGCATCGGCACCGGCAGCGTCGTCGCGTCATCGCCGCCGAGCCAGCGGTAGAGCGGCATGCCGGCCTCCGCTGCGGCGGCCTTCGCCACCGCGAGCGAGACGCCGAGGATCGCGTTTGCGCCGAGCCGCTCCTTGTTCTCGGTGCCGTCGAGCTCGATCAGCCTCGCGTCGAGCGCGCGCTGGTCGACGGCGTCCATTCCCTTCACCGCCGCGCCGATCTCGCCCCGGACGTGCTCCACCGCGCGCCGAACCGACTTGCCGCCGTACTCGGCACCGCCGTCCCGCAGCTCGACTGCCTCGAAGCGGCCGGTGGACGCGCCCGACGGAATCGCCGCCCGGCCGAGCGCGCCCGACTCGAGCGCCGCGTCGACCTCGACGGTCGGGTTCCCACGCGAGTCCAGGATCTGGCGGGCGTGAAGCTCGGCGATCCGGCTCAGCGTGACTCCTCCTTGGCCTGGTCGAAGTAGCGGTCCTGCACGTCGAGGGGCAGCTTGGCGAACTCGGCGCCCGCCTGCGCCGCCAGCTGCTCGGCCCGCTCCACCCGGGCCACGAAGCGGTCGCTCATCGATCGCAGCGAGAGCTCGGGATCGACGTTCAGCCGGCGCGCGACGTTGACGGCGGCGAAGAGGACGTCGCCGACCTCCTCGAACACGTGCGGGTCCGGCTCGGTCTCGGGCGGGCGCTCGCCGGCCTCCGCGAGCGCCTCCTTCAGCTCGCGCAGCTCGTCGTCGAGGTCGGCGAGCGCGCCCGCGACGTCCGGGTACTCGAAGCCGATCGCGGCGGCGCGGCGCTGCACCTTGCGGGCGTGAAGGAGCGAAGGCAGCGCCTCGGGGAGGTCGTGGAAGACCCCCTCCCGCTCCTCCTGCTCGCGCTTGATCCGCTCCCAGTTCTCGCGCACACGCCGTGGCGTCCGGGCCTCGACGTCGCCGAAGACGTGCGGGTGCCGCCGGACGAGCTTCTCGTGCGCGTTGCGCGCGACCGCCTCGAGGTCTCCCTCCCCCCGCTCGGCCAGCAGCAGCGCCAGGAAGTAGACCTGGAAAAGGAGGTCGCCCAGCTCGTCGAGCAGCTGCTCGGGCCGGTCGGCGAGCGCCGCGTCCGCGACCTCGTAGGCCTCCTCGACCGTGTGCGGGACGATCGTCTTCGCCGTCTGCTCGCGGTCCCACGGACAGTCGGCCCGCAGCCGCTCGGTCAGGCGCTGGAGCTCGAGGAGCGCGTCGGCAAGCGAGCTCGCCACGCTGCTGCGGCTACTGGTTCGCCGTTTGGGGGGTCGTCTCGGGCGGTGCGAAGCCGACCTGGTACGCGGTCTCGTCCTCGAGCTCCTTGCGGACGTCCTCGACCCACTTCGTCGTGGCCTCGCTCTTCTTCGTCTGCAGCAGCTGCTGCTCGATCTGCTCCTTGACCTCCGCGAACGGCGTGACCTTGGCCGGCTTCACGGCCGAGACCGCCTGGATCACGTGCCAGCCGTACTGCGTCTTCACCGGCTCCGAGATCTCGTTCAGGTCGAGCTCGAACGCGAGCTTGTCGAACTCGGGGACGGTCTGGCCCCTCGCCACCGTCAGCTTGCCGCCCTGGGCGGCCGAGCCGGGATCCTTGGAGAGGTCCTTCGCGAGCTGCGCGAAGTTGCCGCCGTCCTGGAGCTGCGCGAAGACGTCGTCGGCCTTCACCTTCGTGCCGACGAGGATGTGGCGCACGTCGCGCGACTCGGGCGTGCCGTACTGCTCCTTGTTCTCCTCGTAGTAGTCGCGGACTTCCTTGTCGGTGGCCTTGACGCCCTCGGTCACCTTCGCGAAGAGGCGCTCCTGGATCATCTGCGCGCGGATGTCGCGCTTGACCTGGTCGAGCGTGATCTTCTGCGACTCGAGCTGATCGGTGAACTTCTCCTCGCTGCCGTCGAAGTACTGCTTCTTGATCTCGTCGAGGCGCTCGTCGACCTCCTCGTCGGTGATCTCGATGTCCAGCTCCTCGGCCTTCTCCTCGAACTGGGCTCGCTGGACGAGGTACTGGACGATCTGGGACTTGAGCGTGTTGTACTCGGGCGTCCCGACCTTTGGCAGGTCGCGCTCCTGGGCCTTGTAGCTGGCGCGCGCCTGGGCGAGCATCGCGTCGAAGTCGGCCTTGGCGATCTCCTGGCTGCCCACGACCGCGATTGCGTCGCCGGGGACCCCGCCGCCGCCTCCGCCGCACCCGGCGAGGGTCGCGGCGACGAGCGCGAGCAGGAAGGAGAGACGGAGTCGCTTCATCGAGAGAGGCGCCGGCTAAGCCGCCTGGCGCGCGTCGAGAATAGCATCGACCAGCCGCAGCGCCCCGCTCAGTTCACCGTCTCTTAACGACACTTCGCGGCGGGCGGACGTGTAGACGGCCGTGTCGATGCGGCTGCGCAGCTCGCGCAGCTCCTGCGTCCCGAGCACGAGCGGGCCGACGGTCGCGCGACCGCCGCGGAAGACGAGGTAGTCGGCGCCGGCGCGCGCGAGCTTCAGCTTCGCCTCCTGGATCGCGAACAGGTTCTCGACCGGCTCGGGGAGCGGCCCGAACCGGTCCTCCGTCATTGCCTCGAGCTCGCGGAGCTCGTCCTCGTCCTCGACGAACGCGAGCCGGCGGTGGAGGTCGATGCGCGAGGACTCCGAGCCGACGTAGGCCGCGGGCACGTAGGCGTCCACGCGCGCGTCGACGCGCACCGGTCGGGCGACGGCCCGCCGCTGGCCCGAGAGCTCCGCCACGGCCTCGGCGAGCATCTCGACGTAGAGCTCGAACCCGAGCGCGGACACGTGGCCCGACTGCTCGGCCCCGAGGAGGTTGCCCGCGCCGCGGATCTCGAGGTCGCGCATCGCGATCGCGAAGCCGGCCCCGAGCTCCGTGTGGTCGGCGAGCGTGGAGAGGCGGGCACGGGCCTCCGGGTTCAGCTCGCTCGCGGCGGGATAGAGCAGGTAGGCGTAGGCGGTCACGTCCGAGCGGCCGACGCGGCCGCGGATCTGGTAGAGCTGGGCGAGCCCGAGCGCGTCCGCCCGCTCGACGATCAGCGTGTTCGCCTGCGGGATGTCGAGCCCCGACTCGATGATCGTCGTCGAGACGAGCACGTCCGCGTCGCCGCGGAGGAACGCGTGCATGCGCTCCTCGAGCTCGCGCTCCGGCATCTGCCCGTGGGCGACGATGAAGCGGAGCTGCGGGCAGAGCTGCTGGAGCTTGGCCTGCGCCTCGTCGATCGTCTCGACGCGGTTGTGGAGATAGAAGGCCTGGCCGCCGCGCGCCTGCTCGCGCTCGAGCGCCTGCCTGATCGTCTCCTCGTCGTACTCGCCCACGTGCGTGCGGATCGGTCGCCGGCCCTGGGGCGGGGTCTCGATGATCGAGATGTCCCGCAGGCCGGAGAGGGACATGTGCAGCGTGCGCGGGATCGGCGTCGCGCTCAGCGTCAGCACGTCGACCTCCAGGCGCAGCTGCTTGATCAGCTCCTTCTGGGCGACCCCGAAGCGCTGCTCCTCGTCCACGACGACAAGCCCGAGGTTCTTCGGGATCACGTCGCGCGACAGGACGCGATGCGTCCCGACCAGGACGTCGACCTTGCCCTCCGCGAAGTCGCGCAGGATCCGCTTCGTCTCGGCGGGGGTGCGAAAGCGCGAGACCATCTCGACGCTGACGGGGAAGTCGCGGTAGCGGTCGCGGAACGTGTTCCAGTGCTGCTCGGCGAGGATCGTGGTCGGCGCGAGCAGGAGCGTCTGCCGCCCGTTGACGGCGACGGCGAACGCGGCCCGGACGGCGACCTCGGTCTTGCCGAAGCCGACGTCGCCGCACACGAGGCGGTCCATCGGCTGCGGCGCCTCGAGGTCTTCCTTCACCGCCTCGATCGCGCGCTGCTGGTCGTCCGTCTCGCGGAACGGGAACGAGGCCTCGAGCTGCTCGATCCACTCGCTGCTGAGCTCGTAGGCGACCCCCTCCGAGCGCTGCCTGCGTGCGTAGAGCTCGAGCAGCTCCCCTGCCAGCTCGCGGACGGACTCGCGCGCGCGGCTCTTGAGCGTCTGCCACGCCTTGCCGCCGAGCTTGGAGAGCGACGGCGCGCCCCCGTCGGCGCCCACGTAGCGGGAGACCTTGCCGATCTGCTCGTGCGGGACGTAGAGGCGGTCGTCGCCGCGGAAGGCGAGCAGCAGGTAGTCGCGGGTGACGCCCGCGACCTCCTTCGTCTCGAAGCCGAGCAGGCGGCCGACTCCGTGGTCCTCGTGGACGACGTGGTCGCCGGTGCGGAGGTCGGCGAACGACTGGAGCGCGCGGCCGAGGCGCGATTCGGGCCGGCGGGCCCGGCGGCGGAAGACCTGAGTGTCGGGGAGCAGCGCCAGCCCGAGATCGCGCCAGACGAAACCGCGGCGCGCGGGCGAGACGGCGAAGAGCAGCTCCTCCCCGCGCGGCAGCGGCTCCCCCGGCTCGAGCAGACGGGCCTCGACGCGGCGGAGCAGGTTCTGCATGCGCAGCGCCTCGCCGCGGTGCGGGAAGGCGACGACCACGCGCAGCCCGGCGCGCAGGAAGCCCGTCAGCTCGGTCTCCGCCTCGGCGAGCCCGCGCGCCGCGATCGCCGGCCGGAGCGCCTCGAAGGCGAACGGCTGCCCGTGCGGGAACGGGTCGAGCTCCGAAGCTCCAAGTAACACTTTGTTACTTACTTCGAAGCCCTCCTCTTCCCAGACGCGCCGGACCTCGTCGGGCTCCCACACGAAGTCGGGTCCCGCCGGCAGCGTCGGGACGAGGTCGTCCGGGACGGCCGTGGCCTCGTCTCCAAGTAACACTCTGTTACTTGCGTCGAGGCGGCGCTCGGCGGCCGGGTAGACGAGCGCCTCCTCCACCGGGTGCAGCGTCCGCTGCGTGAAGGGCGAGAAGGCGCGGATCTGCTCGATCTCGTCGCCGAAGAGCTCGATGCGGAAGGGCTCGCGGCCCGTGGTCGGGAAGACGTCGAGCAGACCGCCGCGCACGGCGAAGTGCCCGCGATCCTCGACGCGCTCCACCCGCTCGTAGCCGGCGAACGCGAGTTGCTCCGCCAGGGCGTCGATCCCGGGTGCCTCGCCGACCCGCACGCGGAGCGGCTCCGGGCGCGCGGCCGGGGGAGGCATCCCCTCGGCCAGCGCCGCGGCCGACACGCAGACGAGCCCGCCCGCCGCGAGCATGTCGAGCGCGCGTGCCCGCTCGCCGACGAGATGGGGCGGCGGCGCGAGGCCCGAGTCCCAGCGCACGCCGCGCGAGGGGAGATACGCGACCCGCTCGTCGCCAAGGAACCAGCCGGCCGCCTCCGCCGCGTCGCGGGCGTCCGCGTCCTCGGGCGCCACCAGCACCACCGCGCGGCCGAGGTGCTCGTGCAGCGCGGCGAGGACGAGCGGCAGCGCCGGCTCGGAGACCCGTGCCCGCTCGGGCAGCGCCTCGGCGAAGGCCCCGAGCCGCTCGTGCCCGGCCAGCTCGGGAACGAGGGCGCCCAGCATCAGTGGTAGGTCCGCTGCGCGGCCTCGAGCCCCTCGCGGACGACGGCCTCGACCGCGTCCGCGGCCCGGGCGACGATCGCCTCGGCGTCGTCCTCGGGCGCGAAGTCGGAGAGGACGTAGTCGGCGAGCGGGCGCGGGTCGCCGCGGCCCGGCCTGCCGACCCCGATCCGCAGGCGCAGGAACTCCTGAGCCCCCAGGGCCTGCGCAATCGAGCGCAGGCCGTTGTGGCCGGCGAGGCCGCCCCCGCGCCGCGCCTGCAGGCGGCCGAGGTCGAGGTCGCCCTCGTCGTGGACGACGAGCAGCTCGCCGGGCGTGACCTTGAAGAAGCGGACGGCGGCGCCGACCGAGCGTCCCGACTCGTTCATGTACGTCAGCGGCTTCAGCAAGGCGATGCGCGCCTCCCCCAGCCGCACCTCGGCGAGCTCGCCGGTGAACTTGCCGCGCCAGGAGCCGCCGTGGCGCCGCGCGAGCTCGTCCACGACCATGAAGCCGACGCTGTGCCGGTGGCCGGCGTACTCGCGGCCCGGATTCCCGAGCCCCGCGACGAGCAGATCGAGCGACGAGGCGGATTCGCCCCGCCGGAAGAGGCGCACCGGCTAGCCCGGCGTCGTGCCCGGCTCGCCCTCGTCGCCGCTGCCGGCGGAGGCCTCGGGCGTCTCGCCCTCGGCAGCGCCCTCGGGGCGCTCCTCGCCCTCCTCGCCTTCCTCGAGCTCGCCCTCCTCGCCCTCCTCGAGCACGACCTCGGGCTCCTCGACCTTCGTCGGGAGGGTGACGGTGGCGAGGACGGTCCCCTCGGGATCGTCGAGGAAGGTGACGCCTTCGATCGGCGGGAGGTCGGCCAGGCGCAGCGCGTCGCCGATGCCTAGCGCGCTGATGTCGGCCTCGATGTGCTCGGGCACCTCGAGCGGCAGGGCCTCGACGTTGAGCTCGCGTGACACCTGCGTGAGCACGCCGCCTTCCTTCGTGCCCTCCGACTCACCGGTCAGGTGGACGGACACGATTGCCTGGATCGCCTCGTCGAGGCGCACTTCCTGGAGGTCGATGTGGACCAGGTGGCCCTTGATCGGATCCTGCTGGTAGGACTTGAGCACCGACGGATGGGTGGCGCTCTGGCCCTCGACGACGACGTCGAGGATGACGTGGAGGCCGCCGGCGCCGGTCAGGACGCGGCGCAGCTCGCGCGCCTCGACGCAGATCGCCTGGGACTTCATCCTGGAGCCGTAGAGGACGCCCGGGACGAGCCCCTGCCTGCGCAGGCGGCGCGACTCGCGGGAGCCCACGCTCTCGCGGTCCTTGACCTCCAGCTTGATTCGCTCACCGGCCACGGCGGCGGATTGTAGCCTCGCCGATCGAAGTCCGGCTTCGGCTACGCCGAAGC
>JBBDWU010000024.1:0-25297 GCA_040902725.1 Gaiellaceae bacterium | reverse complement strand
CCCGCCATGTCGGGCGCGGCGGCTGGAAGCGTTCCGAAGGCGCGCGAGGCTTCCCGCCGGAGAACCGCCAGGTTCTCCGGCGTTAAAAGAGCTGGTTCTCCCCCGCGAAGATCGCGGAGACCGATTCCTCGGAGAAGACGTTCCAGATCGTCTCGGCCAGCAGACTCGAGACGGTGAGCTGCGTCACCTTCGCCGGCGCGGTGCGGGGGTCGAGCGGAAGCGTGTCGGTGACGACCACGTGGTCGACCTCGTCGGCCTCGGCGAAGCGCTCGAGCGAGTCCTTTGCGAAGAGCCCGTGCGTCGCGAACACGTAGACCTCCTCGGCGCCGGCCTCCTTGAGCGCGCGGGCGCCGGAGATGAGCGTGCCGCCGGTGGCGATGATGTCGTCGCCCATCAGCGCCTTCTTGCCGCGCACCCGGCCCGTCACCTCGGTCACCTGGGCGACGTCGTGGCCCGGCCGCGTCTTGTGCATGATCGCGAAGTCGGCCTCCAGCATCTGGCTGAAGCGGACGGCCATCTTGGCCCGGCCGGGGTCGGGCGAGACCGAGACGACGCCTTCGCCGAAGATGCCGCGGTCGCGGAAGTACTGGGCGAAGAGCGGCAGCGCGGTCATGTGGTCGACCGGGATCTGGAAGAAGCCCTGGATCTGGCCTGCGTGCAGGTCCATCGTCAGCACGCGGTCGACGCCCGCGGTCTGGAGGAAGTCCGCGACGAGCTTGCCCGTCACCGGCTCGCGCGGCGCCGACTTCTTGTCCTGCCGCGAGTACGGGAACCAGGGCACAACCGCCGTCACGCGCTTCGCGGACGCGAGCTTCGCGGCCTGGATCATGATCAGCAGCTCCATCAGGTGCCGGTCGACCGGGTCGGAGCCGGTCTGGACGACGAACAGATCGGCCCCGCGGACGGACTCCTCGTAGCGGCAGTAGGTCTCGCCGTCGGCGAACGTCTTCAGCGTCACCTCGCCGAGCTCGATCCCGAGCCGCTCCGCGATCTTCGCCGCCAGCTCGGGGTGCGAGCGGCCGGCGAAGAGCATCAGCCGCTTCGACTGCCCGAGCTCCCGCCAGTGGCCGGGCGCTGGCTGCGTCACCGGCCGGGAAAGCTCGAGCCCGGGGAGCTCAGTCGTTCCGCTTTCGACGGACATACCCCTCCTTGGTCTCCTGCCTGGGCGGGAAGCCCGCCAGCGAATCGGGCGGGACGTCGTCGGTGACGACCGAGCCGGCGGCGGTCCACGAGCCGTCGCCGATCTCCACGGGCGCCACGAACGCGTTGTGGACGCCGGTTCTCACATCCTTGCCGATCGTCGTGCGCTGCTTGGGCTCGTCCGGCTCGTGGGGGAAGTTCGCCGTGATCGCGCCCGCGCCGATGTTGCTCCCGGCCCCGACCTCGACGTCGCCGAGGTACGACAGGTGCGGGACCTTGGCGCCCTTTCCGATGTGCGCTTTCTTCAGCTCCACGAACGTGCCGGCCTTCGCCCCGTCCTCCAGCACGGTGCCGGGGCGAAGGTAACAGAAGGGCCCGACGAGCGCCCCCGGGCCGATCCGCGCGTCGACGGCCACCGCGTGCGGCCCCACCACGGCCCCGGCGCCGACGCTGGTCGAGCCTCGCAGGACGGTGAAGGGCTCGATCACGGCCTCGGGCTCGATCGTGACGGTGGCATCGATCCAGGTCGAGGCGGGGTCGACGATCGTGACGCCGGCCAACATGTGAGCCTGGTTGATGCGGTCGCGGAGCGCGGCGGCGGCCGTAGCGAGCTCCGCCCGCGTATTCACGCCCTCGATCGCCTGCGGGTCGTCGGCGCGGTGCACGGCGACATCATCGCCTTCCTCGACGAGGAGCCGTACGACATCCGTGAGGTAGAACTCCCCCTGGGCGTTGTGCGGCTCGAGCCGCTCGAGCGCCGGCCAGAGACGCTGGGCGTCGAAGACGTAGATCGACGAGTTGACCTCGCCGAGCGCGAGCTCGTCCGCGGAGGCGTCGGCAGCCTCGACGATCGCGCGCAGCTTGCCGGCTCCGTCCCGGACGATCCGCCCGTAGCTGCGCGGGTCGGCCGGCTCGAAGGAGAGCACGGTTGCCGCCCCTGCCTCCCGTCTGTGCGCCTCGAGTAGCTCCTGCAGCAGGTCGCCGGTGAGCAGCGGGTGGTCGCCCGATAGCACGAGCAGCTCATGGGCGCCATCCACGGCTTGGCGGGCGGCGCGGACGGCGTCCCCGGTGCCGAGCGGCCGCTCCTGGACCGCCGTCTCCACGCCCTCGAAAGC
This sequence comes from Gaiellaceae bacterium, assembly GCA_040902725.1. Lineage (GTDB taxonomy): Bacteria > Actinomycetota > Thermoleophilia > Gaiellales > Gaiellaceae > JACVRU01. The sequence continues at coordinate 23,042 of JBBDWU010000024.1, read as the reverse complement.
GCCGCTGTACTCGGCCGAGACGACGACCACCAACGGCTCCGGCCCCACCTCGCGCGCGGCCTCGACGACCCAGTCGACGAGGCGACGGCCGAGCAGCGAGTGCAGGTGCTTCGGCACCGCCGATTTCATCCGTGTGCCCTGGCCGGCGGCCATGATCACCGCTGCGGTCATGACTGGGGCGCCAGGATTCGAACCTGGGATCGCGGGACCAAAACCCGCTGCCTTACCACTTGGCTACGCCCCAGAGTCGTGGTGGCAGACAGTGTCGCAGAGGCGGTCAGCGCCGGTCGGCGAGGAGCGCGACCAGGGCGACGATCGCGATGACGACCAGCGCCACGACTGCCAGCGCCGTGAGCACGAAGGCGAGCAGGGGCACGAGCGCCACGAACACCTGCGACATCGCGGCGGTCCAGCTCAGCTCCCGGGTGAGGCCCTTTTGCTGCCGCCCGACCGCGAACCAGTAGACGAGGACCGCGCCACCGACGACGACTGCGACCCAGGCCGGGATGACGTCGACGACCACGAGGATCCCCTCGACCACCGCAATCGCGAGCGCGAGCTTCAGGCGTCGCCCGCGCAGCCAGCGGCTCGCGAAGCCTCCGCGGTGCTCGATTGCGGGCGCGCTCGCCACCGGTCAACCGTACCAAGTGGGCACGGTCAGCCAGCTCCGCCCTCGCCCGCGCAGGGCGCGGCGGGCTCGCTCCGCGTGAGCGCGGTGGTGGAAGAGCCCGTAGAGGGTCGGCCCGGCGCCGGAGACGTCGGCGCGGAACGCGCCCAGCTCCTCGAGCTCGGCGGCGAGCGGCGACTGGGCCAGGTCGTTCGGCGGCAGCGCGGCGAGGTCGCGCGGGCGCCGCACCTGCGCCAGCCCCTCGAGCAGCAGGGCGCGCCGCTCGTCGAAGCCCGCCTCGCCGCCGCGCCGGTCGAACTCCTCGTAGACGGCGGCGGTCGAGGCCTTCTGCTCGCCGTACGGGAGCACGAGCAGCACGAAGAAGTCCTGCGGCAGGTCGAGCGGCTCCAGCTGGGCGCCGTCGCCCGTGCCGAGCTGGGGCCCCGCGCGGAGGAAGAACGGGACGTCGGCGCCGATGCGGGCGGCGAGCGCCGCCAGGGCGCCGTCTGCGAGCGGCTCGGGAAGGGTCTCGTTCGCGAGCTTCAGGGCCGCGGCTGCGTCCGAGGAGCCGCCCGCCAGGCCGGCGGCGGGCGGGATCCGCTTTGCGATCGTCGCGCGCCAGCGAGGTTCCACGCCCGCCTCGGCGGCGATCAGCTCGAGCGCTTCGCGCACGAGCGTGTCGTCCGGGAAGCCGCTGACCACGAGCCGCTCGGCCGGGGCGAGCTCGACCCGGTCGCCGAGGTCGACGCGCTGGAGGACGGTGACGACCTCGTGCTTCCCGTCCCCGCGCCGCGGGCCGACGACCAGCGCGAGGTTGATCTTCGCCGGCGCCGGGATCCGTCTCATCCGAGCGCTTCGGCGAGGGCGACGAACTCCCGGGGCGCCAGCTCCTCAGCGCGGCTCTCCGGCGCCCGGCCGATCGCCGCGAGCGCCGCGGCCGCGCCGGCGCGGTCGGAGACCCCCGCCAGCTCCAGCGAGTTCGGCAGCGTCTTGCGCCGGTGCGCGAAGGCGGCCTCGACGACGCGCTTGACCCGGGGGTACGCGGCCGGGAGCTCGCCGCGGCGGAACGCCACGAGCGCCGACGCGACGTTCGGCCGCGGCCGGAAGACGTCTCGCGACACCGGGTGGAAGCCGGTGCGGTCGGCGGCCAGCTGGACGAGCACCGAGACGGCGCCGTAGGCCTTTGTCGAAGGCACCGCGAAGAAGCGGTCGGCGACCTCCCGCTGCACCATCACGCACCAGAGCCCCACCGTCGGCAGGCCGTCGAGGCTCTCGACGACGATCGGGGTGGCGACGTTGTAAGGCAGGTTGGCGACGAGCTTCGTGGGCGCGAGGCGCCCGAGGTCGAGCTTCAGGGCGTCGCCGAACTCGAGCTCCACGTTGGCCGGCAGCGAGTCGAGCCGGTCGGCGAGCGAGCGGTCGAGCTCGACGGCGTGCACGCGCGCCACCCGCTCCGCGAGGTAGTGCGTGAGCGCGCCGAGACCCGGGCCGATCTCCAGCACCACGTCGTCGGGACCGAGCTCGGCGAGGCGGCCGATCACCCCGAGGATGTTCTCGTCCACGAGGAAGTGCTGGCCGAGCTGCCGCTTGGGGACGAGGTTCACGGGAGGCCGAAGGCCGCCTCGGCGTTCGCCTCGATCCGGCGCTCGAGCTCCTCGGGCTCCTCGCCGCGGGCGGCGGCGAGCGCGGCCAGCGTGTGCACGACGTACGCAGGCTCGTTCCGCCTGCCGCGCTGCGCTTGGGGGGCGAGGTAGGGCGTGTCGGTCTCGGCCAGGATCCGGTCGGCGGGCACCTGCGTCGCCGCGAGCCGCAGCTCTGTGGCGTTCGGATAGGTCACGTTTCCGGCGAAGGAGACGTAGTAGCCCCGCTCGAGCGCAGGCGGGAGCAGCCGCGGCGAGGAGAAGCAGTGGAGGACGACGGTGCCACCGAAGCCGTCGAGCGCCGCCGCGACGTCGTCGTCGGCGGCGCGGGTGTGGATCACGACCGGCTTCCCGACATCCGCCGCCAACTCGAGCTGGGCGGCGAAGGCGGCGCGCTGGGCGTCCCGCGGGGCGTAGTCGCGGTAGAAGTCGAGGCCCGTCTCCCCCACCCCGACCACCCGCTCGTCGGCGAGCAGGGCGGCGAGTCCCTCCACGCCGCCGGCCGCGTCATGCGGATGGACGCCGAGGATTGCGTAGACCCCTTCGTGCTCCGCGGCGAGGTCGAGCGCGTCCGGCCAGGAGTCGGGGTTCGTGCCGACGGTGAGGATCCTGGTCACGCCTGCCGTGCGCGCGCGCTCGACCGCCGCGGCCGGGTCGTCGCAGAGGTCGAGGTGCGCATGGGTGTCGATCACGAGCCTTGAGTCATGCGCGCGAGCTCGTCCGCAACGACCGCCTCCGGGTCGAGCTTCTTGAACAGCGGCCGTGGCTCGGGGAGCGCCTGCCCGGGCCGGAGGTCGCCGGGCTCCCAGCTCCCGACCCAGGACGCGTAGTCGCCGGTGAGGACGGTGTGCGCCTCGCCGTCCTCGTCCACCTCCCGAAACTCCAGCGGGCCGGCGACGAGCCCGTCGTGGCCCAGCAGCTCGTGGACGAGCTGGCTCGTGAACGGCAGGAAGGGCGTGAAGATCGTCTTCAGGCTGTCGATGCAGCGCAGGCAGACGTAGAGCACGGTGCCGGCGCGATCGCGGTCGGACTCGAGCAGCGCCCACGGCGCCTGGTCGTTCAGGTACTGGTTGACCTCCGACGAGAGGCGCATCGCCTCGCCGATCGCGGCCTTGAAGCGCGCGGCCTCGATGTGGGCGCCGACCGAGTCGAAGCCGGCGTCGATCGTCGCCAGCAGCGCGTCGTCCGCGCCCGTGAGCTCGCCCGGCTCGGGGACGGAGCCGAAGTTGCGATGGGCGATCGTCAGCGTGCGGTTGACGAGATTGCCCCAGTTGGCGAGCAGCTCGTCGTTGTTGCGCCGGACGAACTCGGCCCAGGTGAAGTCGGTGTCGTGCTGCTCGGGGCCGGCCGCGGTGAGGTGGTAGCGGAGCGGATCCGGGTCGTAGCGGCTGAGGAAGTCGCTGACGTAGATCGCCCAGTTGCGGCTGGTGGAGAACTGCCTGCCCTCCAGCCCCAGGAACTCGCTCGCGACGACGTTGTAGGGCAGCTCGAGGGGACGCCCCGCGCCGAGCTCGCCGCCCTCCCCGTAGCCGAGCAGCTCCGCGGGCCAGATGACGGTGTGGAAGACGATGTTGTCCTTGCCCATGAAGTAGAAGTGACGCGCGTCCGGGTTCTGCCACCAGTCGCGCCAGGCCTCGGGTGTCCCGCGCACGTGCGCCCACTCGACGGCGGCCGACAGATAGCCGACGACCGCGTCGATCCAGACGTAGATGCGCTTGTTCTCGTCCTCCTCGTAGCCCTCGACCGGCACGCGGATCCCCCAGTCGAGGTCCCGCGTCACCGCCCGCGGCTTGAGGTCCTCGACGTAGCGGAGCGAGAAGTTGCGGACGTTCGCGCGCCAGTCCGTATGGGCTTCGATCCACGGGTGGAGCCGCTCGGCGAACGCCGGCAGGTCGAGAAAGAGGTGGTTCGTCTCCCTGAACACCGGCGTAGCGCCGTCGATCTTCGAGCGCGGTTCGAGCAGATCGGTCGGATCGAGCAGGTTGCCGCAGTTGTCGCACTGGTCGCCGCGCGCGTCGGGGAACCCGCAGATCGGGCACGTCCCCTCGATGTAGCGGTCGGGCAGGGTGTGGCCGGTGGTGGGGGAGAACGCGCCGAGCGTCGTCCGCTCGACGATGTAGCCGTTCGCGTGGAGCGTGCGAAACAGGTCGCGGGTGACCCGCGCGTGGTTCTGGGTCGTCGTCCGCGTGAACAGGTCGTACGAGAGCCCGAGGTTCCGCAGGTCCTCGCGGATGAGCTGGCTGTAGTGGTCGGCTGTCTCACGCGGCGAGCGTCCTTCCTGGTCGGCGGCGACCATCACCGGCGTCCCGTGCTCGTCCGTCCCGCTGACCATCAGGACGTCGTTGCCCTTCAGCCGGTGGTAGCGCGCGAAGATGTCGGACGGGACGCCGAACCCCGCCACGTGGCCGATGTGCCGCGGGCCGCTCGCATACGGCCACGCCACCGCTACGAGGATCTTCTGCCCCGCCATCGGCGCCCATCATAGGGCGGCCCCACCGGCGGCCCAGGACCGCGAGCGGAGCGGCGGCCACTGCGAGCAGCGCGAGCATGAGCGCCGCCAACGGGACGGTGAGCCCGGCCCGGGCCGCGTGCGGCTGGGCCGCCCGTACGGCCGTGTTCGGACTGAACATGGCCGGTTCGAGCGGGACCACCGGCTTCACGCGAGCGCGCTCCGCGGGCGCGGGCGCGCGCGGGCGCGTGCTCCGGCGGCGCGCGACGCTCTTGACCACCCGGGGCTCCGGAGCCTTGACTGCTCGAGGCACTTGCACGGGCTGGTCGGGGACAGCCACGGACGGGCCGGTCGACACGATCACGAGGTCCTCCGGGAGCGTGACGACCGGAACCTCGACGGCGACCTCCACGGGCGGCGCCTCGGCCACGGGAGCCTCTGCCTGCTGCTCGACGACGACGGGCTCCTGCGCGACCGGCTCGCTCACGGGCTCGGTCTCCGGCGTCGGCGGAGGCACGACGCGGGGCGGCAGCAGCGTGAGCGGATCGAGATAGCCGTGCTCGTCGGCCGCCACGCGCACGCCGAGGTGGACGTGCGGCTCGAGCGTGACCGCATCGCCGCTCGGCCCGATCCGCCCCACGACCGCGCCCTCTTCGACGACCGAGCCGCGGACCGCGAGAGTCTCGCCGAGCTGGAGCAGGGTGACCGCGTAGCCGTCGGCGGTCTGGATCGTGACCGTCTTGCCGCCGCCCGGCACCGTGCCGGCGAAGGACACCGTCCCCGCCGCCGGCGCCCTGACGTCGGCGCCCAGCTCGCCGCCGACGTCGATGCCGCGGTGCTGGCCGCCGGCGTACGGATTGTCGCCGAGCGCGAACTGGCGCAGGACCGGCCCCTCGGCCGGCCACGTCCAGCCGTGCGCGACCGGTACGAACACGAGCGCGGCCACGGCCGCGAGCAGGACTCGCCGCATCTCTCACCCCCGAGGTCGATTGCGAAGACCGAGCGACGCTAGCGGCGCGAACTCACTGTTGCCAGGGTAGGCGACAGAGTCGGCACAGAGTCGCCACGAAGCCGTTACAGGTTCGCCCGGTAGAGCCGGTTCCGGGGGACGCCGGTCAGGCGGGCGACGAGATCGGCCGCCCGGCCCCGCCCCACCCCGAGCGCCGCCAGTTCGGCCATCGCCGCCAGCGCCTCGCGCTCGTCCGGGGCCGCCGCCGCTCCCGGGCCGACGACAAGCGTGATCTCGCCCTTGGGCGGCTCCGAGAACCGTTCCGCGAGCTCGGCCGCCGTCCCGCGGACCACCTCCTCGAACTGCTTCGTCAACTCCCGGCAGACCGCGGCCGGCCGCTCGGAATCGGCGGCCGCGAGCGAGCGCAGCGCGGCCGGCAGCCGTTGCGGAGACTCGAAGGCGACGACGGGCCACGGCCAGCGCGCGACCTCCTCCCAGAGCGCCGCCAGCGCCTTCTGGGAGCGCGGCAGGTAGCCGACGAACTGGTAGCGCTCCGCCGCGAAGCCGCTCGCGACGAGCGCGGTCTCGACCGCGGACGGCCCGGGCAGGACGGTCACGGGCACGCCCGCCGCCAAGGCCTCCGCGACGAGCCGCGCGCCGGGGTCGCTGACGCCCGGCAGCCCCGCGTCCGACACCAGCGCCACGCGCTCGCCCGCCCGCAGGCGCGGCAGCAGCTCCGCCGTCCGCCGCGCCTCGTTGTGCTCGTGGTACGAGAGCAGCCGCGCCTTGATCCCGTGGCGGTCGAGGAGGATCCGCGTGCGCCGCGTGTCCTCGCAGAGGACGACGTCCGCCTCGCCGAGCTCGCGCAGAACGCGCAGCGTCACATCCTCGAGGTTGCCGATCGGCGTCGCGCAGACCGACAGCACTACGGCAGGGCCTCGAACGCGAGCAGCCCGGCGCCGATCAGGCCGGCCGCCTCCCCCAGCTCGGCCTTCACGAGCTCGAGGCCCTCGTCCGCGGGCGCCAGCGCCTCACGCCGGGCGACTTCGAGCGCCGGTCCGGCGAGGTGCTCGAACGCGGCGGTGCCGAAGCCGCCCCCGATGACGACCCGCTCCGCGGCGAAGAGGTTGACGAGCGAGCCGATCCCCGAGCCGAGCTTGCGGCCGATCTCGCCCAGGATCTCGACCGAGCGCTGCTCGCCCTCGTCGGCGAGCTCGACGAGCCGCTGCGCGTCCGTACCGCCGCCGAAGGCCTCCTCCGCGGCCTCGCCGGCCGCGACGCCCGTGCAGTACGCCTCCAGGTGGCCGCGCCCCGTGCACTCGCCTGGGCACGGCTTGCCGTCGTGGACGACGACCGTGTGGCCCGCCTCGGCCCAGCCGCGGTAGAGCCGCTCGTCGAGGATGAAGCCCCCGCCGACGCCGGTCCCGAGCGTGAGCATGATCAGCGTCCGCGCTCCGCGTCCCGCGCCGCAGGTCCACTCCGCGAGCGTCGCCGCGTTGGCGTCGTTGTCGAAGCCGACCGGCAGCCCGAAGCGGGCCTCCATGTGGCCGCGGAAGTCGAGGTCGTCGAGGGGCGTGTTGACGGAGCCGTAGGCGTGACCGCTGCGCTGGTCGACCCGGGACGGGATCCCGAAGCCGAGCGCGGCGACGTCCTCGTCCAGCAGCTCCTCGACGGCCAGCTCGAGCCCGGCGACGAGCGCGGCCTGCGACTCGAGCGGTGTCGGCCACTCGCGGTCCCGCTCGACGGCGCCGTCGCGGCCGACGAGACCGGCGAGGATCTTCGTCCCGCCGAGGTCGACGCCGAGCACGCGCTCCTGCGGGGACATGGTCGCGCCACGATAAACGTACGCTGCTTCGCGTGGCGATCGCCGCGCTCGCCGACATTCACGGCAACGTGCAGGCGCTGGACGCCGTTCTCGCCGACCGGCGCATCGCAGCCGCCGAGCGCGTCGTCGTCCTCGGCGACGTGATCGCCGGGACCTTTCCGGCCGAGACACTCAACCGGCTGACCGCCCTCGGCGATGGCGTCCGCATCCTGCGGGGCAACGCCGACCGGATCGTCCTCGACGAAGAAGGAGAGGAGAGCTCCTGGGTGCGGGAGCGCCTCACCGCGGAACAGCTGGAGGCGGTGGCCGCTTGGCCGATGTCCTTCAACGTCGCCGTCTCGGGCCTTGGTGGCGTGTTCTGCTGCCACGCGGGACCAACGGACGACGAGGCGATCCTGACTGCGCTCACGCCCGCGGCCGAGTTCGAGGCGCTCTTCGGTGCAATCGACGAGGCGACCGCGATCGGAGGGCACACCCACGTCCAGTTCGACCGCCGCCTCGACAGCTTGCGGTACGTGAACGTCGGCAGCGTCGGACGACCGTGCGAAGGCCGTCCCGGCGCGTACTGGGCGCTACTCGGGCCCGACGTGAAGCTGCTCCGGACCGAGTACGACGTCGACGCCGCCGCGGAGGCGGTGCTCTCGTCGGGACAGCCAAGCGCGGCACGGGTGGCCGAGCTGCTGGTGAGGCCACCCTCGGCCGCGGAGTGGACGGCTCAGTGGGAGGCCGCGCGGCTACCATGACCCGCCGCATGGCCAGCGGAGACAAGCCGTACCGGGTCTACCGCGGCGGCCGGGCCAAGGGCAAGGTGCCGACGATCCCGCGGCCGACCGGGGACGGGGGCCGCGACGGCCGGCGATCCGGGCGCGTGCTGCCCGAGCCGCCCGGCGGGCGGCGGATGCGCCGGCGCACGACCGTCCTGCTCGTCCTGCTCGTCCTCTTCGTCGCCTTCGTCGCCTGGGCGATCACCGGCTTCCTCTCGGTCCGAAGCGGCGTCGAGGCGGCGAACGCGCGCCTGCCGGCGGATGCCCGCGCCGCGCTCGCGCCTCAGGACGGACTCGTCCTCAACCAGCCGACGACGATCGCGCTCTTCGGCACCGACCACGCGCAGGAAATCGCCGAGCGGGCGTCCGCGCGCCGGTCGGACTCGATCATGCTCGTGCGCACCGACGCGCGCCGCAACCGGCTCGCGTACCTCTCGGTGCCGCGCGACCTCCGCGTAGACATCCCCGGCATCGGCGCCGGCCGGATCAACTCGGCCTTCCAGATCGGCGGGCCGGGGCTCGCGCTCCGCACCCTCCGCAACTTCACCGGCGTGCCCATCAACCACGTGGTCGTCGTCGACTTCGCCGACTTCACCGAGCTGATCGACGCGATGGGCGGAATCACCGTCGACAACCCGAAGCCGATCCTCTCCAACCGCTTCGACTGCCCCTACCCGACCCAGGAACGCTGCCAGGAGTGGCAGGGCTGGCGCTTCCGCCAGGGCGAGCTGGAGCTCGACGGCTACCGGGCGCTGGTCTATTCGCGCGTGCGCGAGAACAGGCTCGACCCGGGCGAGACGGACGTGACCCGCGGCGAGCGGCAGCAGCGCGTGCTCCAGGCGATCACCGGCGAGGTCGCGTCGGCCTCGACGCTGCTGAGGCTGCCGACGCTCGGCGACGACCTGGCGCGGCCGCTCGCCACCGACCTCTCCACCTGGCAGTTCCTCCAGCTCGGCTGGCGGAACCTCCGCGCCGACGACTCGCGCACGCTCCGCTGTCGCCTCGGCGGCGAGCCCTCCTCGTACGGTGGCGAGTCGATCCTGGTGCCGAGCGAGGAGAATAGGAACGTGATCGCGATGTTCCTGGGCGTCTCGGCGCCGCAGCCGCCGGCTCCGGGGATCCCGCTGGCGCCGGGCTGCCTCGTCGGTCGATGAACGTCGTCTCCTGGATCCTGTTCGGGCTGCTGGCGGGCGCGGTCGCGCGCCTGTTCGTGCGCGGGACCGGAGGCATCGGCTGCCTGGGCACGATCGCAGTCGGCGTCGTCGGCGCGCTGATCGGCGGGCTCGCGGGCGAGGTGCTGCTCGGCGACGAGGTCCGCTTCCGCTGGGATCTGGGCCCGTTCCTGCTCGCCGTGCTCGGCGCCGTCGCCTTCCTGCTGATCCTCCGCGCCCTCGGCCGCCGGAATTAGGCTTCGGCCGCCTTCTTGGGCTCCTTCTTAGGCTCCTTCTTGACCGACTCCTTCGGCTTGTCGCTCCCACTCTCGGAGGCGGCATCCTTCGCCCGGTTCGCGCTGCGCCCGTAGTCGGTCGTGTAGAAGCCGGAGCCCTTGAAGTGGACGGCCACCGGGTAGAGCACGCGCTCCACCGGACCCTGGCCGCAGACCTGGCACGTCTCCACGGGCTCGTCGGCCATCCGCTGGAAGACCTCGAACAGGTGGTTCTGAGGGCAGCGATATCCGTAGATCGGCATCCGAGCCCAAAACGCTAGCAGCGGTGTCGGTGGATACCGTTTGCGCGTTCGTGAGCCGGATCGTCGCCCTCCCGACGCTGGCGGTAGCCGCTTTCCTCGCCGCGCGGCTGACCGCGTGGCCGCCCCACGAGGACGAGATGCTCGCGCTCCACGTGGCGCGCGGGTCGCTCGGGGAGCTCGTGGACACGGTGGTCGAGGAGCGTGGGGGCGCGCCGCTGCACTTCGTCCTCGCCTGGCTCGTGGAGCAGCTCGGCGGCGGGCTGACCGGGCTGCGGGCGCTCTCGGCGATCTTCGCCGTCGCCGCGATCCCCGTGGTCGCCGCGATCGCCCGTCGGCTCGCCGACGAGCGCGCGGCGGTCATCGCTGCCGTCGTGGCGGCGTCGAGCTGGGTGCTGCTCTTCCACGCCGTCTACGCGCGCATGTACAGCCTCTTCCTCCTCGCCAGCGCGCTCTCGTACCTGGCGCTGCTCCGCGCGCGCACGCCGTGGGGCTGGGCGCTCTGGGGCGCGGCGATCCTGGTGACGGTCGCGACGCATCCTTACGGCGCTCTCGTGCTCGCCTCGCAGGGCGTCTACGTCCTGCTCACGCGCGAACGGCTGCGGCAGGCGATCCCCGCCTTCGCCGCCGTCGCGGTACTCGGGATCCCCTTCTGGATCATCGACCTCGTGCTCGCAGGGCGGTTCGACGTGGGTGTCGGCCCCGGGCAGGCCGGGATCGCCACGTACCTCTGGGACGCGGCCGCCGACTTCTCCGCCGGGCCGATCGTCGTCCCCGCCGTGCTCGTGCTCGCCGGGCTCGGGCTCTGGCGGCTCCCCCGGCGCAGCGCGCTCCTCATCGGGGTCGTGGTCGCGGTGCCGACGCTCGCGCTGCTCGTCGCCCAGCTCGGCTCGGCGGCGGTTCCCGAGACGCGGCACCTGATCTTCGTCCTGCCCTTCTTCGCCACCGCCGTCGCCGCGGGAGTCGTCAGCAGGCCGCCCCGCCCGGCCGTGGCGCTGACGGTGCTCCTCGCCGCCGGCGGCGTCACGTGGGCCTGGGACAAGACGCCGTCGCTCTTCCTCGGGGAGCCGGAGGAGCGGGTCGCCGGCCGGGCCGCGGCGGCCGCGTGGCTGGCCGACACGGGGCGGGCGAACGACCTCGCGCTCGGCTACGACCCGGTCTTCCTGGCCGCCGGCGGCCGCCCACTGGTGCTGCCGCGCGCCGACGCCGGGCTGCAGCTGCGCGCGCTCGAGCGGGCGCCGAAGCCGCTCGGCCGCGGCGTGTGGGTCTTCAGCGTGTGGGGCCCGGCGAGCGTCGAGCAGCGCCTGGCCGTCGCCGCCCGGCTACCCCGGCCGGTCGATGCGTTCGAGGCCCGGACCTTCGGCCCTTATCTCCTGCTGCGGACGCGGGAGCCCACGCGGACCGTCGAGCGCTACCTCGAGCGGTCGGCCGCGGTGATGGTGGTCGGGAAGGCGCTCGGGATCGCCGACGCCGACCTGAACTTCGCGATCGTCGCGCGCGTCTACGACTCCTCGTCCTCGACGAGCTCCGCCTCGACGACCTCGCGGTAGCAGGGCGCCTGCTCGAAGGCGGCCAGCCCGCCCGGGCCCGGCCGCCGCGGTGCGCGGCGGCGGCGACGCGTGGCGACGACCGCGGACGCGCCGACGAGCCCGCCCAGCAGGAACGAGCGCAGGCGGTCCCGCTTCCGCTCCTCTTCCATGCGAGCATTCTCGCCCATGCGCATCTGCGCCATCGGCGACCTCCTGCTCGACGTCGTGGTGCGGCTCGACCAGTCGATCGCCGCCGACACGGACACGTACGGGCGTACCGCCGTCGGAGCCGGCGGGCAGGCGGCGAACGTGGCGGCGTGGGCAGCCGCGCTCGGGGGCGAAGGGCGGTTCGTGGGGAAGCGGGCGCGCGACCCGGCCGGCCGGCTCGTCGCCGAGGAGCTTGCGGCCCGAGGGGTCGAGGTCGCCGGGCCGGAGGTCGCGCAGGGCACGGGGACGGTCGTGTCGATCGCGGCACCGGACGGCAGCCGCTCGATGCTCTCCGACCGGGGCGTCGCGACCGAGCTCGCGCCGGAGGAGCTGGAAGAGGCCTGGCTCGCGGACTGCGACTGGCTGCACGTGCCCGGCTACAGCCTCGTCCGGCACCCGCTCGCGGCTGCGGCGTCAAAGGCCGCCGGGCTCGTCGAGCGCGTCTCGGTCGACGCCTCTTCGACGGCGGCGATCGACGAGGTCGGGCCGGAGCTCTTCCGCGAGGCCGTGCGCGACCTGCGGCCGGCCGTCGTCTTCGCGAACCAGGCGGAGGCGGAGCTGCTCGGCCCGCTGGCGGGCGTGCAGCTCATCGTCCACGGCGGCGGCGGCTGCCGCGTCGACGACGCCGAGTTCGCCGCGTTGCCCTCCGAGCTCGTGGACACCACCGGCGCGGGGGACGCCTTCGCAGCCGGCTTTCTGCTCGGCGGCCCCGAGCTCGCGCTTCAGGCCGCGGCCCGCTGCGTCGCCAAGCTGGGGGCGATGCCGTGAAGGACCTGCTCGTTGTCGCGGACGAGGTGCGCGAGGCGCTCGAGCGGCGGGACGCGGTCGTCGCGCTGGAGACGACGCTCGTCGCGCACGGCTTCCCCGCGGGGAAGGGCGTCGCGGTGGCGCTCGAGGCGGAGCGCCGTGTCCGCGAGGCGGGCGCAGTCCCGGCCACGGTCGGCGTCCTCGACGGCCGCGTCCGCGTCGGGCTCGACCGGGCGCAGCTCGAGCGCTTCGACGCCGGCGTCCGCAAGGCGGGCCCCCGGGATATCGCGGCCTGCGCTGTCCAGGGCGTCATGGGCGCGACCACCGTGGGCGGAACGCTCGCCGTCTGCCGCGTCGCCGGGATCGGCTTTCTCGGCACCGGCGGCCTCGGCGGCGTCCACCGGGGGTGGACCGGGCGGCCCGACGTCTCCGCCGACCTCGCGGAGCTCGCGCGCGCCGAGGTGCTCGTCGTCGCCTCCGGAGTCAAGTCCCTGCTGGACGTGTCCGCGACCGCGGAAGCGCTCGAGACACTCGGGATCCCGGTGCTCGGCTACCGCACCGACACGATGCCGCTCTTCTACGCGGCCGAGGGCGGGCCGCCCGTCTCCGCGCGCGTGGAGAGCGCCGAGGAGGCTGCCCGCGTCGCCCGCGCCCACTGGCGACTCGGCCGGCGCTCGGCGCTCGTGCTCGCCAACCCGCCCGCCGAGCCGATCGACGTGGAGCCGCTCATCGAGCGGGCGGTCGCGGCCGCGGAGGCGGAAGGCATCACCGGCCAGGCGGTGACGCCGTTCGTGCTCGACTTCCTCCACCGCGAGAGCGGCGGCCGCACCCAGGCCGTCAACGAGCGCCTGATCGCCGACAACGCGGCGCTCGCCGCGGAGACCGCCGTCGCCTACGCGCGCGCGTGAAGACCTCTCCCCTCTTCGTCGTCGTCGCCGCGCTCTTCGTCACGGCGCTCGTGATCTCCAACGTCATCGCCGTCAAGCTGGTGGAGGTCTCCGGCCAGGTCTTCCCGGCCGGGCTCGTCATCTTCCCGCTCTCCTACCTGCTCGGCGACGTGCTCACGGAGGTCTACGGCTTCCGGGCCGCACGCGCGGTGATCTGGCTCGGCTTCGCGTGCAACCTCGTCGCCCTCGGCGCGCTCCAGGCCGCGATCCACCTTCCCGCGGCCGGCTTCTGGGCGGAGAACCAGGCCGCCTACGAGGCCACGCTCGGCACCACCTGGCGCATCTTCGTCGCCTCCTTCGCCGCCTACCTCGTCGGCGAGCTCGCGAACGCGACCGTGCTGGCGCGGATGAAGGTGGCGACGCGCGGCCGCTGGCTGTGGTCGCGGACGATCGGCTCGACGATCGTCGGCGAGGGCTTCGACTCCGCGATCTTCGTGACGATCGCCTTCGCGGGCACCGGCGCCGGCCTCGCCAACCCGATCCTGACCACGTGGCTGATCAAGATCGCCTACGAGACGGCCGCGACGCCGCTCACCTACTGGCTCGTCAACTTCCTCAAGCGGCGGGAGGGCGTGGACGTCTACGACCGGGACACTCGACTTTGGCCGCTGCCGCTGCCACGATGAAATCGTGCTCGCCCTCGTCGCAACCGTCCTGAGCCTGGCCGGCGCGAGCCCGCTGCCGGGCCTGCCCGCGTACACCGCCGGCTACAGGAGCTGGACGAAGCTGAACGCGAAGCCGATCCCGCCCAACCGCGACGGCGACGCGCACCTCGGCACGAAGAACGTCTACGCGAGCCGGCTGCCGCGCAGCGGCTCGGCGCTCTACCCGGTCGGCACCGTCATCGTCAAGGACATCACCCGTCCCGGCGCCAGGTTCGTGGGCGTCGTCGCCGCCATGCGCAAGGTCGCGGGCGTCAAGGCGAACAACGGCTGGAAGATGATCGAGTGGTCGCGGCCGTCCGCGCGCTCGCGCTTCACCGTGCTCGCGCAGGGGCAGCTCTGCTTCTCCTGCCACGTCGGGGCGAAGCGGACGGACTACGTCTTCACGCGCCGCGTGAAGTAGCGCCAGAAGTAGAGCGCGACGGCGAAGGCGCCGAAGAAGAAGGTCGCGATCCCCCACGCCGTCGCGCGCTGGTTGCCGTGCTGCTCGGCGTGGCGGAAGACGAGCAGCGAGAGGATCGTCCCGAGGACGAGCGCGAAGACGAACCGCTCGGTACTGAGCTCCAGCATGCCGCTAGCTTTCCAGACGATGCTGGGGAAGCTCGTCGCCCTCGCCGCGGTCGGAGCACTCGTCTCCCCCGCAGCCGGTTGGGAGAGCCGCGCCCCTCTGCCGACGCCGCGTGCCGAGGTGGCCGGGACGCAGTGGCGCGGCGACATCGCGGTCGTCGGCGGCTTCGCCGGGACGTCGGGCTCGCAGGTCGTCGAGGTCTACGACCCGGACACGAACACCTGGCGCCGGCTCCCCGACCTGCCGATCGCCGTCCACCACCCGATGGCGGCGGCCGCAGGCGGAAAGCTCTACGTCGCCGGCGGCCACCTGGGAGAGGGACGGGGGCCGACCCGGGCCGCGTTCGCCTTCGACGGCGCGCGCTGGCGGGCGCTGCGGCCGATGCCGAGCGCGCGAGGCGCCGGCGCGGCCGCGGTCGCCGCCGGGAAGCTCTACGTCGTCGGCGGGGTCGGGCCGCGAGGACTGGCGAAGTCGGCGCTCGTCCTCGACCTGAAGAGCGGCCGCTGGACGTCCATCCTCGGCCCGCGGCCGCGCGAGCACCTCGCGGCGGCGAGCGTCGGCGGCCGCGTCTACGTGCTCGCCGGCCGGCTGGGCGGCATCGACTCGAACCTCGCCACCTTCGAGGTCTACTCGCCGAAGACCCGCCGCTGGAGCCGGCTGCCGCCCGTGCCCGATCCGCGTGGAGGCACCGGGATGGCGTACGCGGCCGGCCGGCTCGTCTCGGTGGGCGGCGAGGAACCGGAGGGCTCGATCGCCTCGGTCTACGCGTACGATCTCGAGCGCCGCACCTGGCGACGGCTGCCCAGCATGAAGACGCCGCGCCACGGGCTCGCGGTCGTCGGGATCAAGGGCAGGGTGTACGCGATCGGTGGCGCGCCGCTCCCGGGTCTCGGCTCACACACCGCGAACGAGGTCCTCGACGTGTCTACTCCATGAGCGCGAGGAACTCGTCGACCGGGATGGCCGGCAGCGTCTGAAACCTGGCGCTCCCGCGCGCTCCGAGGGCGACCGAGAGGCGGGCGACGGTCGCGTCGTCGGGCGCCTCGATCACGTTCACGAAGTCGAACTCGCCGAGCGTCGCCCACTGGTGGAGGACGCGCGCGCCGAGCTCCTCGACGTCACGGTTCACCTCGCGGAGCCGTTCGGGGTTCGACTTCAGAGTCTGGACGCCCTGCACCGTGAGCGTCGACAGCAGGATGTACGTCGGCATCACGCCTCCCTTGTCGTCGAGGGCGCCGAGTCTACGGCGCGGGCGACCTGGTCGTCGTAGAGGAGCGCGGCGCCCAGGAAGAGGATCGGCGAGATGACGATGTCCGCGAGCACGGAGGCGACGACCGAGGTGGAGTCGCCGAGGTCGCGGAGCAGGAAGAACAGCACCGTCCGCGTGAGGAAGACGACGAGCGCGAGCGTGGCGAGGCCGCCGAGGACGTGGACGTAGTCGGCGCGGGCGAGTCGGTACGCGCGCGCAAACGAGTCCTGCACCCCGCGCCGCTCGAGTAGCGCGACCGGGACGCAGAGGCCGACGAGCGCGAACCAGGCGAGGCCCGGGAGGATGAAGATCGCCGCGAGGAAGGGAAACGGGAGGAATGCGAGCGCGCCCGCAGCGAAGGCCGTAACGATCGCCCGCCGGCCGGGCCGCGCGCCGCTGACGAGCAGGACGGCGCCGATGTAGGCCGGTGTGAGGAAGAGCGCGCCGGCGACGGGCGAGATCAGGAACCAGGTCGTCCGGTCGAGCTCGGTGCCGACCACGTCGACGACCGCCGCCGGGATCCCCAGCGCGAACGCGCCGAGCACGTGGTTGCGGTAGGCCTGGATCGTCTCGGCGACTAGCTGGCCGACGGTGCGCTGCTCGGGCGGGAGGGCGCTCACAGGGCGCGAAGCAGGCGTGGCACGGCTTCCGCCAGCGCCGCGAGGCCGAGCTCGAACTGCCAGAGCGAGCGGTCCGGCTCCGCGACCTCGTTCGAGACTGCGCGCAGTTCGATCGCCGGCACTCCGGCGAGCTCCGCCGCCCGCAGCACGGCGAAGCCCTCCATTGCCTCGACGTCACAGCCCGTCGTGCCGCCGACGGTCGCGCTCGTCCCGATCGGCTGGAGGAGCGCCTCCGGCAGTGCCGCCCGGGCGCGCGCGAGCAGGTCCGCGTCGGGCTCGACGCGCCGCGGAACGTGCACGTCCGCGTGCAGGTCGCAGTAGAGCGACGCCGAGGCGAGCACCAACGTGCCGGCCTCGATGCCCCGCCCGCCGGCCAGGCCGACGTGGATCACCGCTTCCGGCCGCCGCTCGGCGAGCGCGGCCGCGGTCGCGATTCCGGCCTCCACCGGGCCGATTCCGCACGCCAGCGTGCGCGCTCCGGCGGCGCAGTCGAGCTCTCGCGAGGTTGCGGCGGCGACCAAAACGTCCATAACGGGGACCGTATATGCGCGTGCTGTACGTGAACCCTCGCTCAGGTGCAGACGACGCCGGCGAGCTTGCCGCGGCCGCGCGCGATCGTGGCATCGAGGTGCGGGAGCTCGGCGACGGAGACCTGGACGGCGTGGAGATCGTGGGCGTGGCGGGCGGCGACGGGTCGCTCGCGCCGGTGGCGGCCGCGGCGCTCGAGCACGACCTTCCGTTCGTGGTCGTGCCCCTGGGGACGCGGAACCACCTCGCGCGCGACCTCGGGCTCGACCCGGACGATCCCGTGGGAGCGCTCGACGCCTTCGACGGCCCGGAGCGCCGCATCGACGTCGGCCGCGTGAACGGCCGCCTGTTCCTCAAACAACGTCTCGCTCGGCGCCTACGCAGCCGAGGTGCACGAGGAGGACGCCGACAGGACGCCGCTCGGGCGGCTCGCGCGCGTCGCCCTGCGCCTCAGGCGCGCGCCCTGGCGGCTCGAGGTCGACGGCGAGGAGCGCGCAGTCCACCTGCTGCTCGTCGGCAACAACGAGTACCGGCCGGGCGGTCGCCGGGAGCGGCTCGACGGCGGCACGCTCTCGGCCTACTCGATCGAGCGGGCGGGCCGGCTACGCCTGCGCACCGAGACCCGCGCGGGCACGCGCTTCGTCGTCCGGGCCCGCAGTGCGCGCGTTCGGGCCGCGATCGACGGCGAGCCGGTCGAGCTGGAGTCGCCGCTCGAGTTCGAGCTGCTTCGGCGAGCGCTGCGTGTGAGACTGCCCGCGTGATCTTCCGTTTCGACGAGGCCGAATGGGTAGAGCGCGACGACGGGCGCCGGCTGGCGCGCCTCTCCGACTCGATGGAGCACATGCGCGCGAACCTCTGGCGGCTGCCGCCGCAGACGAAGGGCGTCCGTCACCTCGAGAAGGTCCAGGAAGAACTCTTCGTCGTGCTCGACGGGAGCCTGACGCTGATGCTCGGCGAGCCGGCCGAGGCTCACGAGCTGGGGCGCGGCGACATCGCCGTCGTCCCGTCTGGAACACCGCTCCAGCTGCGGAACGACGGCGACACCGAGCTTCTCCTCTTCGCCTCCGGGGCCCCGCCGGAGACGGGGCAGGCCGAGTACCTCGAGAGCACCTAGGGCTTCGCCCCCGCCTTCTTGATCTGCCCGCGGATCTCGCCGTCGGGGTTCGCGGCGGTGTGGACGTTGACGTAGGCGTTGCCCGTCAGCAGGGCGTCGACGGTGGCGACGTCGACCGTGGCCGTTCCCTTCTGCCCGTTCTTGCACGGGCCGCAGAGCGCGACGATCACGTCACCGGCCGTGCCCTTCGGCGCCATGTGGATGTGGGCCGAGTCCGCGGCGCCCGAGAGCTTCCGGAAGGTCAGCACCCACTTGAGCTTGTGCTGGCTGAGCGAGCCCGACCAAGTGCCGGCGGCCTGCTTCGGCGCGCCGGTCGGCGCCGGGACTTCCTGCTTCTTGTCGAGCTTCGCCTGGAAGTTCATCTGCGGCTTCGCGGGCGAGCCGCCGGCGACCGCGGCGACGACCAGGGCCGCGGCGGCGACGACCATCAGAACCTTGCTCATGTGCCCTCCTCGGGGTGGGTTCCTGATCCTAGTTCGCTGCGGCCGCGTGAACGGATTGTCGGCCTGACATCTGCAAGGGGGACCGCTACGTGCGACGGCTCAACACGCGATGCCAGAACCTCTCTGGCTCCTGCTCTGCGCGCTCGGCCTCGCGCTCGCGGCGTCGAGCGGCGACCTCGTCGAGGATCCTCTGCATGTTCTCCCGCGCGGCCTCGCTGAGCTCTTCGACGCGCTTGAACTCCGCGCGTTCCTCAGGCGTCAGCTTCCTCTTCACCTTCATCCCCATCCAGTAGGCGGACGACGCGAGTGAGGTTAGCGTCGATCGACATCATCAGCTTCCGACGCCTTGTAGAAGCCGCTCGAGCTCGGGCTCGTAAACCTCGAGTGGCTCACGCTGACCCCGCATCCACAGATGGTCGTCCAACTGCCGCAGAGACGCAAGTGGCCGCTCCGGCCGGGGCCGTAGCCGCTTGTAGGATCATCGATCTGAGGGCGGACGCGACGTGGCAACTCAACGGTGCGCTGCGGGAGATCTACGCGCCCGTCTGGACGGCAGCACTCGCGGAGCTGCCGCGTGATCAGGGACTCTCGGCACCTTTGTTCATCAGCGTCTCCCCAGCGTTCGCGTCGGCGCGACGCCGACTTCTGATCATCGGCAAGCAAACCCAGCTCTGGCCACCTCGATCCGAACTCTCTCTGGTCGCGGATCACGATCTGGACGACCTGCTCCTCGCCTATCGAGCGTTCGCGTTCGGTAGCGACCGATCCGGAGCCCCGTTCTGGTCTGCCGCGCACGAAGTCCGGCGCGCCATCGACCCGTTCAGCGACCGCACCGCAATGGCGTGGTCGATTCACCGGTCCGGGATTCGATGAGCGGATCGGTCAACTCTTCCCGGGATTCAAGATCCGGCCCCTCTCGCTACATCTCGCCGAGCTCGAGCACGCTGGTTTGCCCGCCGCGTCCTACCGCGCTTACCACCCGAACTGGCTGCGCCGAACGAGGAACTGGCAAACGGTCGACCAGTTGTGCGAGCTCCTGAGGCCCTAATCTAGGCCGGTGACCCGCTGCGAGCCCCGCACCTCGTTGATGCCGCGCGACGTGAGCTCGAGCGCCAGCAGCAGGTGCTCCACCGAGACGTACTCGTCGCCGAGCTCGCGCGCCTCGTCGAACCCGCGGTCGAGCACGCGGGAGAAGGCGGCGGAGGCGGTCGGCGCTGCTGCGCGCCGCTGATCGCCGGCTTCGTGCGCAGGGCCGCCTCGGCCTCGGCGCGCACGGCGCCCGCGTCGGCGACGAGCGCGCGCGCGGCAGCTCCTGGTCCATGAGCGCGAGCGTCAGATGCTCGGGGTAGAGCTTCGGGTTGCCCAGGCGGCGCGCAAGCTCCTGCGCGCCGGCGACCGCCTCCTGGGACTTGAGCGTTAGCTTCTGGAAGTCCATCGCCGCCCCGGCGGCTCGTAGAGGACGATCTCGCGCTTGTAGCGCCGCTCGACGCCTTCCATCCGCTCCCTCAGCCGCTGAAGCTCGTCCTGCAGCTGGAGAAAGATCTCGACCCCCGCCAGGTTGAGGCGGAGCTCGGTCGTGAGCTGCTGGATCAGGCGCAGCCGCTCGACGTCGGCCTCCGAGTAGACGCGGGTGTTGCCGGCGGTGCGCTGGGGCCGCAGCAGTCCCTTCTGCTCGTACATGCGCAGCGTCTGCGGGTGCATGCCGACGAGCTCGGCGGCGACAGAGATCATGTAGCGCGGCCTGGTGTCGGTCATGCCTCCGCCTTCCTCAGCTCCTCCAGCAGCTCGCGCTCCTTCTTCGACGGCCGCGTGGGGACGGCGATGCGCAGGCGCGCGAGCACGTCGCCCTTGCCGGAGCCCTTGAGCTTCGGCGCGCCGCGTCCGCGGACGCGCAGCAGCTTCCCGTCGGTCGAGCCGGCGGGCACCTTCAGCGTCACCGAGCCGTCGGGCGTCGGCACCTCCACCTTCCCGCCGAGCACGGCGTCGGAGTAGCCCACGGGCACCTCGACGACGAGGTCGTCGCCGCGCCGCTCGAACGTCGGCGACGGCTCGACGCGCGTGACGACGTAGAGGTCGCCGGGCGGGCCGCCGTTCGCGCCCGCCTCGCCCTTGCCCTTCAACCGGATGCGCGTGCCGTCCTTGACGCCGGCGGGGATCCTGACCGTGTAGCGCTTCGTCCGGCGCTCGCGGCCGGAGCCCTTGCAGCTCTCGCAGGGCTGCTCGATCACCGTGCCGTTGCCGCGGCAGCGCGGGCACGGCTGCGAGATCGCGAAGCGGCCCTGGCTCTCGGCTCGCACGCCACGGCCGTTGCACTCGGGACAGATCCTGGGCGCCGTACCGGGCCGCGCGCCGGTGCCGCCGCACGTCCGGCAGGACGTGTCCACCTGCACCGGGATGCGGGTCTCCAGGCCGCGCAGCGAGTCCTCGAAGGAAAGGTTGACCGCCACCTCGACGTCGGCGCCGCGCCGGGCCTGCGGCCGCTGGGGCGCGCCGCGGCCGAAGAAGCCGCCGAAGATGTCGCCGAGGTCGAAGTCCTCGAACGTGAAGCCGCCCGGCGCGCCCGCGCCCCGGCCGTCGAAGCCGCGCGGGCCGCGGTCGTACTGCTTGCGCTTCTCGGGGTCGCCGAGCACGTCGTAGGCGTGCTGCACCTGCTTGAAGCGCTCTTCCGCGGCCGTGTCGCCCGGGTTCCGGTCGGGGTGGTACTCGCGCGCGAGCTTGCGGTAGGTCTTCTTGATCTCGTCCTGCGACGCCGACTTGGGGACGCCGAGCGCCTCGTACAGCGTCGAGCTCACTCAGCGATCACAACCCGCGCCGGCCGGAGGACGCGGTCGCCCAGCCGGTAGCCCTTCTGCAGCACCTCCAGCACCGTCCCCGCCTCGGCCTCCGAGGGCCGGGAGAGGAGCGCCTCGTGCACGTGCGGGTCGAACTTGCCGTCCGTGGGGATCTCCTCGAGGCCCTCCTTGCGGAGCGCCTCCGCCAGCTGCCGGTGGACGAGGCGGACGCCCTCCTCGAGTTTCGCCTCCTCGTGCTCCTCCGCGGCCTGCAGTGCCCGCTCGAGGTCGTCGAGGACGGGGACGAGCTCGCGCGCGAGCCGCTCGGCGGCCCGGGCGACCAGGCTCTCCTGGTCCCGGGCCACGCGCTTGCGGAAGTTCTCGAACTCCGCCGCGACGCGCTGGAGGTCGCGGAGGTACTCGTCGCGCTCCGCGATCAGCGACTCGACGTCGAGCTCCTGCTGCTCCTCGGGCATCAGGAGGTCTTCGCCTCCTCCTCCTCCTCCTCCTCGACGATCTCGGCCTCCTCGATCACCTCGTCGTCGGTCTCGCCGGCTCCGTCGGGAGCGGCCTGCGCCTGCGAGGCGGCCTGCTGGTAGACGGCCTCGGCGAGCTTGTGGGAGGCCTCCTGGAGCGCCTCGGTCTTCGCGCGGATGTCGGCGAGGTCGGCGCCCTCGAGCGCCTGCTTCAGCTCCATGACGCGGCCCTCGATCGTGGCGGCGTCCGCCTCGTCGAGCTTGTCGCGGTGCTCCTTGAGCGAGCGCTCCGTCTGGTAGGCGAGGTTCTCGGCCAGGTTCTTCGTGTCGACGGCCTCGCGCATCTGACGAGCCTCCTCGGAGTGCGCCTCGGCCTCCTTCACCATCCGCTCGACCTCGTCGGACGAGAGCCCCGAGCCGCCTTCGATGCGAATCTGCTGCTCGTTGCCCGTCCCGTGGTCCTTGGCGGAGACGTTGATGATGCCGTTGGCGTCGATGTCGAACGTGACCTCGACCTGCGGGATGCCGCGCTGCGCCGGCGGGATGCCGACGAGCTGGAACTTGCCGAGCGTCTTGTTGAAGGCCACCATCTCCGACTCGCCCTGGGCCACGTGGATCTCGACCGAGGGCTGGTTGTCCTCGGCGGTCGTGAAGACCTCCGACTTGCGCGTGGGGATGGTCGTGTTCCGCTCGATCAGCGGGGTGAAGACGCCGCCCTTTGTCTCGATGCCGAGCGACAGCGGCGTCACGTCGAGCAGGAGCACGTCCTTGACCTCGCCGCGCAGGACGCCGGCCTGGATGGCCGCGCCGATCGCGACGACCTCGTCGGGGTTGACGCCCTTGTGCGGGTCCTTGCCGATTAGCTGCTTGCACTTCTCGACCACCGCGGGCATGCGCGTCATGCCGCCGACGAGGACGACATGGGTGATGTCATCCGGCTTGAGACCGGCGTCGGCGAGGCACTGCTTGGTCGGCCCGACGGTGCGCTCGAGCAGGTCGGCGGTGAGCTCGTCGAGCTTCGCGCGCGTGAGCTGGAGGTCGAGGTGCTTCGGGCCCTCCGGCATGGCGGTCACGAAGGGCAGGTTGATCTGCGTCGTCATCGTGGACGACAGCTCGATCTTGGCCTTCTCCGCGGCCTCGTAGAGCCGCTGGAGCGCCATCCGGTCCTGCGCCAGGTCGATCCCCTGGTCGCGCTTGAACTCGGCCACCATCCAGTCGACGATCGCCTTGTCGAAGTTGTCGCCGCCGAGGTGGTTGTCGC
>JBBDWU010000023.1:26925-34680 GCA_040902725.1 Gaiellaceae bacterium | reverse complement strand
CCGACGGACTTCGCCACCGCCGAGCGGGTCCCTTCATAGAGTTAGAGGTTCTAAGCGCGGTCGAGTGGAACTAGGCGGAGGAGGTAGTGGGGCCGCGCGGCCTCCTCCTCTCGGTAGATCACCTGGCGGATCTGCCGGTCGTTGTCGAACAGGGCGATCTCGGCAAGGGGGCCGAGATGCTGGAGCGGCCCGCGATGCGTCTCTCCCTCGAGTACGTCGCCCACGCCCCCGAGGTAGTTGGTGGCTCCGACGGAGAGCAAGAACCCGGCCATAGTGGCCGTGGCCGGCGCTCAGGAGCGACTTCGCCTCGTTCTTGGTGGGCGGGTAGCCGTCAACGACGAGGGCGATCTCGTCGGTCCCGGACGTGTCGACCGGGGCCGGGACGACGCCCTGCAGGGGCGCGCTGGACGAGATGCGGACGCCGTCTCGTGCGTCGCGCCGCTCGGCCGCCGCTCAACTACCAGTTCGGACGATGCCCGGTGACCGCCTCGATTCGAGCCGCGACGAGGGACTCGAGGCGCTCCGCGTATACCGCGATCATGCGATGCCAGGCCCTCAGCTGGCGCAGCTGCACACTCGGCCGTGGCTTCGACCCATGCGCGATCTGGTTCCGGCGCTTGATCAGCAGCGTGAGCGACTCCTTGAACGACTTGTTCGTCCGCTTCTGCCAGCGAATGCTGTCGAGGACCCAGGGCATCCCGAGGCCGAAGAACAGGTCGTTTGTCTTCTTAACGCTCGGATTCGCGAATGCGCGATCGCCGGTGACGATCGTCTCAAGGTAATCCTTCAGGCGACGATCGCCCGGCCACATCTTGTGGGCGGCCTCTGCGAACAGATCCTCGATGAATGCCTCGGTAGCGGCCACAAGAAGCACGACTCCAGCACGCGTGACGGCCGCGCCGCGGGCTTGTGCCGGGCGTCCCGCGCCTCCGCCCGTCAACGCCTCGTGCGCCGAGATGACTTCAGCGACGTCCTTTAGCGCCCGATCAAGTTCCTGCCGCGCGTCGGAAGGCACGGGCGATCTTGGCACGCCTGGCGCGGACTCCCAAGGGGGATCGATGTGCACGGCGGCGGAGATCGCATCCGGAGACGGCTCCGACTCCCCGGGCCGAGGCTCGCGCAGCATCGCGGCGATCTTCCGCGCCTCGTTGAAACGAGAGCGGCAGGTCATCGATGAAGACGGCCGGCTGGAGGCTCACGGCCCGAAACCTACGCATTCGCCGGTCACGCGCGGCGTGACCCGAAGTCTGACTCCCCGCCTACACTGGCTTGCCATGGCAAAGCGGGACGACTGGTGGCGCGTCGTCTACGAACGCGACGGCGCTTCGGCCAGCGTGAACCCTGGGACCGCCTCGAAGCCGCACTAGCCGAAGTGCTCCGCTACTCGCGCAGCGTCGCTGATGCTGGCGCGCGCCCTGGCGCTCGCCCCACACCGCGACGTGACTTCCGCTTCGTAGGCCGACTCCCTCGAAACGGCACGATGGTTCCTAAACCGCGTGCACAGGTTCGATTCCTGTCGGGGGCACTTCCCTCTTCGCTCAGTTCGACCGAGGCGCGGAGTTGACCTGTTCGACTTTCATGAGGTTCGCGTAGGTCGAATTCACGCACGCTTGTAGCGGCTGTCCTTGTAGTCCTGGACCCACCGTTTCGTCGAGTACCACTGATCCGTCCGACGAACGGCACGCAGCCGGCCTCGCTTGGCCGCGACGGCGAGCGCGTTGCCGGAGAGCTCGGCGTCGGCCAGCGAGCGAAGCGGGACGAGTCGATGCGGTCCCGCCAAGCCAGGAAGCAGGAAGCGGTAGATGCCGTCGGTGACCGCCCGCGCAAGGATCTCGGCGAGCGGCCCCGCGTCGCCTCGATCCGCCCTCCTGAGGGCGTTCAGATACCGCGTCCGATCGCGCTTGTAGATGACGGCAGGCGGATATCCGTGCCGGACAAGAAGGAGGTTCGTTGCCAGGCGGCCAACTCTCCCGTTCCCGTCGCGGAAGGGGTGGATCCGCTCAAACCGAGCGTGGCTGTCCGCCACGAACAGCATCGGATGCTGACCGTCGGCCGGCCCTCGACTGGCGTCGCCCAGCCAGTCCGTGACGAGCGCCGGCACCTCCGGGAACGGCGGCGGTGTCATCCCGCCGGTGAACGGACGGATGTCGTGCTGACGGAACGAGCCGGGGCCTTCGCGCTGGTCCAGGCCCTCCGGCGGCAAGTGCAGCCACGCCGGCTCGACGACGAGCCGGTGGATCTCGCGCAGCTCGGTCAGGTTGATCCGCTCTCCGACCGACCAGTCGGGAGATGTGTCGACGGCCTGTGCGTACACCCACTGCGCCGCCTTCGCGTAGCCCTCGACTTCGAGGTACTCAGCGAGCTCTTTGCCGCCGACGGCTCTCCCTTCGCGGAGGAGTCGCTCGACCTCCTTGAGAACGAGGGTGTTGCCCTCGATCGCCGTCGAGTGGTGCGCCTCCTCATACCAGATGCCCTCCCAGATCGCGTCCGCCTCGACCGGAAGCGGCAACCCGCCGACGCTGCGGAGGTCATCGATTGCGCGGTCAAGAGTGCGCAGAACCTCCTCGCGGCTTGGGCGGCCACGCCCTCTAGGCATTTGACCTATCCGTCCGCCCACATGACCTCGGTCCGAATCCTAACAATTTGGACCTGTTTGGATTTCATGGCCGCTCAGTAGGTCAAGTTAGAGCTGGCGCCGCGATTCGACTCACCGCCGAGTAGGTTCGCCGAAACGCCCCGACCAGACGCTACTCGGCCGGTTCGTCGGGATCCTCCTCGCCCGCAAGCAGCAAGGAGGCGCCGCGCACGTCGCGCAGGTGCCGCTTCTGGATCGGGAGGCCCCAGGAGACGAGCTCGCGCACCTTCGCGTCGCGGGCGCGCCTGTTCAGCGTCCCGAGGATCTCCCAGTGCCCCACCTCGCCCGCCTCGGCCATGGTCAGGAACTCGAAGCCGTCGAGCGCGTCGGCGCTCTCGTCCAGGTAGCTCTCGAGCATCTCGCCTGCCTTCTGCTTCACCTCGCGCGCCTTCTCGAGCACCGCGGTCTTCTTGCCGTCGAACGCCGCGGCGACCTGAGTGCCTCGCCGCTCGGCCTCCTTCGACTCGGCCTGCATCCGCTTCAGCTCGGTCACGAGCTCGGTCGCCTTCTCCTCGCGGGCCAGTGAGGCCACCTTGCGCGTGGCCTCCTGGGCCGCCATCGCCAGGCCGACCACCTCGGCCAGCTTCGCCTCCAGGTTCGTCAACTCAGCCATGAGACCCCTTTCGGTCGGGAACCCGGAGGGATTGCCCGCCGCGGCCGAGGCGAAACGGGAGCGCGGCTAGCCGACCTTGAGCGTTACCTGCACCGTGCGGCTCAGACCGCCAGCGGTGCCGGTGAGGGTCAGCACGTAGGTTCCCTTCCGCGTCGAGGAGGAGGTCGCGACGACGAAGGTCGCGGAATCCGTCGCAGGGTTCGGCGTGAAGGCCGCGGTCGTGTTCGCGGGCAGCCCGCTCACGCTGAGGGCGACCGGACTCGAGAAGCCGCCGGTGCGCGCCACGGCGATGCTGTAGCTCGCGCTATTGCGGCGCTTGACGGAGACGTATGTGGGCGAAGCCGCCACCGTGAACCCGGGCTGCTCCACGGTGAGCGTGGCCGACGTCGTCCGCGCGACGCCGCTCTCGCTCGTGCCGCCGATCGTGAGCGGGTAAGTGCCCGCCGGCGTGGCGGCGCTCGTCGCGACTGACAGCGTGGACGAGCTCGAGGTCGGGTTCGGGGAGAAGCTCGCACTCGCGCCGCTCGGGAGGCCCGCGACCGTGAGCGACACCGTCTCCGCGAAGCCGCCGCTGGGCGTGATGTCCACGCTGTAAGTGGTCCCGGCCCCGGCGGTCACTGTCCGGCTCGCCGGCGTGACGGCGAGCGAGTAACCCGGCTGGGCGGGGCCGGCGGCGCCGAGCGCGCGATAGAGGTTGATCCGTCCGTAGCCGTACCAGGGATGGAAGCTGCAGCCGCACGTCCCGTACGGGTCGGTGGAGCCGTAGGTGACCCCGCCGACCTTGTCGGCCGTGCTCGCGAGCACGACCTTGACGTCCGCTGGCGTGCGCGACGGCACCTGGCCGAAGAGCAGCGCCGAAAGCCCCGCCACGAACGGGGTCGCCATCGACGTGCCCGAGAGCGACGCGTACGAGCTGGTCGGGTACGTGGAGTAGATCGAGACGCCTGGCGCAGAGACGAAGACGTCGGGCGCGCCGTAGTTCGACCACGAGGGCGAGCCGTCGGTCTGGCTCGTCGCGGCGACGCCGACCGCGCCGGGGCAGCCGGCCGGGTAAATCGTCTTCGACGTGCCCTCGTTCCCGGCCGCCGCGACGACCAGCGCGCCGGCTGCGGTCGCTTGCGCGACCGCGTCGCAGAGCGTCGCCGAGTACGAGTAGCCCCCGAGGCTGAGGTTGATCACGCGGGCGCCGCGGCCGGAGGCCCAGAGGATGCCGTTGGCGATCGCCGCATAGGTGCCCGAGCCACCCGAGTCGAGCGCCTTCACGGGCATCACGAGTGACGAGAAAGCGGTGCCGGCGACGCCCGTGCCGTTGTTCGTCGCCGCGGCCGCGATGCCGGCCACGTGCGTCCCGTGGCCCTCGTCGTCGAGCCCCGAGGCGCTCGCGCAGGTGCTCGAGGAGTTGACGCAGTTCGCCGCGTTGGCCGTGTCCACCTGGCCGGCCAGGTCGGGGTGGGTCGACTGGACGCCGGTGTCGACGACCGCGATGGTCGGCCCGCCTGAGGTCCCGTAGGCGCCGGGATAGAGCGACCAGCCGTCGAGCGCCTGGATCTTCGGCAGGGCCCACTGCTGCGAGTACGACGGATCGGCAGGCGCGCCGAGCGCGCTCGCGTGGGCGAGGTAGTTCGGCTCGGCGAAGAGGACGTCGGAGCGGGAGCGGTACTCGGCGAGCCGCTCGTCGAGGTCCTTGCCGGCCTTGACCTTGACGACGTGGACGCGGTTCTTCGTCTTGCCGAGCGGCTCGTCGCCGATCGCCGCGATCTCCTCGCTCGCGTCGGCGTCCGCGGCGAACTTGACGAGGATCGTGGCCGCGTCGCGGTCGGCCTTGGCCGGCCGCTCGTCCTTGCCGCCGCCGGAGCGCGCCCCGACGGCGCCCGCGAGCGCGAGCACGGTGCCCACGAAGAAGACGATCCCCGGCCGCAGCTTCCGTCCCAACCCGGCCCTACAGTAGCACCGCTTTCAGCCCGCGAGAAGGTCCCGAAGCTCCGCGGGCCGCTTCAGCAGGCGCGCCACCTCGTCGAGCGACTCGTCGACCGCGCGCGCGAATGCCTCAGCCCCGCCGAAGCGCTCGAGCGTCTCCGGCGGGAGGAACTTCAGGAGCAGCGCCGCCGTCCCGGGCGGCAGCGCCGCGAAGTGGACGGTCAGGATCCCGTGGTCGCGCAGGAGCACCATCGCCAGCGCAGCCGTGGCCTCGATCGGCACGAGCGGCGCCTCCGCCAGGCCAGCGCGGCGCAACCCCTCCGCGAGGATCGCCTCGCCCTCCAGCCGCACCGCCACCGGCGTTCGCACGACCCACTCTCCCAGCCGCTCGGCCAGGGCCTCGCCCACGGCCGCCGTCGCCGCGACCAGCTCGCGCACGCGCTCGGGGCGATACGACTCCAGCGACCGCACCACCGCGGGGTAGAGCATCGGCCTCGCCTCGAGCCCGAGCTCGATCGCGCGGGCGCGGATCTCCGCCACGAGCTCCGCCCGGCCGGCGAGCAGCCCGAGCCGCGGGCCCGTCGTGCCGTACTTGTCGAGCCCGGTGGCGCCGAGCTCGGCCCCCAGCTCCAGCGTCCGCGGCTGGCCGAAGACAGCCGGCCCCACGCGCGCGCCGCCGGCGTCGTCCACGAAGACCGGCGAGTCGTAGGACCGGCCGAGCTCCTCGTCGGGCAGCAGCTCGTAGGTGACCGCGAGCCGCGTCAGCACGACCAGGTCGGCCCCCTCGGCCGCGCCGCCGTCCTCGAACTCGCCCCCGGCGAGCCGGACCGCGCGAATTACGGCCGGATGCGTGTAGCTCGGGGAGACGCCGACCACGCGGGAGCCCGGCCGCACGAGCACCTGCATCGCCGCCACGACCGCCGCGGTCAGCCGGTTCGCGACGAAGACGTCGTCCCGCCCCGGCACGCCGCCCAGATGCTCGAGCGCCAGCTCGGTCAGCCGTTCGCCGTAGAGCGCTGGCGCGAGCTCGTCGTCGAGCGCGAACGGCGGCGTGTCGCCGAGGTCGAGCGACCGGACGAGCCCGGTGAAGTCGAAGACGCGGCCGTCGCGGGAGCGGCGGGCCAGGATCCGCCAGGCCGCACGCAGCTTGGCGAAGTCGGACTCCGTCCCGGTCAGCAGCGCGCCCCGCTCGTAGGGGAGCCAGTCCGCGCTCATACCAGCCTCCGCTCGAGATAGCCGGCCAGTCGCGTGAGCGGGAAGGAGAGGACGAAGAACACGGCGGCCACGCCGAGGTAGATCTCGAGGGCGTGGATCTCGCCGGGGCCGACCGGCGGCGGCGAGGTCAGCCGCTCGTACGACTGCTCGCCGCTCTCCAGCAGCTCCGTGGCGCCGATGATCTGCGCGATCGTCGTGTTCTGGAGGATGTTCACGAGCAGGCCCACCAGCGGCGGGATCAGCCGCCGGTACGCCTGAGGCAGGATCACGAACGCGTGCCGGCCGACCCAGCCGAAGCCGAGCGCCGACGCCGCCTCGTGCTGCTCGCGCGGGATCGACTGGACGGCGCCTCGGGTGGCCTCGGCGACCTGGGCGCTGCCCCACAGGGTCAGCGCGATCGACGCCGACGTGAACGGGTCGAAGCGCACGCCGAACGAGGGCAGGCCGAGGTAGACGACGAAGAGCGTGACGAGAATCGGCAGCCCGCGCCAGACCTCGATGTAGGAACGGATCAGGGCGCGGCTGGGCGCGAAGCGAATCGTGAGCAGCGTCCCGAGCGTCATCCCGATCAGGAGGCTGCCCACGAGCGAGAACGCCGCGATGCGCGCCGTTCCCTTCAGCCCTTCCGTCGCCATGTAGCGCGCGACCGGCTCGACCCACTCGGGCAAGCTCATCGCGTGTCCTCCGGGAGCGCGAGGCGGGCTTCCACGACGCGGATGAGCGCGGAGAGCGACCAGACGAGGGCCAGGTAGACGACGCCGAGCGTCGCGAGCGTCTCCCAGGTGCGCGGCGAGAGGTTGTGGATGTGGAGCGCCGTCGTCGTCAGCTCGGCGTAGCCGATCACGTACATCAGCGACGTGTTCTTGACGACGCTGATCGACGTGTTGATCGTCGAGGGCAACGAGATTCGCCCGCCGATCGGCAGCGTCACGTTGAGGAAGGTGCTCATCCGGCCGAAGCCGAGCGCTAGCCCCGCCTCCCGGAAGCGGTACGGCACGGCCTCGAAGCCGGCGCGGAAGTTCTCGATGTTGAAGGCCCCGCCCCAGACGGTCACCGCGACCAGCGCGACGGTGAACGCGCTCAGGCGGATGCCGACCTGGGGCAGGCCGAAGTAGAAGATGAAGATCTGGACGAGGATCGGCGTGTTGCGAATGACCTCGACGTAAACCGCTGCGAGCTGGCTGACCACGGGTATCCGGTGGGCGCGGGCAGCCCCGAGCACGGCCCCGATGAAGAACGCGCCCACCACGGCGAGCGCGGAGACCTCGAGCGTGCGCAACAGCCCCTCGGCAAGCTCGGGCCCGTTGGTGCGGAAATAGCTCCAGTCCCAGGCGGCGACGATCATCGGAAAGAGCCGGGGGGGGGGGGGGGGGGG
>JBBDWU010000023.1:0-26915 GCA_040902725.1 Gaiellaceae bacterium | reverse complement strand
AGCGGCCGCGGAGTTCGCGGCCGCTCCCGTAGCGGTCGTTACGGGCAAGTGGTCTCGGGCGACCCCTGCGTGTACGTGAAGTTCTGCGTCGGCCGCAGGATGTTCTTCCCGAACGTGGGCACGTCCCGCGGCGGGATGTGGTTCTTGAGGATGGGGAAGAAGAGGTCCCTCTTCTTCATGAGGTTGAGCCGCGAGTCGACCCAGCGCTTCATCGCCGTGTTGCCCTGCTTCATGCCGATGCCGTAGGGCAGCGCGAGGAAGAGGTCGCCCGTCAGCTTCAGCCCGCGGTCGACCGCGGCCTGGCCGAGGAGGGCCGTGTCGTCCCACATCATCGCGTCAGCCCGGCGGTCCTTGAACGCGAGTAGCGCGTTCGTGAAGCTGTCGGTGACGATGGGGGTCGTGCTCTTGAAGCAGTTCTTCAGCCAGCGGTCGTAGATCGAGCCGCTGGTGGTCGAGACGGTCCTGTTCGCGATGTCGTTGAGCGAGTTGACCGGGCCGTCCCTGCGGACGAGCAGACGTCCCGTGGCCTTGTAGTAGGCGCGCGAGAAGTCGATCCGCGTGTCACGGTCGGTCGTGTAGGTGAACGTCGCGATCACGACGTCGACGCGGTCGCTGTTGATCAGGCCCTCGCGGGCGGGAGTCGGAGCGCACGTGTAGGACACGCGGCTGGCGTTGCCGAAGGCGAAGCGGGCGAACCACTTCGCGATGTCGATGTCCACGCCGGCGTGCTGGCCGCGGACGTTGATGTAGCCGAACGGCGGCGCGTCGCACTTGATGCCGACGTTCCACCGCTTGCGGGCCCGGACCGCGGCCGGCAGCGGCGGGAGCGTCGCGACCCTGGCCGTGGGCCGCGCAGTGACGGCGTCGGCCGTCGGGGCCGAGAGCGCCCCCGAAGCGAGCGCGGCGGTTGCCGCGGCCGCAAGGGCGAGGACGAGTGTGAATCGCTTCATGTGCTTCCTCCTTGATGTTGTTCTACGGCCAGCTCCTCCAGGGAGTCGGCGAGTTGCAGCGTGCGCCGAAGGAACGTTCGTGTCTCCTCCTGCCGGGGGTTGTCGAGCATGTCGGCCGGCTTGCCCTCTTCGACGATCCGGCCCTGGTCCATGAACACGAGGCGGTCCCCCACCTCGCGGGCAAATTGCATCTCGTGGGTGACGA
This sequence comes from Gaiellaceae bacterium, assembly GCA_040902725.1. Taxonomy (GTDB): domain Bacteria; phylum Actinomycetota; class Thermoleophilia; order Gaiellales; family Gaiellaceae; genus JACVRU01. The sequence continues at coordinate 25,760 of JBBDWU010000023.1, read as the reverse complement.
CGATCATGGTCATCCCGAGCTCGCGGGCGAGGTCGCGGACCACGACGAGCACCTCGCCGACGAGCTCGGGGTCGAGCGCCGACGTGACCTCGTCGAAGAGCATCACGTGCGGGTCCATCATCAGCGCCCGCGCGATGGCGACCCGCTGCTGCTGCCCGCCCGAGAGCTGGTGCGGATGCTGGTCGGCCTTCTCCGCCAGGCCGACGCGGTCGAGCAGAGCGCGCGCCCGTTCCTCCGCCTGGTCGCGCGGGTGCCGCCGCACCCGCCTCGCCGCGAGCGTCAGGTTGTCGATGGCGGTCAGGTGGGGGAAGAGGTTGAACTGCTGGAACACGATCCCGATCCGCTGCCGGATAGCGGAGACGTCGGCGCCCTTCCGCGTTATCTCCTCGCCCTCGAGCAGGATGCGCCCGCCCTGGATGGGCTCGAGCAGGTTGATGCAGCGCAAGAGGGTGCTCTTGCCGCTGCCGCTGCGCCCGATCACGACGAGCACCTCGCCCGCAGTCACGCTGAGGTCGATCCCGTCGAGCACCAGGTTGTCCCCGAAGCTCTTCCGGACGGCCTCGCAGCGGACGACCTCCCCGCCGGCCGGCATTGCGGCCGCACTCGCTTCCGTCACGCCACTGATCAAATCAGCCGGGGGCGCGAAGTCAAGCGCTGCGCCGCGCGAGGAGGGCCAGCAGGCCGACGGCGGCGAGGGCGGCGAGCACGCCGAGCGCCTCGACGGCGGGGAACGAGCGCGTGTCGGCCTCGGCCGCATAGAGGACGAGCGCCGCGACCCCCGCGGCGCCTGCGGCGAGCCCGATCAGCCGGGCCGCGCGCAGCGCCCGGAGAGCGGGAGAGGCGGAGGCCAGCGGCGGGTCGAGCGCGGAGTGGCCGAGCTCGGCGGCGAGCAGGAGGGCCGCGGCCACGAGCGGCGCGGCCTGGTCGGAGCTCCCGTCTCCGAGCACGAGGAAGAGGGCGTACTGGCTGCCGACCACCACGAGCCCGACCGGGATCGCCTCCGCGATGCGGAAGGCGGTCCCGACGCCGAAGAAGCCGATGCCCAGCGCCCCGAGCAGGGCGAGGGGCGGCTCCGAGCCCGCGTACGCGACCGGGCCGGCGAGCACGGCCGCGGCGAGCGCGGCGCGGATCAGGCGTGGGCGCGCGCGGCGAAGCGCCTGAATGCTCTCACCTCCTCGAGGGCCCCGACGAGCGACTTGGTCTCGTCCCAGGTTCCGACCGCGACCCCGGCGCGCTCGAACCGCGCGCGCGCCGCCTCCCGGCGGAGCAGCCAGATGCGGTGGGCGAGCTCGGCGCGCTCGCCCTTGCCGGGCGCGGTGAACTGCGCGGGCGACACCTCGACGACCGCGAGGTCGAACCCGCGGCCGCGCAGGTCGAGCAGCGCGGCGATCGACCGCTCGTCGAGGAGTGGGCTGAGCGCCACCACGAGCGCCTTGGGCGGCAGCGTGTGCCGCGGGATGACGTCGACGTCGCTCCACGCATAGTTGAGGACGATCTCGGCGTCCACGAGCGCGTCGACGATGCGGTAGAGCTGCGCCACGCCCGTGCGCGGCTGGAGCCAGTTCAGCCGCCCGCCGAACGAGACGAAGCCGACGCGGTCCTTGTGCCGCAGGTAGTGGCTCACGAACGCGGACGCCGCCCGGACGCCGAGGTCGAGCGTGCTCCCTTCTGGGTCGGAGGCCTCTGCGAAGGTGTCGAGGAAGACGACCACGTCCGCGTTCCGCTCGGGGTGGTACTCGTTGACCCAGAGCTCGCCGCGACGCGCGCTGGCGCGCCAGTTGACGCGGCGGACACGGTCACCGGGCGCGAACGGCCGCAGGTCGGCGAACTCGATCCCCTCCCCGCGCTCGCGGGAGACGTAGTTGCCGCTGAACACCTGCGTCTGCGCGGGCTGGAGCAGCTCGTCCACCCGCTCGGGCCGCGGATACGCCTTCAGCGGCCGCCTGCGGTCGAGGCGGGACTCGTGGTGGACGAGCCCGAGCGGGTCGCGGGCGCGCAGGACGACGTCCCCGAGCAGGTAGCCGCCCCAGCGGTCGACCCGCAGGCTCAGCGTCAGCTCGCGACGCTCGCCCGGGGCGAGGCGCAGCGCGACGGGGTTCTCCCCGTCGGCGAGCGAGAGGCCGTCCGGCAGGCGCACCAGCAGCTCGAGGTCGGCGGCGCCCGTCGCGGACTCCACCTCGACCGCGACCTCGACCTCCTCTCCCTCGAAGACGCGCTCGAGCGCAGGCTCGACCTCGACGCCGACCTCCGGCGGCCGCGCGAGGACGAGACCCAGGGCCGCCAGGACCGCGAACGGAGCAGCGAGCGCGGCGAGCTCTGGGCGCTCCGCGCCGAGCGCCGCGAACAGGCCGAGCGCCGCGAGCCCGGCGTAGGCACCGAGCTTCGGCGTGACCAGTCGGGTCACTGGGGGAAAATCACGCCGGGCGGAGCGCGTCCTCGGCGGCAGGCGTCGGAACGAGCTGCAGGACCTCGCGCACGACGTCGGCCTGGCTCACGCGCTGCACCCAGAGCTCGGGGCTAAGCATCAGCCGGTGAGCGAGCGCCGCGACCGCGACCGCCTTCACGTCCTCCGGCGTCACGAAGTCCCGCCCGGCGAGCGCGGCCCGGCAGCGGGACGCCTTCAGCAGCGCGAGCGACCCGCGCGGGCTCGCTCCCACCTGGATGCGAGCGTTCTCGCGGGTCGCGGCGACGAGCTCGACCATATAGCGGCCGACGCTCTCCGAGACGTAGACGGTCTCGACCGTCCGCTGCAGCTCGAGCAGCTCGTCGCGGGTGACGACCGGCCGGAGCTCGACCTCGTCCACAGCGCGCTCGAGCCGCCGCTCGAGGATCTGCCACTCGTCGTCGCGGGACGGGTAGCCGACGGAGAGCCGGAGCAGGAAGCGGTCGAGCTGCGCCTCGGGCAGCGGGTACGTGCCCTCGTACTCGATCGGGTTCTGGGTCGCGATCACGAGGAACGGCGGCCCGAGCTTGCTCGTGTGGCCCTCGATCGTGACCTGGCGCTCCTGCATCGCCTCGAGCAACGCGGCCTGCGTCTTCGGCGGGGCGCGGTTGATCTCGTCGCCGAGGAGGAGGTTCGTGAAGATCGGGCCCGGCCGGAACTCGAAGTCGGAGGTGCGCTGGTTGTAGATCGAGGATCCGGTCACGTCGGAGGGCATCAGGTCGGGCGTGAACTGGATCCGCGCGAAGCCCATGTCGGTCACCTGCGCGTAGGAGCGCGCGATGAGGGTCTTCGCGAGACCCGGGTAGTCCTCCATCAGGACGTGGCCGTCGGCGAGCATCCCGATCAGCACCAGCTCGAGCGCCTCCCGCTTCCCGACCACGGCCCGCTCGACCTCGGTGACGATTCGGTCGCAGCGTTCGGCGAGCTCTTCGATCTGCATTTTTAGATTCTCTCCAGTGCGTCGACGGCGGCGCGGAGGTCCGGGAGCGGGTGGCCGGGGCCGAGGCGGTCGGCGGGCGGCTCGCGGTCCGGCCGGACGAGCTCCCACGCCGAGGGCCCGAGCACCTCGCGGGCCTCCTCGGGGTCGTCGTCCAGCTCGATCCCGCGGTGCGAGGAGAGCCGATACTGGGCGATCTGCCGCAGGACGGGGCGGAGGCGGTAGTGCACCTCGAACGCCGTCTCGGTGGCGAAGGTCAGCCTCCGCTCGAGCGAGGCCAGATCCTCCGGTCTCGCCGCCGGCCGAGACTGCGGCCGGAGCGCCCGCTCGAGGCGCGAGCGACCGCTGCGCGGGAGCGCCGTCGCCGTCGCCTGGACGAGGACGAGCAGGACGAGGCCGCCCACGAAGAGGAGGTACACGTCGAAGACCAGCGCGCGGTCGTCCGCCCGCACGACAGCGGCGATCGTGGCCGCAATGCTCGCACCGATCGTCCAAGTCAGCGCGCGGCGCTGGCGGCTGGTCATGAGGCCGCTCTCAGATCGTCACGAACGGCCGCAAGTGCGTCGATCGCCTCGTCCTTCATCGCGGCGTCGATGACGTGATCGCTGAAGCGCGCCCGCTCGAACAGCTCGGTGAGGGCAAGGGCGGACCCGGCGCGCACCTCGAGCTCCCTGAGCATCCGGCCCAGGTACTCGAACGGGGCCTCGGACGGCTCGCGGGGCAGACCGTGCCGGGCGAGCACGCGCTCCATCTGCGCGTAGGCCGCGATCACGGCCCGCCGTGGGTCGGCCTCGCGTCGCAGGTCGTCCAGCGTGCCCTCGACCACTGCCATGAGATCCGCGACGGTGAGCTCGCGCTTGGAGACCTCGTCGAGCTCGGCGACGCCCCGCCGCCTGCGCACGGCGAAGGCCGCGGCGGCCGCGACGGCTGCGGCCGCGAGCACCGCAGCGGCGATCTCCGCGCGGAAGTCGGCCGGCCGGAGCGGCTTCGCGGGCTCCCGGATCTCCTCTTCCGGGGCAACCGGCTGCGCCTCGGGCGCTATCCCGAGCTCCGGCTGCTCGGGCACCTGAGGCTCGGGCCGGTTGCGTATGCCCCAGTACAAGGCGCCGGCCAGGAAGAGGAAGCCGATCAGCGACATGGCGCTGGAGGGCCGGTCGAACCGGCCGCCCTCCGACCGGTGACGCCAGAACGCCCAGGCGATCGCGGCGAACGCCAGCACGTAGAGCGTGGCGCCCAGCGTCAGGACGATGTCGCGTACGTCCGCGACCGCGCCGGTGTCCGTCGTCCCGCGCGCCTCGGGGCGCCCGCGGCCGCTGGCGAGGGCGACAAGCGCGAGCAGCGCGACGAGGCCCGCGGCTACGGCCCCTGCGCGCACCCTCCGCTCGACGCGCTCGCTCACGACGTCACGTTAGACGAGCGCCGCGCGCGGAAGATGGATCGCTAGCGGCGGCCGCGGCGGAGTTGCGACTTCGGGGTGGCCGTGGCGGCGACCGGCAGGGCGCCAGTGTCGTCGACCCCCGCAAGCTCCGGCGGAGACAGGTCGGGTCGAAGGTCTTCGGCAAGCGATGCTCCGACGGGCTCGAGCTGCGGCTCCTCCGGTTCGGGCTCTCGCTCGCGGCGCCAGCGGCTGCGCCGCGGCGCGCCCTCCTCGGCCACCGGCTCCGGCTCGGGCTCGGGCTCCGGCTCAGGTTCGGGCTCCGGCTCAGGTTCGGGCTCGGGTTCCGGCTCGGGCTCGACCTCGGCGACCGGCTCCGGCTCGGGCAGCGGCTCCTCCGCCGCCTCCCAGGGGTCGGGAGCGGCGGGCTCGACGGCGGCCGGCTGCACGATCGTCGGAGCAGGCGGAGCCAACGGCTCGGCAGAGGCAGGTCGCGGCCGGAGCACCGGCATGTACGAAGGGCGGCCCAGCGTCTGCAGCACCTCCGCCAGCCCGACGACGAGCCAGGCGGCGACGACGAGGAGGACGACGGCGGTTGCGCTCAGCTCCGCCAGCGCGGCTCCGACGGCGACCAGGATGATGAACGCGGCTTCGACCGCGAGCCGCGGGGCCACGTCGAAGAAGCCGCCGCGGCTTTCGGTGGACGCGCGAACGGCGTAGCCGGCCGCCCAGGTCTGCCGGCCGGGGAGGGGCCCCCACGAAGCGGCGCGCAGCGCCCGAATGTCGGCGCGAAGCTCGGCGGCGTCCTTGCGGAACGTCTCGACCGACTCGAGCGCACTCAGGGTCGTGTCGAGCTGAGCCGCATGGCGATAGAACGCGTCGAAGGCGGCCGCCACGGCGCCGGGGTCGTAGCCCTCGTAGACGACGGGCAGGTCCTCGAGGCGCGGCAGGCGCGGACGAGCCTCCTCGTACGGCGTCCAACCGCTGTCAGACATGGCGCACCACCATCGGAAGTATGGCCTTCGCCCTCGTCAGCGGACGCCCTGCAAGACAACGGCGGACAGGGCGTCCACCATCACGCTCGCCCGCGCCGCGTACACGCCGTCCACCTCCGCCGTCGCCACCGCGACCATCCACTGCTTGCCGAAGCGCCTCGGCGGCAGCGGTAGCCGTAGCGGCTGCCGGGGCCGACCGCAGGGAGGTAGCAGTGCCAGTTGAAGGCCGCGTGCTCGCGCAGCGGGATCCGCGTCTCGGCGCCGGTCTCGTCGAAGAGGCAGAGCTCTACCCAGTCGGCGTTCTCGGAGAAGAGCGCGAAGTTCGTCCCCTCCCGTCCCAGGTCGCGCCGAGCGGGAAGGGGCGGCCCGGCCAGACTTCCATCCGGCGGAACCTAGCTAGGCGGCAGCGAGCCCCGCGTACCGAACGCAGTTGCGCCCGGCGGCCTTGGCGCGGAAGAGCGCCTCGTCGGCGTGGCGGAGGAGGTCTTCGAGCACGACGCCGTCCTCGGGGAACGCGGCGACGCCGAGCGAGATCGTGGCGCGCACCGGCTGGCCCGCGATCTCGACAGGGTGGTTCGCGACGGCCCGGCGAATCCGCTCGGCGACGTCGAGCGTCTGCTGGCCGTTCGCTTCGGGGAGCAGTAGGCAGAACTCCTCGCCGCCGAAACGCGCGGCGGTGTCCATCCGCCGCAGCTGAGTGCGGAAGACGTCGGCGATGCCACGCAGCACGGCGTCCCCGGCCAGGTGGCCGTGCTCGTTGTTGATGTCGCGCAGGAGGTCCAGGTCGGCCAGGATCAGACCGACCGGCCGCTCGTACCGCTGCGCGCGGGCGAGCTCCTGCTCGAAGACTTGGTGGAAATGCCGCGCGTTCGCGAGCCCCGTCTTGCTGTCGATCCGCGCCTCGACTTCGAGCTGCGGCACGTTCAGCGCCTGGGAGAGAAGCGCGAGCGCGAGGATCGCGAACGGAACGAGCAGCAGGTTCGAGTGCCAGAGCCAGGCGACAACGACGCCGAGCGCGACCAGCGTCGCCTCGGGAGCGACCGACGCGATGCCGAAGGCGCGCAGCTGGGGCCAGCCGAGCGGCGCGTGGTTCGCGGCCAGGCGAGCGAGCATGAGGCTCCGGTCGACGAGCACGAACACCGCCGTCGCGGCGATCCCGGCGAGGGCGAAGTGCCCAGGGTCGTCCCCGGCAAGGATCGGCCCGGCGACCGTCGCGGCCCCCGCCACGGCGAGCATGTCGCTGGCGACCGCCTGGACGACCTGCCGCCACGGCCAGCGGAAGAGCAGGCGGACCGCAGGCGCGAGGCCGGCGAGCACGGCCAGCTCGGGCGGGACGAGCAGGGCGAGCGCGACCAGACCGGCGCCGCTGAGGACGATCGAGCGGCCGTTCGGCACGGCTGCGGCGGCGACGTGCGCGCCGACGACGAGCGGTAGCAACGTGAAGAACCTCTCCCAGCCCGGCGTGTCCAGCATCAGCCGCGGAAGCAGGAGCGCGGCGGTGACGGCCGCAGCCACGGTCGCCACCGACAGCGCGGCGCTCAGCTGCGCCTGGAGGCGCGCTGCCTGCACGTAAGCCAGTGTCGCCGGGCTGTCCAGCATCCTGCTGCTATCGGCAAGCGCCTGCCTGAGATTGAGCGGGGGCTAACTCTTGTCGGGAACCAGCCAGACGACGCCCAGCGGTGGCAGGGTGACCTCGGCGGAGTACGGCTGGTCGTGCCGGGGCGCCCCTTCGGCGCCGACTCCGCCCATGCTCCCCCAGTCCGGCGCACGTTCGAGCTGTTCGACATCGCGCGCGTGGACCACTTCCGCGCCCTCGTCGCCTACTGGGCCGTGCCGGAGCGCCAGAAGACGGCTCGCCGGGGCGCCTGGCGCCGCGGCCCGGGGCGCGCCGTTTTCGACGCCGCGCGTGCAGAGCTGGGCTACCTGCCCCTGATCGCGGAAGATCTCGGGGTGATCACTCCCCGGTCGAGCGGCTGCGCGACGAGCTCGGGCTGCCGGGCATGCACGTGCTCCAGTTCTCACCCCGCGTGGAGCGGCACCGCGAGCACGCCGTTGTCTACACGGGGACGCACGACAACGACACGATCGTGGGCTGGTCCGGCGAGCCCGGACCGCACTGGCGCTGGCTCGAGCGCGCCTGGTCGTCTCCGGCCCGCCTGGCGATCGTCCCCGCCCAGGACGTGCTCGGTCTCGGCAGCGCGGGACGGATGAACTTGCCGGGGAGCGTCACGGGGAACTGGCGTTGGCGACTCCGGCGCGGCCAGCTCACTTCCGGGCACGCCGCCCGCCTCCGCGAGCTGACCCTGAGGCACGGCCGGTGAACGTGAGACGCGCGACGCCGGCCGACGCCGAGGCGGTCGCCACCGCCCACGTGCGTGGCTGGCAGGAGGGCTACGGGCACGTCTTCCCCGACGAGGCGCTCGCTGAGCTGAGCATTCCGCAGCGGCTGGAGACCTGGCGCGAGCGCATCGAGACGGGCTCGACCGTGTTCGTCGCGGAGCGGGACGGCGACGTGGTCGGCTTCTCGACCGTCGGCCCCTCCCGGGACGCCGAGGGCGAGGGCGAGCTCTACGGCATCTACGTCCGCCCCGACGCCTGGGGAACCGGGGCCGGACGCGCGCTGATCGCCCGCGCCGAGGAGGAGCTGCGGGAGCGCGGCTACGAGCAGGCCACACTCTGGGTGCTCGAGGACAACCCGCGCGCCCGCCGGTTCTACGAGGCGGCCGGTTGGGCGGTCGACGGCATCGAGAAGGACGACGAATTTCTCGGGACCCGGGTGCGCGAGGTGCGCTACCGCGTCTCGCTGCGGTAGGGAAGCCCGCTGGCGACAGTGCGGCGACCCGCGGCCTCGAAGATCACGTCGACGGTGTCGTGCTGCCGGTAGGTGCCGGCGATCCCGAGGAGCATCGAGAGCCAGCGCAGCGGGCCCAGCTTCCCCTCGGTCGCGAGCCCCCGCTGGAAGACGAGCGTGCGGCCCTGGAGCCGGTAGTCGCGGTCCCGCCGCTGGGGCACGCCGTTGACGTAGACCTCGAACTCCGAACCCACCTGCGGAGGCAGCTCGACGAGGCTCCTGACCGGCGCGTGGGTCTCAGGCACCGTCCTAGAATGCCACCGGCCCGTGCGACGCTTCTTCATCTCCGGTCTGCTCGTGGCGGGGCTGGTCGTACTGGTCGGCGTCGGGTTCCTCGCCTGGATCGGCTCGGAGGGCGGCCTCACGCCGGTCTCCCCCGCCAGCGAGGGCACACGCGACATCCAGGCGATCTACGTCTTCATCGGCGCGTTCGCCAGCGCGATCTTCCTCGCCGTCACGATTCCCCTCGTCCTCTTCGCGATCCGCTTCCGGCGGGGAGAGCGCGACCGTGACGTGGAGGGGCCGCAGATCCGCGGCCACACCCGGCTCGAGCTGACCTGGACGGCGATCCCGATCCTGATCCTGGTCGCGATCGCCGCGTTCACCTTCGTGAAGCTCCCTTCGATCCAGGCCGCCGACAGTCCCGAGCTCGTCGTCCAGGTCGAGGGACGCCAGTTCTACTGGCGCTTCGTCTACCCGAACGGCGTCGTCTCCTTCGACACGCTGCGAGTGCCGGTAGACACGCTCGTCCGTCTGGAGATCAGCTCGCCCGAGCAGGACGTGATCCACTCGTTCTGGGTGCCCGCGCTCGGAGGGAAGATGGACGCGATCCCGGGGGTCGACAACGAGCTCAACTTCCGCGCCATCCGTACGGGCAGCTTCCAGGGCAAGTGCGCCGAGCTCTGCGGGATCCAGCACGGCGCGATGCTGGCGACCGCGGAGGTGCTCGACCAGGCGGAGTTCGACGCCTGGCTCGCGCGCGAGGCCGCGGGGCAGGGAGGGCTGGGCCGGCAGATCTTCGACCGCGTCTGCTCGAAGTGCCACTTCGCGGCGCCCGAGTACGCGCCCAACATCGCGGGCAACCCGATCCTCCAGGATGCCGACGCGCTGCGGGATCTCCTCAGGAACGGGCGCGGCCGGATGCCGGACGTCGGGGCGACCTGGACGGAGGCCGAGCTCGACGCGCTGATCGAGCACCTGGGAGGCGCCGATGGCGGTTAAGCCGTGGACGAGCGGCCGGGTCACGAGCTGGATCACGACCACCGACCACAAGCGAATCGGGATCCTCTACGTGATCACGAGCCTCGTCTTCCTCGGGGCCGGCGGGATCCTCGCGCTGCTGATCCGCACGCAGCTGATCCACTCGAACGTCGAGCTCTTCGTCCGCGACGAGTACAACCAGCTGCTGACCATGCACGGCACGACGATGGTCTTCCTCGTCGTCGTCCCGGTCTGGGCCGGCTTCGCGAACTTCCTCGTGCCGCTGATGATCGGCACGCGGGACATGGCCTTCCCGCGCCTGAACGCGCTCTCGTACTGGCTCTACCTGGCCGGCGGCGTCGTCCTCTACTCGAGCTGGTTCGCCAGCGGCGGCGCGCCGAAGGCCGGCTGGACGAGCTACGTGCCCCTGTCGGTGTACAGCGAGGGCACGGGCCAGGACCTGTGGATCCTGTCGCTGCACATCCTCACGATCTCGTCGCTCGCGACCGCGATCAACTTCCTGGTCACGATCCACAACCTGCGCACGGCCGGGATGACGTGGATGCGGCTGCCGCTGTTCGTCTGGACGGTCGAGGTGTACGCCGCCCTGCTGCTGCTGGTGCTGCCGGCGCTCTCGGCCGGGCTGACGCTGCTGCTGCTCGATCGCCAGGCGGGCACGCACTTCTTCCTGCCGGGGCAGGGCGGCGACGCGGTGCTCTACCAGCACGTGTTCTGGTTCTTCGGGCACCCGGAGGTCTACGTGATGATCCTGCCGGCCTTCGGGGTGATCTCGGAGGTCGTGCCGGTCTTCTCGCGCAAGCCGATCTTCGGCTACAAGGCAATCGTCCTCGCGAGCGTGTCGATCGCGTTCCTCTCGATGCTCGTCTGGGCGCACCACATGTTCACCGTGGGGCTGCCGATCGGCCTCCAGGCATTCTTCATGATCGCGTCGATGGCGATCGCGGTGCCGACGGGGATCAAGATCTTCAACTGGGTCGCCACCACGTGGCGGGGGAACCTGATCTTCGACACCGCGCTGCTGTACGCGCTCGGCTTCATCGTCGTCTTCACGATCGGCGGCCTCTCGGGGATCTTCCTCGCCGTGTTCCCGTTCGACTGGCAGGTGCACGACACGTACTTCGTCGTCGCGCACTTCCACTACGTGCTGATGGGCGGGTCGCTCTTCGCGCTGCTGGCCGCGCTCTTCTACTGGTGGCCGAAGATGTTCGGGCGGCTGCTGAGCGAGCGGCTGGGCAAGTGGTCGTTCATGCTCGTCTTCATTGGCTTCAACGTGGCCTTCCAGCCCCAGCACCTGCTCGGCCTGCTCGGCATGCAGCGGCGGACGTACACCTATCCCGACGAGTCGCTCTTCAACACGTACAACCTCATCTCCACGCTCGGCTCGTACATCCTCGGCGTCGGCCTGCTGCTGGTCGCGATCGCGATCTGGCGGGGGCGGAAGGGGCCGCGCTCCGGCAACGACCCGTGGCGCGCCGACACGCTCGAGTGGTACACGACCTCGCCGCCGCCGCCACACAACTTCGACCGCGTGCCCTACGTGACGAGCGCGCGGCCGCTGCGTGACCTGCGGCGGAAGCTGGAGGAGGGCCGTGAGCGGCGCTAGCCCGGGACCGTGGCTCCGGCTGACGGCGCTCGGCGCCGCCGCGGCGGTCGCGCTCGTGGTCGTCTCGGGCGGCTTCGACCTCGCCCACCGCGCGCTCGTGCTCGCAGTGCTGCCGCCGCTCGTCACCGTCGCCGTCGCGGCCGTGCTCGCCCACCGCGCGCTCGTGCTGCCGAGCTTCGCCGCGGTCGCGCTGTTCCTCGCCGCGCTCGCGACCTGGTGGGCGCACCCGTTGCACGTCGCCCTGGCCGCGGCGGCGCTGACGGCAACGCTCGTCTCGGCTGCTCAGACCTTCAGGGGCGAGCGGGTTTCCGTGGGCAGCGCGCGCGACTACGTCACGCTGACGAAACCGCGGATCATGTCGCTGCTGCTGCTGACGGGGGCGGCCGGGATGTTCGTGGGGGCGGGCGGCGTGCCGCCGCTCGCGGAGCTCGCGTTCATGCTGCTCGGGCTCGCGCTCGCCTGCGGCGGCGCCAGCGCGCTGAATCACGTCCTCGACCGCGACATCGACCGGCTGATGGGGAAGCGCACGGAGCGCAGGCCGGTCGCGGCCGGCCGGATCGCCCCCTCGCACGCGCTCGAGTTCGGGCTCGCGCTCTCCGCGCTCTCGTTCGTGCTCCTGACCGCGCTCGTCAACCCGCTGACAGCGGCCCTCGCGCTCGCCGGCAACCTCTTCTACGTGCTCGTCTACACCCGCTGGCTCAAGCGCTGGACGCCGCAGAACATCGTCATCGGCGGCGCCGCGGGGGCCGTCCCGCCGCTCGTCGGCTACGCCGCCGCGACCGGCGACCTCGGGCTGCCGGCGCTGTTCCTGTTCCTCGTCGTCTTCGTCTGGACGCCGCCGCACTTCTGGGCGCTCGCGCTCTTGATCCGCCGCGAGTACGAGGCGGCGCGGGTGCCGATGCTGCCGGTGGTGAAGGGCGAGCGCGAGACGACCCGCCAGATCCTGCTGTACACGGGGGCGCTCGTCGCGCTGACGCTGGTGCCCGTGTTCGGCTGGGTCTACCTCGCGGCGGCGGCCGTGCTCGGCGCCGGGTTCCTCTGGCTGGCGTGGCGGCTACGGATGGAGACGACACCGCGGCGGGCGGCGCTCACGTTCCACTACTCCCTGGCCTACCTGGCCCTGCTCTTCGTGGCCATGGCCGTCGACCCGGTGCTGCTCTGATGCTCGAGATCGATCGCGCCACCGCGCGCAAGAACATGCTCCTCGGGTGGGCGCTGTTCGGCGTCTTCGTCCTGCTCTTCGCAGGGACGATCGGCGTCGCATTCGTCTACCTCTGGATCGCCGGCTGATCTTCCTGGCGCAACCGGAGGTTGCGCCGCAAGGGATCCCGCTCGCGGTCAAGGACCTCTTCGACACGGCGGGTCTCGCCACGACGTACGGCTCGGCGATCTTCGCGGAGCACTTCCCCGACCAGACCGCCTCCGCGGTCACGCGCCTCGAGGCCGCAGGCTACGCGAACGTCGGCAAGACGAACCTGCACGAGTTCGCCTATGGAGTCTCCTCGCAGAACCCCCACTTCGGCACCGTGCCGAACCCGCTCACTCCCGGCCGCCTGGCAGGCGGCTCGAGCGGCGGCTCGGCGGCCGCGCTGGCCGCAGGTCTCGCGGACGCGGCGCTGGGCACCGACTCGGGCGGGTCGATCCGGATCCCGGCCTCGTGGTGCGGCGTCGTCGGCTTCAAGCCGACGTTCGGGCTCGTGCCGCTCGACGGCTGCTTCCCGCTCGCGCCGACCTTCGATCACGCCGGCCCGATGGCGCGCTCGGTCTCGGAGTGCGAGGCGATGCTCGGGGCGCTCGCGCCGGGGACGGCGCCCGCCGTCCCGATCGGCGAGATCGAGGTCGGAGTCGCCTGGACGGAGCTGGCCGAGCCGCTCGTGCGGACGCGGGTCGAGGCCGCGGCCGCGCGCTTCCCGGGCTCGCGCCACATCGACTTTCCCCTCCCGGACTGGCAGGACCGCCTGTTCATGCACGAGGTCGCGCAGGTCCACCGCGACCTCTTCGGCGAGCACGCCGCCCTCTACGGCGAGAACGTGCGCACCAAGGTCAAGCGCTGCCTGCGCGTGACCGACGAGGAGGCTGAGGAGAGCCGGCGCACGCGCGAGAGCTACCGCGAGCGCTGCCTGGAGGCGCTCGACGGACTCGACCTGCTGATCACGCCGACGACCGCGTTCGTCGCGCCCCCCGACGACGTGGACGAGCTCACGATCCGCGAGGCGACGATCCGCCTCACGTTCCCGTTCAACCTGCTCGGCTGGCCGGCGCTCGCGCTGCCGTGCGGCGCCGCGGAGCACGGCCTGCCCGCCTCAGCGCAGCTCGTGGGGCGCCCCGGCGCCGACGCGCTGGTGCTCGCGGCCGGCTCGCTCCTGGAGGCATCCCTCGTTCGAGGGACGGCCTAGCCCGCACCGCCTGCCGACAACTCCTGAGACCATGGTGTTTCGCCTCGCCGCTGCCAGTGTGCTGGCGCTCGCGCTCGCAGCGCCCGCCCACGCCGCCACCTCGGCGCCGACCGGCCTGAAGGGCTTCCTGCTCCGCACGGACGAGCCGGTCACGCACGTCTTCCCGCGCACCCCTTCCTTCGCGTGGAACCCCATCGCCGGCGCAAAGCGCTACGAGTTCCAGCTCTCGACCTCGAGCCTCTTCCGCGACAACGGCATCGTCTTCTCCGACTCGACGCTGCGGACACCGGCCGCCTCCCTCCCGATGACCCTTCCCTGGATCACCGGCGAGCCCTACTCGCTCTATGCGCGGGTGCGCGCGGTGCTGTCGGTGGGCGTGACGCCGTGGAGCAGCCGCTTCGGCTTCAACATGCGCTGGCCGACGCTGCCGGCGTCGGCGCCCAGCTATCCCGGCCTGCTGCGCTGGACGCCCGTCGAGGGCGCGCGCGCCTACCAGGTCTGGTTCGTGGACGTCCCGAAGGTGGTCACGGTCCACTCGAACGTCATCGACGAGCGCGAGCTCTACGCCTTCCACCAGGGCGCCGGCTGGATCTCGAGCGTTCGCTGGCGGGTGCGGGCCGTTCGCTGGACGGCGGGCGGAACGGCCAATAGCCTGCCGGCCGTCTCGTACGGCCCCTGGAGCGGTGTGTACACGTCGGTCAACCCGCCGTTCGCGGTCGGGCGGCTCGGGCTCACGGCCAGCGTCTCCGACACGGTCGCAACCGGGGCGGGCGGGGACCCTGCTCACCACCTGATGCCGGGCTTCGCTTTCGCCGGCAGCCAGACGCTCGGGTTCCTCTCGGGCGAGCTCTACCGCGTCTACGTCTTCACCGACCGCGACTGCGTGAACGTCGTCTTCAAGGGTGCGGCCGTGGGCGGCCCCGCCTACGCGCCCCGGCCGTACGGGCCGCTCAGTCTCCCGACGACGCCCGCTGAGCTCGCGGAGGCGCGCGTGTCCTTCCTCGGCGACGGTGAGAACGAGGGTACTCACTGGTCCGTCGACCTCCAGGGCGTCACGACGACCGAGGCCGGCTCGGAAGAGGCGGACACGGCAGCGCCCGATCTGGGCGCGGCGATCGATCTGTGGGACACGGACTGGCCGCGGGGCGGCTACTACTGGACCGTCGTGGCCGTGAACCCGTTCGTCGTGGAGGGCCGGGTCGAGTACGCCGAGCTCGAGTCGCCGCAGGACGCCTGCGCGGCGGGCCGGGTGATGCGCTTCGGCAAGACGAGCGAGCCCGTGCTGACGACGTCCGGGGCGCCGTTCGCGAGCGGCCTCTCGCCGGCGGGACGGCTGGTGTCGGCCGCTACCGAGGTGCCGCGGTTCTACGGGACTCCCCTGGTCGCCTGGAAGCCGGTGCTCGGCGCCGACGTCTACGAGGTGCAGTGGTCGAAGAGCCGTTACCCGTTCCGGCCGGCGGCGGCAGGCCTGGTGACCGGGAGCACGTCGGCGATGCTGAGGGTACGACCCGGATTGTGGTGGTACCGGGTGCGCGGGATCAACTACTCGCTGCCAACGGGCGCGCAGCAGATGTCCTGGTCGGAGCTTGCGCGGCTCGTCGTCACGGAACCGAGCTTCCGGGTCGAGACAGGTCGCTAGACCCGGTCGCTCACGCGGCCACGTCCCGGGGCCTGTCCCCCAGACATGTGTCCCCCAGACATGGCCGCAAACTCACGTCACCCGGGGAGTCTGGCGCTCAAACCCGGAAGCTCATGCAGCCGACCGTCCGCTGGAGACAGGTCCCAGTGCCTGTCCCCTGGGCATGGCCGGTTCAGACGGCGGCGGTAACCGCCGCTTCGTAGACCGGGTCGCGGCCGAAGCGTTCGAGCTCGTCCGAGAGGACGTCGCTCGCGGCCGGCGGGTCGCCCGGCGGGAACGGCGCCGGCTCCCCGTCGAGGTCGACGCCCACGAGCCGGTCCGCAGGGACGTGCTCGAGCTCGACCGACCGTTCGAGCCGCGAGCGCAGCCAGCCGGCGAGCAGGTGGGCCTGCGCCTCGGTGCCCTCCACCCGCAGCCGCGAGACCTCGGCGATCCCAGGCCAGAGCGTCGCCAGCTGCCGTCGCCACCGGCTCGTGCGCGCCCAGGCGATGTCGGACACGGCGACGCGGTCGAAGATCCGCGCGAGCTCGGCATAGGGAGCCGGGAGGTCCGGCCACTCGGTGCTGTCCACGATCAGCCGGTCGACGAGATCGACCAGCTGCTCGAGCGGCTCCTCCCCGAACGGGGGCAGCCCGCGCCAGCGAAGGAAGACGGGGAGGTCGGCGACGAGCAGCGGGGCCGCGATGCTTGCCGGCGCGGCGCAGCGATCGCCGCGGAGGCGCAGCTCGATCACCTCGGTGCACACCGAGCGGTCGGAGTCCGGGAGCGGGAAGGCCCGCAGCTCGAGCTCGGCGTCGATGCCGTCCTCGCCTGCGTCCGGCTGCGGCAGCATCACGATGGTGCGCGAGGGATGGCGCTCGCCCAGGCCCGCGAGCGTGTCGAGCGCCTGCTGCTCCCACTCGGGCGGCACCCACGCGAGGTGCGTGAGCACGCTCGCCCGGATCATGCCGCCCTCCTCGGCGGCGTCGCGGAGATCGGCGAGCCGGCGCTCGACCTCGGCGACGCCGACGTCGCTGCCCGACCAGCCGAGCGCCGTGGCGACCACTAGTGCGTCCGCCAGCGGCGGCCGTCGCGGGCGAGCAGGTCGTTCGCCTGCTTCGGCCCCCACTCGCCCGCCGCGTAGTTCGGGAACACGGGCCGGTCGCGCGCCCAGGCCGCTACGATCGAGTCGACGAGTGCCCACTGCTCCTCGATCTCGTCGCTGCGCGTGAAGAGCGTCGCGTCGCCGAGCATCGCGTCGAGGATGAGCCGCTCGTAGGCCTCCGGCAGTCCGGTGCGGAAGGCGCCGCCGTAGAGGAAGTCCATGTGCACGGTGCGGATCGCCATGCCGTGGCCGGGCACCTTGGCGCCGATCTCGAGCGACACGCCTTCGTTCGGCTGCACGTGGACGATCAGGACGTTCGGGCGCAGGTCCTCGCCCGCGATCTCCGCGAACGGCGGGTGCGGCGCGCGCTGGAACTGGATCGAGACGGTGGTCTCGCGGCGCGGCAGGCGCTTGCCCGTGCGCACGTAGAACGGCGTGTCCGCCCAGCGCCAGTTGTCGATGAAGAGCTTGGCGGCGACGTACGTCTCGGTCATCGAGTCCGAGGCCACGCCCTCCTCGTCCCGGTAGCCCTCGACCTCGACGCCCTCGACGAAGCCGCGCCCGTACTGCCCCCGGACGACGTGCTTCGGGCCTGGCGTGTGCATCGCCTTCACGACCTTGACCTTCTCGTTCCGCACCGACTCGGCGGTGAAGTCGATCGGCGGCTCCATTGCCGTGACCGCGATCAGCTGCAGTAGGTGGTTCTGGAAGATGTCCCGGATCGCGCCCGCCTGCTCGTAGAAGCCGGAGCGCCCCTCGATGCCCATCGACTCCGCGACCGTGATCTGGACGTGGTCGATGAACTGGCGGTTCCAGATCGGCTCGAAGATCCCGTTCGCGAAGCGCAGTGCGAGGACGTTCTGCACCGTCTCCTTGCCGAGGTAGTGGTCGATCCGGAAGATCTCGTCCTCCGTGAAGTGCTCGTGCAGGAGCTCGTTGAGCCCCCGCGCGGAAGCGAGATCGGTGCCGAAGGGCTTCTCGACGATGACGCGCACCCAGCCCTGCGCCGAGCGGCGCTCGCCGAGCTCGCGCACCAGACCCTCGAGCGCATCGGGCGGAACGGCGAGGTAATAGACGCGGTTGCCGTTCGTGCCGTGCTCCTCGTCGAGCGCTGTGAGGCAGCGCGCGAGCTCGGCCTCGCCGCCCTCGCTCGCGAACTCCGTCGACACGTAGCGGACGCCGGCGGCGAGCGCATCCCACACGTCCTGGCGGAACTCGTCGCGGCCGAACTCGCGCACGGCTTCCTCCATCCGCGCCGTGAAGTCCTCGTCGCTCATCTTGGTGCGGGCGACGCCCACGACGCCGAAGCTCTCAGGGAGCAGTCTGCGGTAGGCGAGCGCGTAGAGCGCTGGGAAGAGCTTGCGGCGGGTCAGGTCGCCGGAGGCGCCGAAGATGACCAGCGCACAAGGCTCCGGAGTGCGGGCGAGCTCCAGACCCTCGAGCAGCGGGTTCTCCTCGAGGACCGCCATCACTCGGTCAGAACGTCGTGACCGCCGAACTGGCCGCGGAGGGCGGCGTTCACCTTCGCGGCGAACGACTCGTCCTGGCGCGAGGCGAAGCGGGCGAAGAGCGCCAGCGCGATGGCCGGGACCGGGACGGCCGCGTCGATCGCCTCCTGCACCGTCCAGCGGCCCTCGCCGGAATCCTCGACGTACCCGCGGACACCCACGAGGCCCGGATGGTCGGTCAGCGCCTGCTCGAGCAGCTGGAGCAGCCACGAGCGGACGACCGACCCCTGGTTCCAGAGCGCGGCGACCTGGCGGAGGTCGAGCTCGAAGTCGGGGCTCGCGTTCAGGAGGTCGAAGCCCTCGGCGTAGGCCTGCATCAGCCCGTACTCGATGCCGTTGTGGACCATCTTCACGAAGTGGCCCGCGCCTCCCTTGCCGACATGGGCGTAGCCACCCTCGGGCGCGAGCGCGAGGAAGACGGGCTCGAGCCGTCCGACCGCCGTGTCGTCGCCCCCGACCATGAGGCAGAACCCCTCCTTCAGGCCCCAGATGCCGCCGGAGACTCCGGCGTCGACGAAATGGAGGTTGCGGGCACCGGCCTCCTCGCCGCGGCGGACCGAGTCGCGGAAGTTGGAGTTGCCGCCGTCGACGATCGTGTCGTCCTCCTCGAGCAAGCCGAGCAACTCCTGGAAGGCCAGCTCGGTGACGGGCCCCGCGGGGATCATCAGCCACACCGCCCGCGGCGCCTCGAGCTGGGCGACCAGCTCCTCCAGCGAGGCCGCCGTCGATTCGATGTTCGGGTCGTAGGTCTGCACCGTGTGCCCGGCCTTGCGAAGGCGCTCGGTCATGCCGCCCCCCATCCGGCCGAGCCCGACCATCCCGAGCTTCACAGACGCACCCGGCATACTCGCCGCCCCCGTTCCTTCAGCGCCTCGTAATCCCCGGCGGCCTGGGCCGCGATCAGCCGGCGGAAGCCGAAGTCGCGGCCGGGGATGGGCAGCTCCTCGCCGAGGTCGTCGACGACCTGGACGGCGATCACCGTGTCGGGCCCGCCCTTGTGCAGCTGGCCAGTCGAGTGGAGGTAGCGCGGGCCGAGGCCGACCGCGTACGGCAGCTCGATGCGCGCCAGCAGCGGCTCGAGCTCCGCCTCGCGCGCGGGGTCGATGAAGGCCTGAACGGCCACCCAGTCGCCGTCGCCCGCGTCTACGAGGAGCCGGTCGAGATCGCCTTCGGGCTCGAGCTCAGGCTCGCCGCCGCCGAGCACCGCCTGCGTCCGGTCCTTCGCCTCCTGCACGTTCGGCTGGTCGAAGGGGTTGACGCCGAGCTGCGCCCCCGCGACGGCCGTGGCGAACTCCCAGCGGAAGAGCTCCTGCCCCAGCTCGTACGGGTCCGGGAGCCGCACCTCGAAGGGCGTGCCTCCCTCGGCCACCGGGACGATCCCCTTGCCGTCCTTGCCCGTGGATTCCGCGAGCAACTGCTCCGTCCAGAGGCCGAAGTCGCCGGCCACCTCGACGAACGCCGTGTCCGCGAGCTCGAGCCCGAGCTCGAGGCCGGGGTTGCCCTCGCCGAGGCGGCAGGCCTCGCGCATCTCCTCCGCGCGCTCCAGCAGCCGCACCAGGTCGACGCCCATCAGCACCGCGGGGACGAGCCCGAACGCCGACAGCGCCGAGTAGCGCCCGCCGATCGTCGGCTCGCCGTGGAAGACGCGCCCGATTCCGGGGGCGTCCGCGAGCGGCGAGCCGGGATCGGTCACGGCCACGAACGTGCCGCCGCGAGCGTGGAAGTACTCGAGCTGGGAGCGCGTCTCGATCGTCGTCCCCGACTTCGACGAGACGACGAAGAGCACGCGGCCGAGGTCGAGCGAGCTCTCGAGCCGCCGGATCGCCGCCGGGTGAGTCGTGTCGAGCACGTGGAAGCGCTCGGCGCCGAACGCGCGGGCGAGGACGAGCGGGGCAAGGCTCGAGCCGCCCATCCCCAGCAGCACGACGTCGTCGACGTCGGTCTCGGCCGCGAAGGCGACGAGCTCGTCGACCCGCTCGCGCATTCGCAGCGGCTCGTCGAGCCAGCCGAGCCAGTGCGCCTCGTCGGCGCCGGTCCATACGGTGGGGTCGTGCGCCCAGATCCGCTCGACGAGCTCGGCGGGCGCGAGGACGCTCACGCCTTGACGAGCTCGCCGCGCTTCGCCTCGACGCCCTCGAGCAGCTCGCGGAACGAATCGCTGAACTTCTCGACGCCCTCGCGCTCGAGCGTATCGGTGACGTCGGCGTAGTCGACACCGGTCGCCGCGAGCCGCTCGAACAGCCCGCGGGCCTCGTCGACGTCCTCCTCGAGCGTCGGCCGCACCTCGCCGTGGTCCTGGAAGGCCTCGATCGTCTCGAGCGGCATCGTGTTCACCGTCTCCGGGCCGATCAGCTCCTCGACATAGAGCACGTCGCGGTACTCGGGGTTCTTGGTCGACGTGGAGGCCCAGAGGCAGCGCTGGTTGGTCGCGCCGCGCGCGGCGAGCGCCTCCCAGCGCTCCCCGGAGAAGAGCTCGCCCCAGGCCTGGTAGGCGAGCTTCGCGTTGGCGATCGCGAGCTGGCCACGCAGCGCGAGCGCCGGCCCGCCGATCTCCTCGAGCCGCCGGTCAGCCTCGGTGTCGACCCGGGAGACGAAGAAGCTGGCAACCGACGCGACGGGCGCCGGGTCGCCGCCCCCCTCGACGAGCCGCTCGAGGCCGCGGATGTAGGCCTCGGCGACCTCGCGGTACCGGTCGAGCGAGAAGATCAGCGTGACGTTGATCGAGCGGCCGCGGGCGATGCACTCCTCGATCGCGCCGAGCCCGTCGTGGGTGGCGGGGATCTTGACGAAGAGATTCGGCCGGTCGATCCACTCGTGGAAGCGCAGCGCCTCCTCGATCGTCCCCTCCTGGTCGTACGCGAGGGTCGGGTCGACCTCCATCGAGACGTAGCCGTCCTTCCCGCCGCCGCCGTCCCAGACAGGCCGCAGCGTGTCGCACGCGTCCTGAATGTCCTTCACGGCGAGCCGGTAGAAGATCTCCTTCGGGTCGTCCAGCTCCTCGAGCAGCCCCTTCAGCTGCTCGTCGTAGGCGCTGCCGGACGAGATCGCCTTCTGGAAGATCGTCGGGTTGGAGGTGACGCCGACGACGGCGTGCTCCTGCATCAGCCGCCGGAGCGTGCCGTCCTGGAGCCATTCGCGGGTGATCGTGTCGACCCAGACGCTCTGTCCGACCGCGGACAGCTTGTGGAGCCTCGACTCAGCCACGGGACATCGTCCTTTCCATCGCCTCGATCTTCGCCAGTCTCTTGAGATAACGCTCGCCGCCGTCGAATCGTGCCTGGAGGAAGGCGCGCACGAGATCCGCGGCCAGTTCGGCGCCGACGACCTCGGAGCCCAGGCAGAGCACGTTCATGTCGTCGTGCTCGACGCCCTGGTGGGCCGAGTAGACGTCGTGGCAGATGGCGGCGCGGATTCCCGGCAGCTTGGACGCGGCGACGGAAGCGCCGACGCCGGAGCCGCAGACGAGGACGCCGCGCTCGGCCCGGCCGGCCAGGATCTCGTCCCCCAGCTCCTGCGCCTTGTCGGGGTAGTCGACCCGCTCGGCGGCGGAGTCGGTGCCGAGATCGACGACCTCGTGGCCGAGCGCGGCGAGCTCCTCGAGCAGGCGGTCGCGGAGCTTGACGCCGCGGTGGTCGAACGCGACGGCGACCTTCATCCAGGGGTTACGTTACTCGCGATGAGCGACCCGGCACTCTGGCGCGAGCTCGGGCAGCAGCTGCGGGTCGATGCGGTGCGGGCCAGCGCCAAGGCGGGCTCCGGCCATCCGACCTCCTCGATGTCCGCGGCCGACCTCGCCGCCGTGCTCCTCGCCGAGCACTTCCGCTACGACTTCGACGACGCGCCGAACCCGCGCAACGACCGGCTCGTCTTCTCGAAGGGCCACGCGTCGCCGCTCGTCTACGGGCTCTTCCGCGCCGCCGGCGCGATCTCCGAAGAGGAGTTCATGACGTACCGGCAGTTCGGCAGCCGGCTCGAGGGCCACCCGGTGCCGGTGCTGCCGTGGGTCGACGTCGCCACCGGCTCCCTCGGCCAGGGGCTGCCGATCGGCGTCGGGATAGCGCTGGCGGGAAAGCGGCTCGACCGGCTGCCGTTCCGGGTCTGGGTGATCTGCGGCGACAGCGAGATGGCGGAGGGCTCGATGTGGGAGGCCGCCGAGCACGCCGCGTTCTACGAGCTCGACAACCTGACCGCGATCATCGACGTGAACCGGCTCGGTCAGCGCGGCGAGACGATGCACGGCTGGAATCTCTCCTCCTACTCGGAGCGCCTGCGCGCCTTCGGCTGGCACGCGCTCGAGGTCGACGGCCACGACGTGGAGCAGATCGACGCCGCCTACCGGGCGGCGGCGGCCACGACCGGCAAGCCGACGGCGATCGTCGCGCGCACGCTCAAGGGCAAGGGCTACTCGAAGGTCGAGGACCAGCCCGGCTGGCACGGGAAGGCGGTCGCCGAGGAGGCGGTCGAGGAGCTCGGCGGCGTGCGCAACATCCGGGTGGACGTCACCAAGCCGGCCGCAGGCGAGCCGCACCGGTTCAAGCCGGCGGCGCGCGACTGGCCGGCCTACGAGGTGGGCTCGGAGGTCTCGACCCGGAAGGCCTACGGCGAGGCCCTGGCGGCGCTCGGCGGCGAGCGGGGCGACGTGGTCGCACTCGACGGCGAGGTCTCGAACTCGACGTTCGCCGAGATCTTCGCCGCGGCCCATCCGGAGCGGTACTTCGAGATGTACATCGCGGAGCAGCAGATGGTGGCGGCGGCGGTCGGGCTGCAGGTGCTCGGCTGGAAGCCGTTCGCGTCCACCTTCGCCGCCTTCATGACGCGCGCGTACGACTTCGTCCGCATGGCCGCCGTCAGCCGCGCGACGCTGAAGCTGTGCGGCTCGCATGCGGGCGTCTCGATCGGCGAGGACGGGCCCTCCCAGATGGGGCTGGAGGATCTCGCCGCGTTCCGCGCCGTCAGCGGCTCGACCGTGCTCTATCCCTGTGACGGCAACCAGACGAGCCAGCTCGTGCGCGCGATGGCCGACCTGGAGGGGATCTCGTACCTGCGCACGACGCGGGGCGACACGCCCGTCCTGTACGAGGCGGGGGAGGAGTTCCCCGTCGGCGGCTCGCGGACGCTGCGCGAGGGGGACGACGTCGCGATCGTCGCCGCCGGCATCACCGTCCACGAAGCGCTGCAGGCCGCCGAGGCCCTGGCGAACGAGGGCATCGGCGCACGGGTGGTCGACTGCTACTCCGTCAAGCCAATCGACGCCGAGACGCTGCGCGGCCTCGGGTCGCCGATCGTCACCGTCGAGGATCACTGGGCCGAAGGCGGGCTCGGCGAGGCGGTGCTGGCGGCGCTGGCCGACGCGGAGGAGCGGCCGCGGCTCGTGAAGCTGGCCGTCACCGAGCTGCCGCACTCCGGGAAGCCGGCGGAATTGCTCGCCGCGGCGGGGATCGACGCCGAGCACATCGCGGAGGCCGCGCGGCGGCTCGTTCGGGAGGCCGCGACGGCCTAGGCGAGGGCGAGCGGAACCGAGCCGTCCGAGCCGACCGCGACCCAACGCGCGGGACCTCCCAGCTCCTCCACTTCGCCGTCCCGAATCCGCGCCAAACCGTCGCCCGTCGCCGCATACAGTGTGGCCGTGGCAGTCGTCATCGCTACCAATCTACGGAAGGAGCTCGCGGGCGACGTCCTGTTCGACGGCGTGTCGTTCAAGGTCGAGCGCCGCGACCGCGTCGCCCTCGCCGGACCGAACGGCGCCGGGAAGACGACGCTGCTGCGCATGCTGGCCGGGGAGACCGAGATCCATGGCGGCGAGCTCGCCTTCCAGAAGGGCACGCGGGTGGCGCTCCACGACCAGCGCCCGCCGCTCGACCGCGAGCTGACGCTGCGCGAGTACGTGCTCGAAGGCGCCCGCGACCTCGTCGCCACCGAAGAAGAGCTCCACCGGCTCGAGCAGGCGATGGCGGGCGGCGACCACGCGCAGGCGACCCTGCGGCGCTACGCCGAAGCCCAGGCGCGACTCGAGCACGCGGGCGGGTATGCCTGGCGCGACCGGGCGACGGCCGTGGTGCGCGGGCTCGGCTTCCGCGAGGACGATCTCGACCGCTCGCTGACCACTTTCTCCGGCGGCGAGCTGACGCGCGCCTCGCTCGCGCGCTCGCTGGGAGGCGATCCCGACCTGCTGCTGCTCGACGAGCCGACCAACCATCTCGACGTCGCGAGCCTGGAGTGGCTGGAGCGCGAGCTCGCCTCGCTGGACGCCGGCGTCATCCTCGTCGCGCACGACCGCTGGTTCCTCGAGGCCGTGACCAGTGCAACGCTCGAACTCGTCGCGGGGCGCTCGACGTACTTCCCCGGCCCGTGGCACGCCTGGCGGCTCGAGAAAGCGCAGCGGGCCGAGCATGCGCAGAAGACCGCCGAGCGCATCGCGGTGGACATCGCCCGGCTCGAGCGCTTCGTCGAGCGGTTCCGGGCCAAGAAGGACAAGGCGAAGCAGGCGCAGGCGAAGCTGACGCAGATCGGGCGGCTCGAGAAGGAGCATTCAGAGGCGACCGGAGAGGTCGCGCTGTTGAGGCGGCGAACGCGAACGCTCGGCTTCGAGTTCCTCAAGCCCGCTCGCAGCGGCCGGACGGTCGTCGAGGTCGAGAGCCTGGCGCTCTCGGCGGGCAAGAAGCGTCTGGTCGAAGAGGTGTCGTTCGCGATCGAGCGCGGCGAGCACATGGCGCTCGTCGGCCCGAACGGCTCCGGGAAGACGACGCTGCTGGAGACGATCCTCGGCAAGGGCGAGCCGGCTGCGGGGACGGCCCGGCTGGGCTACGGGGTCGTCCCGGGGTACTTCTCGCAGCAGGAGCTCGAGCTCGACGAGCGCGGCTCGGTGCTCCAGTGCGTTCAGACGATGACGGGGTTGCAGCGCGGGCAGGCGCAATCACTCCTCGGGCGATTCCTGTTCTCGGGCTGGGACGCCCACGAGAAGGCGGTGGCCGTACTCTCGGGGGGCGAGCGCCGGCGGCTCGCGCTGGCGGTCGTCGTCGCCTCGGGCGCGAACTTCCTCGTCCTCGACGAGCCGACGAACCATCTCGACCTCGAGAGCCGCGAGGCCCTCGAGGCCGCGCTGGAGGCATTCCCCGGGACCGTGCTGCTCGTCTCCCACGACCGGGCGCTCGTCGACGCGGTGGCCGAGCGGACGCTCGCGATCGAAGCCGAGACGGTGCGCTCCTACGACGGCGGCTGGGCCGAGTACGTGCGGGTACGGGACGAGCGGGCCGCGCCGCCGGCGCCCGAGCGGGAGGTGGTGAAGCCGAAGCGGCAAGCGCAGCCGAGGCCGCAACCCAAGCGCAGGCGGGGGAACGAGCTCGAGCGACTCGAGGCCGAGATCGCGGGGCGCGAGGCGGAGGTGGCCGAGCTCGAGCGGCGACTGGCGGACGACTGGCAGGACGTGGACACGATCGCGGCGCACCGGCGCGCGCGCGAGGAGCTGGAGAAGCTGCTGGCACAGTGGGAGCCGCTGTTCGAGGCGGCGCAGGGCGATCGCGCCTCCGCCGACGCGTAAGAGGTACACGCGTCTGACACCGGGATACCCACCTCCCTCCCCGTTGTGCGTGAGCCTAGTCGCCAAAAATCACGCACGGGTGACGCAGGCGTGCCGAAAGCGTGTCGTTGCCGCTAAGAACCTCTAACTCTATGAAGGGACCCGCTCGGCGGTGGCGAAGTCCGTCGGCAT
>JBBDWU010000022.1:0-5861 GCA_040902725.1 Gaiellaceae bacterium | reverse complement strand
AGCTTCGCGATCGCGTCGCGCGGGTCGACGCCCTTGGGGCAGCGCTCGTTGCAGAAATAGCAGCGCGTGCAGTCCCAGATCCCGTGCTCGGAGTTGTACGACTCGAGGCGCTCGACGTTGGCAGCGTCACGGGGATCGCCGACGAAGCGCATCCCCTTGGCGAGCGCCGCCGGCCCGAGGAACTCGGGGTCGGCCTCCATCGAGTTGCACTCCGAGACGCAGCAGCCGCAGTTGATGCAGAGCGCCTCCTTGTGGATGACGTTCATCTCCTCCTGGGAGACCCGGAACTCGCGCTCCTCGTCCGGCTCGTTGTACCCCGGCTGGAGCCACGGCTGCATCGCGCGCATCTTGGCCCAGAAGGGCTCCATGTCGACGACGAGGTCCTTGAGCACGGGCAGGTTGCCCATCGGCGAGATGACGGGGACGTGGCCAGCCTCGGCGATCTCGGCCATGCGCGTCTTGCAGGCGAGCACCGCTGCGCCGTCCATGCGCATGCCGCACGAGCCGCAGATCATCATCCGGCAGCTCTTGCGGTAGGCCAGCGAGCCGTCGACGCGATCCTTGATCAGGTCGAGGACGTCGAGCAGCGTCGCCCACTCGGGCGCGTCGATCTCGTAGTCGACGAGCCGGCGCTCGCCGGTCTCGCCGTCGAAGCGCCAGATCTTGAGCGCGACGTCCAAGCTAGGTCCCGCCTCCTTCGGTCAGCTCGTCGAACTGGGACTCGGACATGACCTGGTCGGCCGGCGGAGCCTCGACCTCGACCGGCACGCCGTACTCGGTCAGGTCCATGGTCATCTGGAACGTCGTCGGGAACTTCTCGTCCTTCGCGGGCGGGCTGACGTCGGTGAACTTGATGCGCCGCAGCAGCCCTTCCTCGTCCACCCAGACCTCGATCGGCACCGTCCGCTGCCCGGTCTGCTCGATCGCCCGCTGGATCCGCTCGCGCAGCTGCTCGCGCTCGTCCTCGGGCGCCTCGTCGGGGACGCGCTCGAGCTCGACGGTGCCGCGGTAGTGGGTCGTCTGCCGGCCGGCGATCCGCTCGGAGCCGACCTCCTCGACCTCGGCGAGCGCCCGCAGGTAGCGCAGGAAGGCGCCCGGGTTCGGGGAGTCGCCGAAGACGATGTCGAGCCCGCTCTCCTCCTCCTCGTCGGTCTCGTCGAACTCGACCCACGGCTCGCCGCCGATCAGGTTCGTCAGGGCAGGGACGTTCATGTAGCCGACGCCGCCGACCGTGCGGATCTCGGCCCGCCAGCCGGTCGGGTCGCCGAAGAGCGACTCGACGAACTCGCGCTGCTCCGGGTCGGTCACCTCCTCGGCGATGAGGATCTCGAACATCTCGGCGAGGTCCATGGTCAGCCGGCCCTCCTCGCTCTCGGCGAAGGTACTCACGCCCTCGCCGCTGAATGGGATCGTCTGGTCGCTGAGGTCGCGGCTCTGCATCGTCGCCGTGAACGTGAAGCGGGCGGAATCCTCGCTGCCCATCCGCTCGGCCGCGGCGGCCAGGGCCTCCGCGGGCGACTGCGCGCCGCCGCCTCCGTCGCCGCCACAGGCGGAGAGGACGAGGACGGCAAGGAGGCCCGCGACGCGGCGCATCAGTACGTCCTCTCCATCGGCTGCCACTTGGTAACGGTGACAGGCTTCCAGTCGAGGCGTGGCCGGTCGTCCTCGTCGAGGTCGACCAGCGTGTGGCGCATGTAGCTCTCGTCGTCGCGGTCGGGGTAGTCGTGCGGGCGCGCGTGAGCGCCGCGGCTCTCCTTCCGCGCGATCCCGGCCACGACCATGCACCGGGCCAGGTCGAGCAGGAAGTCGAGCTCGAGCGCCTGCGTCAGGTCGCTGTTGAAGACGCTGCCCTTGTCGTCGACGACGACGCGGGAATAGCGCTCGCGCAGACTCTCGACGAGCTCGCCCTGGCGGATCATCTGGTCCTCGCGGCGGAAGACGCCGAAGTTGACGTGCATGGTCTCCGCGAGCTCGTCGCGGATCTTCCAGGGCCGCTCGCCCTCGCGGCGGTCGAGCAGCGTCTTGAGGTCGCGCTCCGCGTCCGTCAGCGCGCCCGCGGGGACATCGACGGTCGTGTGCGTGAGCGCCCAGTCGGCCGCGTGGGCGCCCGCCCGCTTGCCGAAGGTGATCGTCTCCATCAGCGCGTTGCCGCCGAGCCGGTTCGCGCCGTGGACGGAGACGCAGGCGACCTCCCCGGCGGCGTAGAGCCCCTCGAGGCTCGTCAGGCCCCAGACGTCCGTGTCGACGCCGCCCATGTGGTAGTGGGCGCCCGGCCGGACGGGGATCGGCTCGTAGATCGGGTCGATCCCGGCGAAGGTCATCGAGAGCTCACGCGTGCCGGGAAGGCGCTCGAGGATGCGCTCGGCGCCGAGGTGGCGGAGGTCGAGCAGGACGTTGCCTTCGATGCCGCGGCCCTCGTCGATCTCGGTCTGCTCGGCGCGGGAGATGACGTCGCGCGAGGCGAGCTCCATCGCGTTCGGCGCGTACGTCTTGAGGAAGCGCTCGTCCTCGGAGTTGAGGAGGTAGGCGCCCTCGCCCCGGCAGCCCTCGGTGATCAGGACGCCGGTGGGGGCGAGCGTCGTGGGGTGGAACTGCATCATCTCCATGTCCTTCAGCGGTACGCCGACCTGGAGGGCCATGGCCATGCCGTCCCCGGTGCACGAGTACGCGTTCGTGGTGCCGATGTAGAGCCGGCCGGCGCCGCCGGTGGCGAGGATGACCGTCTTGGCCCCGATCGAGTGGAGGCCCCCGTTGACGAGGTCCCACGCGATCACGCCCTGGCAGCGGTCGTCGTCGACCGCGAGGCGCCACGCGAAGTACTCGTCGTAGACCGGGATGTCCCGCTTCATCACCTGCTCGTAGAGCACCTGGATCAGCACGTGACCGGTGATGTCGGCCGCGTACGCAGTACGAGGTTCGCCGGCGGCGCCGAAGGGGCGTTGCGCGATCCGGCCGTCGGGCGTGCGCGAGAAGACCGCGCCCCAGTTCTCCAGCTGGTAGACGTCGTCGGGCGCCTCGGCGCAGAGGATCTCGATCGCGTCCTGGTCGCCGAGGTAGTCCGACCCCTTCACGGTGTCGAACGCGTGCTTCTCCGGATCGTCCTCCGAGGCGTTGCCGAGCGCCGCGTTGATGCCCCCCTCGGCCGCGCCCGAATGGCTGCGGACGGGGTGGATCTTCGAGAGAATGGCGACGTCGGCGCCGGCGTCGAAAGCCTCGATCGCGGCGCGCATTCCCGCGCAGCCCGCGCCGACGACGAGGACGTCGTGCTTCGCCTCCACCGAAAAGTGACGCTACACAAACCGATCCGCGGGCTGCGAAGGTAAAGAGAGCGAATGCCCGCCACGCTCCTTCTCCTGCTCGTCGTGGTGCTGGCGCTGGCTGCTTGCGGCGGTGCGCCAGGCGGCGACCAGCCGCCCGGCGACCGGCCGGCGACGACCCAGCAGCAGGAGGAGGACGACGGCGGGTACGACTACCCCTAGATCTGCTAGATCTGCCAGGCGCCGTCGACGAGGACCGGCAGCTCGCCGCCCTCGCGCGTGATGCCGGTGACCCGCACGTCGGCGCTGCCGACCATGAAGTCGATGTGCGTCCCGCTGCGGTTGACGCGCTCGACGTCGTCCCCGGCGACCGCGAAGGGGAAGCCGAAGCCGAGCGCGAGGTGGCTGGCGGCGTTCTCGTCGATCAGCGTGTCGAAGAAGGTCGTCCCGGTCTTGCCGATGCGGCCCTCGCGGTCGACCAGGGCCACCTCGCCGAGCCGCGACGCGCCCTCGTCGTACGCGACGCGCACCTCCATCGTCTCGCCGCCCTCCTCGGCGCTGACGTCGACCGCCCGCCCGCCCTCGAAGCGAACCTCGAGCCCGCGGATGAGCGTCCCGCCGAGCACGAGCGGCTTCGTCGACCGGACGACGCCGTCGGCGCGGGTCCGATCAGGGCTCGTGAAGACCTCTTCGCTCGGGATGTTGGGGGTGTGCTCGATCCCGTCGACCGTCGTGAACCGCGCGTTCCACCAGCGGGAGGTCGGCAGGAGGCCGATCGTGAGGTCGGTTCCCGGGCCCTCGAGCCGCAGCGCGTCGAGCTGTAGCTCGGTCAGCCTGGCGGCAGCCTCGCCGGTGACGGCGAACCGCTCCTCCCAGGCAGCGACCGGGTCCGGCTCGTCGAGCCGGCAGATGTGGACGACCTCCTCCCACAGCCGCTCGAGGGCCTTGTCGCCGAGCTCCGGGTGGACCTGCTGCGCCCAGGCCGCGGTCGGGAAGGGGATGATCGTCCAGTTCGTCGTGCGGTCGGCGAGCACGAGCGCCGACTCGCGCACGCGCGGGAGCTGGTCGCACCCGGCGCGACGCGGGTCGAGGTCGTTCAGGAGCCCCGGCGCGGTCGTGCCGGCGACGGCAATTGTGGCGCAGCGGTGCTCGCCGAGGGCGAGGATGCGCTCGCCGTACCAGGGCGGGACGAACTCGAGCGTGTCGTCGGCGGCGTGCGCGATCCGCGCCCGCTTCACGTGCGGGTCCCAGTACGAGACGTCCACGAAGCTCGCGCCGTGCCGGTAGGCGGTCTCCGTCAGCACCCGCGCGAACTCCTCCTGGCCAACCTCGGCGGTCACGGCGACGATCTGGCCCGACTGGACGTTCGCGCCCAGCCCGACGGCGAGCTCGGCCAGCTGCACGATTGCGTTCTCGGGGCGCACGGGCAGGCGATCGTAACGGCGCGCCGAAGGGGCCCGCATGGATCTCGACTCAGCCGTCGAGCGGTTCCTGGCGTCGCCGGCGCTCTCGGAGGGCACGCGGAAGGCCTACCGCGTGGACCTCGACCGCTTCGCGGCGTGGCTCCGCGCGCGCAGCCTTCGCCTCGCGGCCGTCGCCGTCCGCGTGCTCGCCGACTACGCGACCGCCCTCGGCCGCGCCCGCCGGCGGCTCGCGCCGGCCACCGTTGCGCGCAAGCTCGCGGCCGTGCGGTCGTTTCTCCGCTACACCCTCGGCCGGTCGCGCGTCCCGGACCTGCCGCTCGCGCCGCGACGCGCGCGCCGCCTTCCCGACGCGCCGCGAGCCGCAGAGGTGGACGAGCTGCTCGCCGCGCTCGACGGTGACGGGCCGCTCGCGCTGCGGAACCGCGCCCTCGTCGAGCTCGTCTACTCCGCCGGCCTGCGGAGCGCTGAAGCGGTGGGGCTCGACCTGGCGGACGTCGACTTCGAGCAGGAGGCGGTTCGCGTGCTCGGCAAGGGCGGCAAGGAGCGCGTCGTGCCGCTCGGCGAGGAGGCGGCGTACCACGTCGCGCGATATCTGCGCGACGCCCGGCCCGCGCTCGCGCGCGGCGCCGAGGACGCGCTCTTCCTCTCCGTGCGCGGCCGGCGGCTCGACACGAGCACGCTCCGGCGCCTCCTTCCCCATCCGCACCGGCTGCGCCACTCGTTTGCGACGCACCTGCTCGAGGGCGGCGCCGACCTGCGCACGATCCAGGAACTGCTGGGCCACAGCTCGCTCTCCACGACCCAGATCTACAGCCACGTCGACGGGCGACGGCTGCGGCGCGTGTACGACCGCGCGCATCCTCGTTCGTGAAATACCCCTGACGGGGGACGGTCAACGGGCGCTTGCGCGCCGAGGAAAGGGAGCATACAGCTCGAGCTCGATACTCCCGTCATCACCGCCGAGGCCGAGCTGGTACTCGAGTGGCGGATCGGCGAGCTCGTCCGCGCCGGGTACTCCGGCGACCTGGCCTTCGAGCTGGCGGTGGCGCCGCAGGTCGATTTGCACGCCGCGCTCGAGCTGGTCGCCCGCGGCTGCCCGACCGAGACGGCAGCCAGGATCCTTCTCTAAGAAGTCGAATCACAATGAGTTCTGCAGCCTCCTGAAGCAGACGAGGCAGCA
>JBBDWU010000021.1:25485-38172 GCA_040902725.1 Gaiellaceae bacterium | reverse complement strand
AGTCCAGCTACGGCCGGCGATATCGCTTCAGTAGTACCGGGAACTTCGGGCTAGTCAGCTGGCGGACGTGCGACTCTCGACGGTCCGCTCTCCGGGCTGCTCGGGCTCGCCTATGTCTCGTCGAGGGCGGCTGTCGTCATTGGTTCTGACTCTCGGCATTCGAACGTGTATCCGCTCGCAAGTGGGCGAGCAGGAAAACGAACACGAGATTCAGAACGAGAACCGCGACGCCGACGCCGAGAACGATGTATAGCCAGCTCATGAAGAGAGCCTACGACGAAAAGCGTCGGACCCCTTCAACGCGGCGATGACGACGATGGAGCGTGCCGGGATCGAACCGGCGACCTCCGGCTTGCAAAGCCGGCGCTCTCCCAGCTGAGCTAACGCCCCGTCGCCTCCAGTGTAGACCCGAGCCGCCTTGTTTAGACTCCCGCGCATGGAAGAGAACCGGATCGACCTCCTCAAGAAGGTCCCGCTCTTCGCCGATGTCGAGCGCCGCGACCTCAAGGACATCGCGAACACGATGAAGGAGCGCCGCTTCTCCGCCGGACAGGTCATCGCCACGGAGGGCCAGTCGGGCGTCGGCTTCTTCGTGATCGAGGAAGGCGAGGCGAGCGTCGAGGTGGACGGCAAGGAGGTCGCCCGGCTCGGCCCCGGCGACTACTTCGGCGAGATCGCTTTGATCGCCGAGGCCGCGCGCACCGCTACGGTCACCGCCGAGAGCGACATCTCCGCGCTCGGGCTCACCTCGTGGGAATTCCGGCCGCTCGTCGAAACGAACGCGAGCATCGCCTGGAAGTTGCTCGAGGCGCTCGCCAAGCGCCTCGCCTCCTAGCCGCGCTCAGGCCTTCTTGACGGCGTCCTGCGCCTTCTTCCAGGCCTGCTTGTAGCGCTCGATCGCGGCGCCGTAGCGGCCGTCGGCGGTCAGGGCCGACGCGTCCGCGAGGTGTTCCTGCGCTTGCTGGACCTTCTTCGGATCGGCGTTGGGCGTCGCGAGCGCGTCTGCGATCGCAGTCTCCGCGAGCACCCGGCCGGCTGCCACCAGCGTCTCGATCAGCGGCTGTAGCGTCGCGGCCGGGATCGCAGCCTTCTTGTCGTGCTGGATCGCCTGGAGCTGGTCGACCGCCTGCTTCTCCAGGTCGAACACCTTCCCGCCGTCCTTCGCCGCCAGGCGGCTGCCGCCGATCCAGAGCCCGGGCTCGAGCGCCTGGCGAAGGCTTGCGGCCGCGTGGTTGAGCTTGGACGCGTCCTGGGGCCTCGTCGCGCTCGCGAGCAGCGCCTCGACAGCGGCGAGCACCTCCTGCTTGTCCGAGCGGGGGCCGGGGGAGACCCGGTAGGAGCTGGTGCGCGTGGCCGTGTTCCCGGCCAGGTCGGTCCCGTGGACGGTGAAGGTGCGGACGCCCGGCGTGGTGGTGTCGACCGTCCCGCCGACCGGCACGGGGCCCGTGCAGCTGCTGATGCCGGCGGGGCTGGCGCAGCCGTAGGCCGCGATGACCGTGGCGCCGAGCGGGATCGCGCTGCCGTTCGCCGGCGAAGTGATCGAGATCGTCACCTCGGCCTGCTGCGGCTGCACCGGCGTCAACAGGGCGCCCTTGTTGAAGATGTAGCCGACGTTGCCGGCGCCGTCCTCGACCCCGGCCGCAAACTCCACGTCGCTTCCGGACACGCCCGGCGCGGTCGCGGAGAAGAGACCCGGCGTACCGGCCACCGGCTGGAGCTGCAGGAACGTCCAGGCCGAGGCGCCGGTGGTGTAGAGCACGAACCCGCGCACCGCCCCGCCGCGCGTCTGCACCCAGAAGGTCGCGCTCGCCCCGAAGACGGCGCCCGCGCCGACGATCTCCGGCGGCGTCCGGTCGGAGCTCGACGAGTAGAGGACGTCGAAGGCCGCGTGCGTGAAGAGGCGCTGGACGTCGTCCGGGCGCGACTGCCCGGCGACGAAGACGACGCGCGCGTCGCCGCCCGGCAGCCGGTGCAGGCTGATCGGGCTCGCCGGCCAGAAGGTGTCGACGATGTTCGGTTCGGGCTCGCGGTCGCTGTTGGCGATCGTCGCGTTGCCGTAGAGCGGGTCGACCCCGGTGACGTCGCCGGTCGAGAGAGCGCGCAGACGCACGCCGTGCGCCGACAGCGGGCCCGCCGTCTCGAAGGGGAAGGTCAGGCGCGGCTGGAGCGACCGGCGGTGGTGGAACTCGACGTCGCCGTCCGGGGGCGTCCAGTACGAGCCGCGGCCGGGCACGTCGTTCCGGGTCAGCACCGGCGTCGTCGAGTGGCTCGCCACCTGGAGGCCCGAGCCGAGCGGATCGAGCGCGAGCGAGGGGGCCGAGGCCGCCGAGCCGCCGTCGCTGGCGAGCGACGCGACCGTGCCGCTGTCGAGCCGCCAGAACGGCAGCCCGTAGAACGTCGCCTCGATCAGCGCCTTCTCGTCGTAGACGTCGTAGGCGCCCATCGTGGCGAAGTACTCCTGCTTCGCGTCCACCCAGGCCTCGCCCAGCGTGGCGCTCCCGGCGAGGTTCTGCGCCAGCAGCGCGAACAGCCGCTCGGAGAGCGCGACCGCCTCGTAGTGGCCGTAGCCGTAGCCGGTGTTGGCGACGTACACGGCCGTGCGGTTCTGGAGGAAGCCCTGCGCCCAGTCCCGCAGCGCCCCGGGCGTGCCTCCCGCCGGGAGCGTGTTGGAGACGTTCAGGCCGGCGTGGCAGCCGATGGTGAGGATGACTGCGCCGGGGAACTGCGGCGGGCCCGAGGCAGGCGGCAGGAGCGCGGTGGAGAGCAGGTCGGAGAGCGCCGAGGTCGCCGGCAGGAGCTGGTAGTGGTTCATGTGCGCGTTCGGCGCGAAGAGGTCGGGCCCGGCCACCGCGCCGGAGAGCCTGCCGCTGAGGGTGCTCGGGCCCCACAGGTTGCTGATCGCCGAGTCGGCGTTGGCCGCGCCGACGACGTCGCCGAAGGCGTCGTCGATCTCCTGCGCGCCGTCCTGCATGAAGTCGTAGCCGGTCGTGAAGGCGCTCTGGAGGTCGAGCAGCCCCTGCGAGTCGACGTACTGCTGGAGCACGGCGGTGATCTCGGCCGGCGTCTCCACCAGCCGGCCGACCGCGTCCTCCTCGAGGTAGAGCTCGCGGCCGAGGAACGCGATCTTGGTGGAGGCGCCGTAGGCGGCGTCGGTGAGCACGTGCCCGGTCGCGAGCGCCGCGTAGAGCGCGTTCGACTTCGTTCCCCCGACGGTCGTGAAGGCGAGGTCGGGGGCGGCGGTGCTCTCGTTCGTGTCGGCCACGAGGTCGGGTACCCGGGCCATCGCGATCTGCTCGTCGGAGCCGACGATCGTGATGCTCTCGAGACCGGCCAGTGCCGCCCGGTAGCCGGCCAGCAGCTCGTTGATCTCCTTCACGTAGTCGTTCGCCTTCTGTATGGAGCACGGATCGGCGTCCCAGGCGGTCTTGGCCGCGCGCACCCCCGCGTCGCCGTCGATCTCGACCACCTGCCCGAGCACCTCGGGGCGCCCGGCGACCT
Organism: Gaiellaceae bacterium; assembly: GCA_040902725.1. Taxonomy (GTDB): domain Bacteria; phylum Actinomycetota; class Thermoleophilia; order Gaiellales; family Gaiellaceae; genus JACVRU01. The sequence goes on along the minus strand of JBBDWU010000021.1, from coordinate 34,674 downwards.
CCGCCAGCTTCGTGCGCAGCGTGCCCACGGCCGCGGCGCCGTACGTCTTCTCCAGGCTCGAGCGGTTGATCAGGAACAGCGCCTTCGTGCCGGACGGGACGCCCACCGGTAGAGTTCCCGTCGTGCCCGTGAACGAGAACGCCCTGGGGTCGCAGCCGGGCAGCACCGGCGGCGCGATCACCTTGACGCGGAGCGTGTACGGGTCGGCGCTGTAGGCGCCGTTGTAGCCGGCGACGACGATCTTCAGCGGCCCGGTGTCGCCCTGGTTGACGACCACGCGCGCCACCTCGACCTCGTCGCTGCGGCTGATCGAGGAGCTCGAGATCTCGCTGTTCGGGATCGGAGCGTCGGCGAGGCCCTCGGGCGGGAGGTTCGACGAGCGCGTGTTCACCGACGTGCCTGGGTCCTCGAGGGGGCTGTTCGGGATCGGGGAGTTCGGGATCGGGCTGTTCGGGATCGGGCTCGACAGCAGCGTCTGCTGCGCCGGCTTCGAGAGGAAGAGGTCGAGGTCGGTGCCCGCGGGCGGGCGGAGGTAGACCTGGACGACGGTGCCGGGCGCGAGGCCCTCGAGGGCGAAGCGGCGCGCGTCGAGCCGGTCGCCGGCCGGGATGCTGCCGACGATCAGCGTGTCCTTGGCCATCAGCGGCGCCGCGGCCGGGTCGTCGTCGATCTCGCCGTTCTGGACCACGGTCACCGGCGCCTGGCCGGTCGCGCTCTTCGTGAAGGAGCCGCCCGTCAGGTTGACGCTCGAGCGCAACGTGCCGAGGCGGAAGCCGGGCAGGCCGTCGAAGTCGATCCGTACCGGCAGGAAGCGCGCGCCGAACGGGCAGCTGAGGCTGCCGAGCGTCCAGGTCGCTCCCGTCGTCGGGCTCGTCGCCGGGTTCGCAATCGGCTGCGGCAGCCCGGTCGCGCCGATCCGAAGCCGGCTCGACCCGGGCGTGACGAGGAAGCCGTGTCCGAGCAGGACGTTCACGGTCGTCGTCGCGGCGGCCGGGCAGACGATCGAGGCGTCCACGTGGTAGTCGATGCTCTCCCCGGTGCCGGCGAACGACTGGAAGCCGTCGATCGGCCACGATTCCCAGGGCAGGTTGGCGAGCCCGATGTAGGCGGTCACGAACTCGGCCATCTCGCGGTCGCCGAGCACCGCGAGCACGTTCGCCCAGGTTGCGGTGCTCAGGATGGCGCCCGCGCGGGCGGCGTCGCCGAGCGTCTTCGTCAGGCAGTCGGCGCCGAGCTTGGAGCAGTCGACGACGCTGTTCGGGATCGGCAGGCTCCCGATCACGACCGACGAAAGGGTGGTCTGGAGGATCGCGCTGTTGGGGATCGGCGAGTTCGGGATCGGCGAGTTCGGGATCGGCGAGGAGGCGAGGTCGCCGTCGTGGATCTGGCCGATCGTGACGTTGCCGAGCGCGCTGAAGTCGGGCATGTAGCCGGCGAGGTCGACCCCGAGGATCGTCGTCTCGGTGACGTCCACACCCGCGCAGCTCGCCAGCTGCGCGCACCAGGCCGCCTGAGTGTAGGGCGGGATGCGGTCGAGCGTGATGGCGCCGAAGAAGAAGGAGAGGAAGCGCGCGCTGCGGAACACCGTCTGCTCGAGCCCGAGCTGGCCGACCGTGCGCGAGCTGAGGTTGGCCCACCAGGTCGGGTTCTCGCGCACGTCGAGCAGGCTCAGCGTCTGGAGCGGGGCCGCCGTGCCGAGGATGAAGTGCCAGTCGACGCCCGGCAGCGAGGAGAGCAGGATCTTGTCGAGGACGGAGTCGGGGACGCCGCCGAGGCCCGAGTTCGGGATCGGCGAGTTCGGGATCGGGCTGTTCGGAATCGGGCTGTTGGGGATCGGGGAGTTCGGGATCGGGCTGTTCGGGATCGGTGCCGCACCGACCGCCGAGTTCGGGATCGGCGCGGCCTGCGGCGCGCCGGCGAAGATCGGGAAGAGCGCGGGCGGCACCGAGGAGAGCGGCACGCTCGCGGCGCCGACGCCGGCGCTCGCCTGGTCGGCCGTGAGCGCGAGGACCTGGGCGGCGCCGCCGGGCGCCAGCACGGGCTCGCACGCGGAGAACTCAGAGGTGTTGCCGGCGGCGTCGGTCGCGGTCGCGGTGACGAACTGGCCGGTCGGATCCTCGCCGGCGTTCGGCGTGTACGAGTGGGTGAAGGTCGCCATGCCGGTGCCGTCGGTCGTCACCGAGAGCGGGCCCCTGATCGTCTGGCCCTCGCCGAAGCCCGACGGGTCGCAGAGCGGGCTCTGGAAGAGCTGGATCGTGTAGACCTGGCCCGGCGCCGACTCGAGGATGCCGGCGAGGGAGACCGGGTCGCCGGCGGCCGCCTGCTCGGCGCTCGTGAGCTGCGGGAAGTTCTGGAGGTGGTTCGGGCTGCCGTCGGCGTCGAGCGGGTCGTTGGGCGTGACGCCGTCGCCGCCCAGGTCGATCCCGAGCCCGCCGCTGTTCCGGATCCGGCTCTGGATCGTCGTGCCCGTCGCGTCGAACAGGACGCTCACCCCTGGCCCGCCGTTGTTCGCGATCGTGTTGCCGACGATCTGGGTGCCGCCGGCCTCGATCACCTGCACGCCGGGACCGCCGTTGCCGACGTCTCGCCGGTCCTCCTCCGAGAGGAGCCAGGTGACGCCGATGAAGTTGTTGCGGATCGTGTTGTCGTCCGTCCCGGTCTGCTGCACGCGGACGCCCTCGCCGGAGTTGCCGACGATGAAGTTGCTCGGGAAGCTCGCGCCGCCGACGAAGTTGTCGTGGGCGCCGCTGAGGACGATCACGCCGGTCGAGTTCGGCAGCGTGTCGATGCCGTTCTTCTGGGTGCCGATCCAGTTGCCGGTGACCGTGTTGTCGTGGGCGCCGAGCGCGAGGCCGACCCCGTTGCCGTTGTCACCCTGGCTGCCGACGTTGCCGGAGATCAGGTTGTCGCGAATCGTGTTGCCGGACGCGCCGTCGCGGGCGATCACGCCGTAGATGCCGTTGGTTCGGGCTTCCGTGCCCGCGGGGTTCGTGCCGATGAAGTTGTCCCGCACGACGTTCCCCGTCGCGGCGGCGCCTGCGAGCGCGAGCCCGTAGATGCCGCGGTTGAGGACGAGGCCGCGGACGACGCTGTCCGCGCCGGTGATCTCGAGCACCGGCGACGACGGCACGTTCGTGTTGTTGATCTGGATCAGCAGCACGGCGTTCTCGAGCCCGGTGGAGCCTTCGGTCGGCGTGTGCGGCTGCGCGCCCGGCTGCGTGAACCCGTCGATGCGCACCTCGTCCGTGATGAGCGGTAGCGGCGACAGCGGCAGGATCGTCTGCACCCCCGTACCGGGGATGTCGAAGACGATGTTTCCGGGGCCCTCGTCGGCGTTCGAGTCGAGGAGCGCCTGCCGCAGCGAGCCGGCGCCGCTGTCGTTCGTGTTCGTGACGACGTAGGTCGTGGCCGCCGGGCAGAGCGCGGCGAGGCTCATGCCGTAGGCGGGGTTGTGCGCCTGGCAGGCGACCCGCTCGGAGAAGAGGTCGCGGTCATTGCCGGTCATCAGGCCGGCGCCCGGCGCGTAGTCGCGGGAGAGCGTCTCGTCGAGCGCGGCCCAGGCCGCGTCGCCGTCCGGCGGGACGCCCGTCAGCGCCGCGGCGATCTGCCCGTCGACGTCCCCGTCCGAGAAGGCCGAGAAGTTGTTCGCGCCGCCCGTCCCGAAGACCGTCTTCACGAAAGCGCCGGTCTGACCGCCGCCGACCCAGGCGAACAGCGTCATGTCGAAGTCGTGGCTCGGCAACAGCGTCCCGAAGAGCTGGCCGGCGTTGAAGAACTGGATCTCGACGTCGATGCCGATCTGGGCGAGCGTGTCCCGGATGAGTGCGGCCGCTGCCGCGCGAGGGGCATTGCCGCTCGTCGTCCGCAGGTTGATCGTCAGCGGCGAGTCCAGCGTGTAACCCGCATCCTCGACGAGCGCCGCGGCCGTCAGGAGGTCGCCTGCGAAGTCGTAGATGCCGACGTTCTGGAAGCCCGGGTGCGCGCCGTGCAGGAACTGGTCGGTTGGCGTCCCGCCGTGCACCTGGCCTCCTGCCAGCGCCGTGCGGATGGCGAGCCGGTCGAGCGCGATGTTGATCGCGCGGCGGATGCGGACGTCGTTCAGTCCGGGCCGGGTCGTGTTGAAGAAGAGGTTCTGCTGGAACGAGCCCGGGTTGACGAAGAAGCGCTGCGGGTCGGCTCCCGGCCCGTAGCTGTCGAAGAGCGAGTCGGTGTCGGGCTGGAGGTTCCCGGAGCTGACCGCGTAGTCGGAGTCTCCGGCGAGCGCGCGCGCCGTCGCCTGCGCCTGCTCGACCCCGACGTTGATCTCGATCGAGTCGAAGTCGGCCGAGCGGCTGCCGCCGTAGAACGCGTTCCGGACGAGGACGACCTCGCTGCTCGAGAAACTGTCGATCGTGTACGGGCCGGAGCCGATCACGTACGGCAGCGGCGTGTGCGGCGTGCCCGGCGGAACCGGGCAGTACCAGCGCGTCGCGACGAGGTGCAGGAAGTCGTAGTGCGCCTGCGTCAGTGTGATCTGGAGCGTCTGGTCGTCGACCGCGGAGACGCCCGTCACCGTCGCGCTCTCCCCCGAGCGGTACGCGGCCGCCCCCTGGATCAGCGAGTACGCCGCGAAGTCCGCGGGGTTGACGGCGGTGCTGATCCCGCGGGTGATCGCGTCCGCGTAGCTCTGGGCCGTGAGCGGCGAGCCGCCGGCGAACGCCCAGCCGCTGCGGATGGTGAAGGTGTACGTCCGGTGGTCCAGGGAGACGGTCGGCAGCGCCGTGGCGGCCTCGGGCACGAGCTGCATCGAGCCGTTCTCGTCCGGGTACCCGAGCAGCGGTGCGCAGGTCGCCCGCAGGACCTGCGCCGAGTTGTCGAGGGCAGGAGCACCTGCCGGGTCGAGGTTGACGCCGCCGCCCATGTCGACGCGGAGCGTGCCCTCGGCCGGCGCCGGAACCTCGGCGGTCCAGCTTCGCTCGGCGGGGGTCGGATCGGTGACGAAGCCCTGCTTCGCGCGGACCGCGAACGTGTGCGCCCCGTCGGCGACGTAGACCGTCTTCGGCGACGCGCACTGCTGCCAGGGGCCGCTGTCGAGCCTGCACTCGAACTGCGCGCCCGGCGTCCCCGGCGACGAGAACGTGAACGTGTCGCCGTCGGTCGTCGAGGTGCTGCCCGGAGCCGGCCCGGAGTCGATCGTCGTGTCGGGCGCCAGGGTCAGCTGCACCGTCGTGGCGTCCTGGTCCTCGTCGAAGTGGTTGACCTGGATGTGCGTGCCGGAGCGGATGTCGAAGTCGGTGAAGGTGACCTCGTAGAAGCCGTCCCCGTTCGCCGTCACGGCCAGCGACCGGAAGGTCTCGCCCTGGTTGACGTTGACCCAGACCTGCTCGCCGGCCGGTGCCATGCCGCTGACCGTCTCGGTGTCCGGATCGGCGGCGACCGTGAGGTTGACGAGGGTCAGCGTCTTCGTCGGGTTCTGCGTGGCGACGATCACGTCCCCGGGCTGGAGGTCGACCCCCGCGTTGCCGAAGCCCGTGCCGTCGGCGCCGATGTCGATCGTCACCGGCGGGTTGGCGGTGCCGTTGACGGTCACCATGACCTGCCCGGGATCCCAGTTGCCGAGCCAGAAGCTGTCGCCGGTCAGCGACGCGTGGATCTGTGGCGGCTGGACGAAGACGTCCGCCTGCGAGACGTCGCCGTCGCCGTCGTGGACGCCGGCGCTCGCGCCGCCGGAGACGAAGTCGAAGGGCGCGAGCGAGAGCGACCAGTTGCCGTCGCCGTCGGACGTCGTCGTGTCCTCGAAGAGCGGCGGCCCGGACTGGCTGTGGACCTGGACGCTCACCTGCCGGTTGGCCGGCGCGGTGCCGCTCGCGGTGTCGGTATCCGGGTCGAGCTGGAAGGTGATCGCCTCGACGATCAGATCCTTCTCGCGGAAGCCGTCGTCGTGCGCGTTGATGACGCTGCCGACGACGACGTCGCGGCCGTGCATCCACGGCGGAACGTTCGCCCAGCCGAACGGGCCGACCGTGACGTCGAGGGCGTAGCCGTCGATCGTCAGGTGGACGGTGCTGTTCGGCTCCCACCCGTTCAGGTTGATCCAGTCGCTCGTGTACGAAGCCTGGATCCATGGCTGCTGGAGGTTGACGTCCGCGCGCGAGCGGTCCCCGTCGCCGTCGACGACGTCCGCGTTCACGTGCCCCCCGAAGGTGAGGTCGGTGGGGAGCGTGACGGTCCAGAAGCTGTCCGCGTTCGTGACCGTGCTCGCCTGCGCGGTGTTTCCGAACTGGTCATTCGCGAAGACCTGGACCTCGCGGAAGGGGCCCGGCCCGAAGCCGGAGACGGTGTTCAGGTCGAGGTCGATGTCCGTGATCGTGATCGACTCGACCTGCAGGTCCTTGACCCGGAACGCGTCGTCGAAGGCGTTGATGAGGCTCGCGACCTGGATGTCCTGGCCGTGGACGTCGCGATTCAGGTGCGCGTTCCCGTTGCCGTCGATCGTGACGTCGGTGACGACGCCGTCGATCGACAAGTGGACGGTGCTGTTCGCGGCCCAGCCGCCGAGGAAGACGAAGTCGCTCGTATGCGAGGCGTGGATCTCCGGCCGCTGAAGGTGCAGGTCGGCGCGCGAGCGGTCCTGGTCGGGGTCGACGAGGTCGGCGCTGATGTGCATCCCGAACGTCAGGTCTCCGAGGTCCGTTGCCGTCCAGGAGCCGTCCTCGTTCGTGGTCGCCGTCCCCTGGGCAACCTCCGTCCCGCCCTGGTTCACGAAGAGCTGCACCTCGCGGCCGGCGACGGGCGGCGCGGTGCCGGAGACGGTGTTCGCGGCGAGGTCGACGTCCGTGATCGTGATCGCCTCGACCGTGAGCGACTTCGAGCGGAAGCCGTCGTCGAAGGCGTCCATCCAGGTCCCGATCTGGATGTCGGCCTCGGGGTTAAAGCTGGCGTTGCCGAAGTCGTCGACGACGACGCTCGTCTCGAACACGTTGCTGCTGACGTGGACGGTGCTGCCCGGTACCCAGCCGCCGAGGAAGACGAAGTCGCTCGTGTGCGAGGCGTGAATCACCGGCTCCTGGAGGTCGATGTCGGCGCGCGACCGGTCGCCGTCGCCGTCGACCAGGTCGGCGCTGCCGTTCATGCCGAAGTCGATGTCCGCGAACGCGGCCAACCAGCCGCCGTCGTCGTCCGCTTCGACGTTCGCCTGAGCGACCTGAGTCTCGCCCTGGTGGACGAACACCTGCACCTCGCGGCCGGATGGCGCCGTCCCCGTCGCGGTCTCGTCCAGGGGATTGAGCTCGTCGAACGTGATCGGCTCGAGCGTCAGCGTCTTGCTCCCGGCGACGATGTCCATCCCGGGCACGAGGTCCTGGCCGTGCGTCTCGCGCTGGATGTTCGCGTGGCCGTCGCCGTCGGTCGTGACCGTGTCCGAATACGAGCCGATCTGGACCGGGACGCTCGTGTTCGGCGCGTAGCCGAAGAGGAGGACGTAGTCATTCGTCAGCGACGCGTGGATCTGCCCAGTGGACGGCGGGGGCGGGGGCGGCGGCGTCGAGTCGTCGTCGAGGTAAAGGAGCTGAGGGGAGGGCTGCCGGACACTGACGTAGATCTCGCCTCCGTCGCGGTCGACGGCGACCGTGTGGAGTTGCGTGGCGCCGCCGAGGTCGCGCCGCACGCCGAGCACCTCATAGGTGTTCGTGTCGACGACGATGAGCCCGTCGGCGTCGGGGCCGCTGTGGGTCGTCACGTAGAGCCGGTCGAGCGCGGGGTTGACGTCGAGGTCGATCGGCGCGCCGGACAGCGGAGTCGTCCCCAGGAGCGCGCCGGACGTCGCGTCGATCGCCGCGATGTCCTGGCTCCCATCACGCTTGACGTAGAGCTTGTCCGCGCCCGAGTCGGCGACGATGGAGCTCGGCGTCCCCGTCAGCGGGAACTCGCCGATGATCCCCCGAGTGACCGTGTTGATGACGAAGATCCTGTTGAGCCCAGGCGCTGTGACGTAGAGCCGCGACGTCTGGGCGATGAGGGCGAGATAGAGGTTCGTGATGCCGGCGCCGGCCCCCGGGATCGGGATGTCCTGGAGGGCGTCCGGAACGGGCACGCCGGTGTCGTAGACCCTGACCGTGCCGCTGTTGGTGTTGGCGATGTAGAGCCGGTCGGTGCCGGGCTGGCCTGAGGAGTCGACGACGATGCCCTCGGGATAGGCCCCGGTCGGGAACGTCCCGAGGTCGACCAGCGCCGCGCCGTCGATCGCGCGCGCGAAGTTCGAGCCCGTGTGGGCGACATAGGCCCGGTTGTGCAACTCATCGGCGGCGATGTGGATCGGGCCGGTGCTGAAGTCGCCGGAGCTGGCGGGGATGTCCGCGACCGGGAGCGTGCCCTCGCGCACCGAGACGGTGTGGGGGAAGCCGACGGCCGCGTAGGCGCGGTTCGTCGTCGAGTCGACGGCGAGCTCGCGCGGCTCGCCGGGGAGGTCCGAGCCGCCGAGGAAGGAGATGTCGAGCGGCGGCGTCGCCGCTCCCGGCGCGAAGGCCCACTCGCTCGCCTGGGAGGTCACGATCGTCAGCACCGCGTCGTCCCCATGCATCTCCCGGTTCTGGACGCAGGGATAGGTCGTGCCGCAGTCGGGCACCGGGACTCCGTCCTTCGTCACCTCGATTGTCGCAGCGCTCTGGCCGGGCGGGACGATCGAGCCGTCGAGCCGGAAGGTGACGAAGAAGAGGGTGGCCGTTTCGTTGGAGACGTCCAGCTGGACGGTCTGGCCCAGGAGGCCGAAGCCGGCCTGCCCCGGACCCTCGCTGATCGAGATCGCGCCGCCGCCCGGATGGTCGACCGTCGTCTCGACGACGTCGAGCGGGGTCGCGCCGTCGGCTTCGCTGTCTGTCGTGACGGCAACGCCGGGGCCGCCGATCCCAGCGGCCTCTTCGAGCTCGAAGGGGGAGCGCTCAACGGCGCCGATGTCGCAGGTCCCGTTCTGCGGCCGAGACTCGCCGCGCTGGTCGGTGCCGGGGCAGTCGGCGTTCGAGCCCGCGTCGATCGCGGGGCTCGCGAGGGCCGGCAGGCGCGTCTGCGTCGGGCCGCCGTTGTCCTGGAGGGGGCCGAGCTGCGGGTCGGCGATGGCAAAGCCCGCGCCGCACCCGCTCTCCTCCTCATCGGTGAGGTTGTTGTTGCTCCCCGCGTCGATCTCGTCCTCGCAGTCGCGGGGGGGCGGGGGGGGGG
>JBBDWU010000021.1:0-25475 GCA_040902725.1 Gaiellaceae bacterium | reverse complement strand
CGCCGGCATTTCCGGCGACGATCGTGTTGTAGGCGCTGGTCGTGCTGTAGTTGGCGAGACCGGCCTCGTTGTCGGAGGTGCTGCCGGTGATGGTCACGTTCCGCAGCACCAGCTCGCCGTTCTCGTGCTCGATCGCGACGTCGTTTCCGGAGAACGTCGAGTTCGTGATCGTCGTCAGCTCGTTGCTGCTGATCCAGATCGCGTAGGAGAGGTCGCCGGTGATCGTGACGCGGTTGAGGTTCAGCTCCCCGTTGTTGTTGCTGGTGTAGATCGCCTGGTCCGCGTTCTGGATCGTCAGGTCGAGCAGGGTGAGGTCGGTGCCGGAGCCGTCGGGCAAGAAGATCGGGCCGTAGCCGCCGCCGTCGATGACGGGCCCGCTGCCCGCGACGCCGTCGATGGTGAGGTCGCCGGTGACGTAGAGCGTGGTGCCGATTTCGTAGAGGCCCGGGTTGACGACGATCGTGTCGGGGCCGATGTTCGCGTTAGCGTCCGAGACGGCGTCCTCCAGCTCGGCGGCAGTCGAGACGACCAGGGTCAGCGGCATGGCGTCGTCGTCCTCGATCGTGCCCTCCCCGTAGTAGCCGACGAGCGTGCCGCCGGACTCGTTGGAGAGGTACACGGAGAGGCTTTCGTCGAGCTCGGCGTCGGTGTCGCCGTTGACGAGGACGGTGATCGTCTCCTCCGATTCGCCAGGGTCGAATACGAGCCCGCCCGACTGGGACTCGTAGTCGACGGGCGCCGACGCCGACCCGTCCCAGGTCTGGAAGTCGACCGTCGTCGTCCCCGTGAGGTCGCCGGTACGCGTGACCGTGAAGACCAGGTCGGTCGTGCCCGAGTCGCCCTCCTCCACGCTCGCGTCGCCGATAGAGAGCTCGGGTGCGGCCGGCGGGAGCTCGAGGCTGAGGTCACCGAAGTTCGCCTGGTCGAAGACTGCCGCGGGGTAGCTGATCGCCGCCGACTCGCTCGAGTACGAGAACGTGACGCCGACCGGCGAGCCGTCCGCCGGGAAGCAGACATCGTGGGCGATGTCCGGCGAGCAGCGTGGATGGCGCAGCTCGAAGACGGCCTCGCCCGTGCCGGCCGTGTAGAAGATCCCACCCTCGGTCTCGATCGTCCCCCCGTCGGCGGGGTCGGTCAGGAACGTGTTCGAGCCGGCGTAGTAGCCGTCCGACGGCTGGGTGACGTTGCCGACCGGCTGCTGCAGCAGCGTCCAGCCGTCGTCGCCGATGTCGGCGACCCCGTTGTGCGCGTCGTCGAAGGTGACCTGGAAGTAGAGCTGGAGGCTTGCGAGCAGGTCGATCCGGCGGAACGCGAAGTAGACGTAGTTCGCGTCGAACTTCGTCCAGACCTTGCCCTCGTCGGGGTTCGCGGTGAAGTCGAACGTGGCTGCGTCGTCCCACTCGCCGGGCTGCATGACGCCGTCGAGGGTGACCGCCTGGGTCAGCAGTGTGGCCTGCTCGACGAGCCCGCCGTGTGCGCGCGCGGAGCCCGGCGCGAGCACCGCCAGCGCAACGAGAACCCCGATTACACCGCGCATGCCGAGCCGCACCCGGCCCCTCCCTTTCCCCCGGATTGACGCAGACCTAGTTATGACCCCCTTTTGAAAACTTGTCAATAGGTCCACAATCAGGGAAATGACTCTCGGGGAGACTGCCGACGTGACCAAAACCGCCGCGCTGACGCCGTACGTTCCGCGCCTCGTCATCGAGTGGGCGCTCGAGGCGCCGGAGACGCGCGTGCTCGTGCGCGAAGGCACGCTGGCGTTCGTCGACATCTCAGGCTTCACCGCCATGTCAGAGGCGCTCTCCAGCCGCGGCAAGGCGGGCGCCGAGGAGGTCACCGGGGTGATGAACGCGACGTTCGCCAGCCTGCTCGAGCTCGCCTACGCCTTCGGTGGCGGCCTGCTCAAGTTCGGGGGCGACGCGCTGCTGCTCTTTTTCGAGGGTCAAGGTCACCAGACGCGCGCGGCGGCCGCTGTCTTCGGTCTCCGCGAGAGACTCGCCGAGATCGGCCGCCCGGAGACCTCCGTCGGGCCGGTCGAGTTGCGCATGCATGTCGGCCTCCACAGCGACACGTTCACCTTCTTTCTGGTCGGGGAGACGCATCGAGAGCTGATCGTTGCGGGGCCTGCCGCCTCCCACACGGTCGTGATGGAGTCCGAGTCCGAGGCCGGCGACCTGCTGCTCAGCGCGCAGCTCGCCGCCGCCCTGCCGCCGCACGTGCTGGGCGAGCCGAAGGGCGGCGGGATCCTGCTCGCCGCGCCGCCGGAGGCCGAGACGCGGCTCGAGCCGCTGCCCGACCTGGAGGGCCTCGACCTCGAGCGGTTCGTGCCCGTCGAGATCCGCGCGAACGTCGCCACCCCGGCGGCCGAGGCCGAGCATCGCGCCGCGGCCGTCGCCTTCCTCCACGTCGGCGGGCTGGACGAGCTCTCCCCGGAGGAGGCGGCCGAGGCGCTCGACACGGTCGTCCGCTCGGTGCAGTCGGCGGCGGCCGAGTACGGCGTCTGCTTCCTCGAGACGGACATCGACCGCGGCGGGACGAAGATCATCCTCACCGCCGGCGCCCCGCACGCGACCGAGAACGACGAGGAGCGGATGCTGCGGGCCGTGCGCGCCGTACTCGAGTCGGAGCCGCCGCTGCCCATCCGCGCGGGCATCAGCCGCGGCCGCGTTTTCGCCGGCGAGGTCGGCGCCCCGTTCCGCCGCACCTACACGATCCTGGGTGACACCGCCGCCCTCGCGGCGCGCCTCATGTCGAGGGCTCAGCCCGGCCAGGCGCTCGCGGCTGCCGCGGTCGTCGAGCGCTCGCGCACCGAATTCGAGGTCGTGGAGCTGGAGCCGTTCCAGGTCAAGGGCAAGAGCGAGCCTGTCAAGGCGGTCGAGCTAGGCCCGGTCCGCGGCACCCGGCCGGAAGAGCGTCGCCATCTGCCGCTCGTCGACCGTGTGCGCGAGATGGCGATCCTCGACGCTGCCCTCGCGCCCGTCCGGATGGGCTTCGGCTCGCTCGTCGAGCTGGTCGGCGAGCCGGGGATCGGCAAGTCGCGCATCGTCCGGGAGCTGGGCGAGCGCGCCGCGGAGCTCCGCCGCGTGGCCGCCGCCTGCGAGGAGTACGAGGCGACGACGGCCTACCACCCCTTCCGCGACCTGCTGCGCGAGCTGCTCGGCGTCCCGCTCGACGGCTCGCCGGAGGAGAACACCGAGCGCCTGCGCCGGCGGCTCGACGAGATCGACCCGGAGCTCATCCCGTGGATCCCGCTGCTCGCGCTCCCGCTCGACGTCGCGGTGCTGCCGACCGCCGAGGTCGAGGAGCTTCAGCCCGCGTTCCGACGGGCGCGCCTCCACGGCGTCGTAGGGACGCTCGTCGGCTCGCTGCTCGACGACCCGTCGCTGCTGCTCTTCGAGGACGTGCACTGGATGGACGAAGCCTCGTCCGACCTGCTCCGGCACCTCGCGTCCCAGATCGCCACGCGGCCCTGGTTCGCCTGCGCGACCCGCCGTCCCATCCCCGGAGGGTTCTCCGCCGCCGACGGCGTGCCGCCCTTGCCGGCGCTGACGCTCCGCCTGGAGCCGCTGCCGGCGGAGGACGCCCGCGAGCTGATCATGTCCGCGGCCGGCATCGAGCTCCCCGAGGAGGAGCTCGAGGCGATCACAGCCCGAGCCGGCGGCAACCCGCTCTTTCTCCAGGAGCTCGCCGGGGCCGACGCGGAGGCCGAGGAGCTGCCCGAGAGCGTCGAGGCCATGGTGGCGGCGAAGGTCGACCGGCTCACGCCCGCCGACCGCGCCCTGCTGCGCTGGGCATCGGTGCTCGGCTCCGCCTTCTCGGGCGAGCTGATCTCGGAGGTCCTCCGCGACGACCCCGAGGCGGCGGTCGACTCCGAGGCCTGGGACCGGCTCGGCGAGTTCGTGGAGCGGGACACCGACGTCGCCGGCGGCTTCCGCTTCCGCCACGCGCTCATCCGCGACACGGCCTACGAGGGGCTTCCCTTCGCGCGCCGCCAGGAGCTGCACGCGCGGGTCGCCGAGGCCTACGAGCAGCGCGCCGGCGAGGACGAGGCGGAGCTTCTGTCCCTCCACTTCTCGCTGGGCAGCGTTCACGACAAGGCGTGGACCTATTCCCGGCTGGCCGGGGAGCGCGCGAAGGCGAAGTACGCGAACGTCGACGCCGCCGAGCTCTACCGCCGCGCCCTCCAGGCCGCGGCCGAGCTGCCGGAGCTCGACCCGGCCGAGATCGGCAGCGTCTGGGAGGCCCTCGCCGAGGTGCTCCTCCTCGCCGGCCGCCTGGCCGAGGCCGCGACGGCCCTCACCCGCGCGCGCCGGCTCGCCCGCCATGTCTCCCAGGCGCCGCTCGCGCTCAAGGAAGGGCGGCTGCGCGAGGAGCTCGGCCTCTACTCCGACGCGATCCACTGGTACGGCCGGGGCTTCCGCGCGCTCGAGCACATCCCCGACCTCGACCGCCGTGCGCTCTGGCGCCTCGAGCTGAAGGTCGCCCACACGCAGGCTCGCTTCCGCCAAGGCCGATACGAGGACGTGCTCCGGCTCTGCAAAGAGATCGCCGCCACCGCGCAGGACCTGGAGGACTTCCGCAGCCTCGCGCACGCCTACTACCTGCTCCACGTCGTCCACACGCTGCTCGGCAACGAGGAGCGCGCAGCGTTCCGGGGGCTCGCGCTCCCGATCTACGAGGAGATCGGCGACCTCGGGGGACAGGCCAGCGTGCTGAACAACCTCGGCATCGAAGCCTATTACGAGGGGCGCTGGGAGGCGGCCCACGACCTGTACGAGCGCAGCCGGGACCTGCGGCGGCGAACCGGCGACGTGATCAACGTCGCGCTGACGACGAACAACATCGGCGAGATCCTCTCCGACCAGGGCCACCTCGACGACGCCGTCGCCATGTACGACGAGGCGCTCGCGATCGCCCAGGACGCGGGGCAGGGGCTCATCGTGGCGATGGTCACCGGCAACCTGGGCCGCGCCGCCGCGCGCACGGGCCGCTTCGAGGACGCCGAGCGGCTGCTCCACACGGCGCTCGAGGCGTTGCGGCAGATGAAGTCCCCGTTCGCAGGCGAGATGCTCGCGCGCCGGGCCGAGCTGCTGGTCTTCCAGGCCGGCGCGCCCCAGGAGGCGATCGCGGCCGCCGAAGCCGCGCTCGCCGAGGCCGACGGCCCGGCCGTCGAGGCGATGATCCACCGCGTCCGCGGCTACGCGCTCCGTCAGGCGGGCGAGCCGCAGCGGGCCCAGGCCGCCTTCGAGGAGAGCCTGCGCGTCGCGCAGGAGGCCGGCGCCGAGTACGAGACCGCGCTGACGCTCTCCGCCCTCGGCCGCGCCTACGAGGCCGACGAGATCCTCACTCGGCTCGGCGTTGTGGCTGTTCGGGAGGTGCCGGATGCGGTTTGATGGCGCGGTGCAGACAGATGCGCAACTCGTCGCGCGCTGCCGTGTGGGCGATCAAGAGGCCTGGCGCGAGCTCGTGGAGCGCTTCTCGCGCTACGTCTACGCGATCGCCGTCCAGGCGTACCGGCTCCCCGAGCACGATGCCGAGGACGTCTTCCAGGATGTCTTCACGCGCGTGTACGAGAAGCTCCCGCAGCTGCGAGACGACTCGGCGGTGCGGCCGTGGATCGCGCAGCTGACGCGCCGCTCGTGCGTGGACAAGCTCCGCGAGGGCGGGAGGGTCGAGCTGGTCGAGGAGCCGGTCGACACGGCCGAGGAGGGGACGCTCGAGCGGATCGAGGAGGCCTGGGCGGTGCGCGACGCGCTGGCGACCCTCCCCGACACGTGCCAGGAGGTGCTCGACCGCTTCTTCGCCCGGGACGAGAGCTACCGCACGATCGGCGAGGCGCTCGAGATCCCCTCCGGGACCATCGCCAGCCGCATTTCCCGCTGTCTCGCGCAGCTCCGTGAGCAATGGGAGGGAAGAATCGCGCCCCCGTCAGCGTCTGGAGGTCGGATTCGATGAACCGGTACGAGGAAGAGACGCTCGCTGAGCTGCTGCGCCTGCTCCCGCCCGCGCCCGAGGCGTGGGTGAAGGCGGCGCAGGAGCTGCCGCCTGCCCGCGGGCGGCTCGACGAGCTCGTCGCGCGCGCCGAGGCGGACGCGAAGTACCGGGAAGAGCTGATGGCCAATCTCGAGCGTGCGCTCGAGGAAGCCGGGCTCGAGCCGAATCCCGCCGTCGTGGACGCGGTCCGCGACCGGCTCAGCAAGGAGTGACCGAGCCAGAAGGTTTTCTTCCCCTCCGGGTGGAGGAGCTGCTCGAGCGACTGGGGGATGACGACCCGGTGCCGGGCAGCGGCTCGGCAGCGGCGCTCGTGCTCGCGATGGCCGCGAGCCTGGTGGGCAAGGCAGCCCGCCGCTCGCCCGACTGGGGCGGCGCCGGCGGCGCCGCGGCCCAGGCGGCCTCGCTCCGCACGCGCGCCCACGAGCTCGCCGTCGAGGACGCGCAGGTGTACCGCGAGGCGCTCGACCGCCTCGGCCGCCAGGAGGGCGCGGACCACCTGCTCGCGGGAGCGCTGGAGCGTGCGGCCGACGTCCCCTTGCGCATCGCCCGCGCCGGCGCCGACCTCGCCGCCCTCGCGCGCGAGGTCCTTGAACGCTGCGATGCGGCGCACCGCGCAGACGTGGCCGGCGCCGCCGCGCTCGCGGCCGGCGCCGCCGACGCGGCCGCCGCGCTCGTCGAGACGAACCTCGGCGCCGCCGCCGACGACCCGCGCGTGCTCGAAGCCCGCACCCTCGCAGAGGCGGCACGGTCGTCGGCGTCGTAGGTACGGTCGATGCCGCCCGTGCGAGAAGCCAGCGAGGCAAGGACGCAGGGAGCGTCCATATGCGACATATGGGCGCGACCGAGGACGCCGCGTCGCTGAGCTTCGCAGCCGGGCGGGGCGGGCGTACTCTGCGGCGCCGACGACTAAGATCGAGTCGTGGCTGAGCCCGAACCGGTACCCGCAGAAGAGGAGGAAGAGGAGCTACCGGCGTGGAGCCTGCCCGCCGACGCCGTCGACCGGATCGCGATCCCGGTCGAGTGGCCGGAGCGGGTCGACCGGGCGTGGGCGTGGGACGGCTCGACGGGCAAGGGCGTCCGCGTCTGCATCCTCGACAGCGGCGTCGAGGCCGGCCATCCGAGTGTCGGCGAGGTGCAGGGCGCCTGGGCCGTCTCGATCGGCGAGGACGAAGAGGCCGTCGTGACCGAGGACGACGAGGGCGACGCCTGCGGGCACGGCACGGCCTGCGCCGGGATCGTCCGCGCCCTGGCCCCGGAAGCGGAGATCTACTCGGTGCGCGTCCTCGGTGCCGGCTACACCGGCAGCGGCCCGGTGCTCCTGGCCGGTCTCCAGTGGGCGGTCGAGCAGGGCTTCGAAGTGATCAACATGAGCCTGTCGACGACCAAGAAGCAGTTCGCCGCGATGCTCCACGAGCTCGCGGACAGCGCATACTTCCGCCGGACCGTGCTCGTCGCCTCTGCGCACAACATGCCGGTGGAGAGCTTCCCCTGGAAGTTCTCCTCCGTGATCTCGGTCGGCAGCCACGAGCTCGACGACTCGCGCGCGCTCTTCTACAACCCGACGCCGCCGGTCGAGTTCTTCGCGCGCGGGGTCGAGGTCGACGTCGCCTGGCTCGGCGGCTCGACGATCCGCTGCACGGGCAACAGCTTCGCGACCCCGCACGTGAGCGGCCTCTGCGCGCTCGTGCTCGGCAAGCATCCCGAGCTGACCCCGTTCCAGCTGAAGAGCGTGCTCTACCTCGTCTCCAACAATGTCGGGGGCGGGAATGTCTGACGGCGACCTGCGGGCGGCGGTGGCGGCCGGCGTGCTCGGGGCGGAGGAGCTCTACGTGCAGCTCCTGCGTTCGGTGGTCGAGGTCGCGCGCGCCATCTTCGGCGCCAAGGCCTCCTCCGTCTTCCTCCTCGACGAGGAGGCGGACGAGCTCGTCTTCGCGGCGGTCGCCGGCGAGGGAGAGCAGCACCTGGTGGGCACGCGGATCCCGTCCTCGACGGGGATCGCCGGTTGGGTGCTGGTGACGCGCCAGCCGCTGCTGCTCGAGGATCTCGAGAACGATCCGCGCTTCGCCCGCGACGTCGCCGAGGCGACGGGCTACGTGCCGAGCGGGCTGATGGCCGTGCCGCTGCTCTTCGAGGAGCGCGCCCTTGGCGTGCTCCAGGTGCTCGACCGGCCGAAGCGGTCGAAGTTCACGCTCCAGGAGATGGAGCTGCTGGGCCTGTTCGCCAACCAGGCCGCGATCGCCCTCGACCTGCTCCAGCGCGCGCGGCGGGCCCGGGCCGTGCTCGACGATGGTCAGGGTGTCGTCGCGCGGCTGGCGGAGGCGGTCGAGGCGCTCCCGGACGAACGGAGGGAGGCGGGCATGAAGCTCCTCGCCTCCCTCGAAGACGTGCTGCGCGCTTAGTTACTGGCTCTTCGGCGTATGCCGCAGAGCGTGCGCCTCGACGTCGTCACCCTCGGTCTCGTCGGTGGTGGGCTCCTCGGAGGCCTGGAACTTGTGCTTCCTCCGCCCGTGCGCGTCGACGTCCTCAGGCGTTTCTTCTGTGCGCTTGTCCTGGTCTTCCATCTCTTCCCCTTTCGCGCGACGAGCCGGGGATCTCCCGGCTCGTCGAAACGGTTCGTCGTGAGTGCTAGAGGGCCTTCGGGGTCTTGCGATGGAGCTCGAAGTCCTCTTCGCTCTCGGTCTCGTCGGGCTTGTCCTCAGAGGCCTGGAACTTCTTCTTGCCCCGGTGGGCCTCGACGTCTTCCTGCTCCTCGGTGCTCTTGTCCTGATCCTCCACGGATCCTCCTTTTGACTTGGCCAGGTTGGCCGGATCTGCCAACGAGACGGTGCCAAGGCTTGTTTTCTTCCCTCGACTCTTCCAAATGAGTCCCAACATTGTAATGCTCGCTCCCCCGTGGGCCGCATTCTGAGACGAGCAGCGGAATCGCTGGGGGCGTTCCGCTCAGTGTACGGCAACCCCGGGCTCAGGAGGCTCCAGATTGCCTGGGCGTGCGCGACCGTCGGCGGTTGGGCGTACGTGGTCAGCCTGGCAGTGTTCGCGTTCCGCGAAGACGGCGCCTACGCGGTGGGCGCGCTGGCGGTCGCCCGCTGGATCGTCTCGGGCGCCGCGGCGCCGATCGCGGGCATCGTCGGCGACCGGTACCCGCGCGTGCGGGTGCTCATCGTCTCGAGCACGGTGCGCGCCGCGGCGATCTCCGGCGCGGGTCTGGCCGTCCTGGCGGACACGTCGCCGTTCGTCGTCTACGCGCTGGCAGTGACGGCGGCGGTCGCCGGCACGGTCTTCGGCCCCTCCGAGGGGGCGCTGATCCCCGTCCTCGCCCGTTCCCCCCTCGAGCTGACGGCGGCCAACGTCAGCGCGAGCACGATCGAGAGCGTCGGCACCTTCGTCGGCCCCGCGCTGGGGGGCTTCCTGCTCGCTGCGACCTCGACGGAGGTCGTCTTCTTCACCGCGGCAGGGCTGGTCGCCTCGACGACGCTGATCGTCGCCGGGATCCGCGAGGGCCCGCGCGCGATCTCGGAGGAGGAGGAAGAGGAAAGCGGCTTCTTCGCGGGCGGGACCGCCGGCTTCCGCTTGCTGCTCACCGATCCGCGCCTGCGCCTGATCACGGGCCTGCTGATCGCGTACACACTGCTCGACGGGGCGCTCGACGTGCTGATCGTCGTGCTCGCCCTCGAGACGCTTGACCTCGGCGAAGCGGGCGTCGGCTTCCTCAACTCGACGGCGGGGATCGGCGGCCTGCTCGGCATCGTCGTCGCCGCGGGCCTCGTCGGCAGAAAGGGCCTCGCGTCGCCGATCGGCGCCGGCATGGCGTTCTGGGGCGTCCCGATCCTCCTGATCGGGCTCTGGCCGAGCAAGGCGTCCGCGCTCGCGCTTCTCGTCGCGGTGGGCGCCGCCACGACGCTCGTCGGCGTCGCCGGCGACACGCTCCTCCAGCGGGCCGTGCCCGGCGACGTGCTCGCTCGCGTCTACGGCGTGCTCGACAGCCTGATGCTGGTCGCGATCGCGATCGGAGCCGCGATCGCGCCGATCCTCGTCGACCTCATCGGCACGCGCGGGACGCTCGTCGCGGTCGGCGCCTCCTTGCCCGTGCTCGCGGCGCTCTCGTGGCCGCGCCTGCGGGCGATCGACGCCGCCGCGGAGGCGCCCACGGAGCAGCTGAAGCTGCTCTCGGAGCACCCGATCTTCGCGCCGCTGCCGCCGCCCAGGCTCGAGCAGCTGGCGGCGTCGCTCGTAGAGCGGCAAGTCTCGGCCGGCGAGACGATCGTCCGGCAGGGCGCGCCTGGGGACGACTTCTATCTCGTCAGGGCCGGTCTGGTGCGCGTCACCGTGGACGGAGCCGCCGCGGGCGAGCTCGGCCCTGGCGAGGGCTTCGGCGAGATCGCCCTACTGCGAGACGTTCCGCGCACCGCCACCGTCGAGGCCGTGGAGGACACGACGCTCTACGCGCTCGACCGCGACGAGTTCATGTCGGCTCTCGCCGGCCACGCAGAGAGCGCGGCCGCAGCGGAGGGAGTCGCGGGGCGGCGGCTCGCGGCCTACCGCCCCGCGACGGTCTAGACGGAGGAACTCATGCGGCGCGCTCGAGCCGCTCTTCGGCGCGCGCGCGGGCGATGATGCGCTCGCGGTCGCCGAACCGTGCCTGCGCACGGATCGCGCGGTGCCGCTCCCACAGCTCCGCCAGCCGCTCGTCGAGCTCGTGCAGCTCGGTTGCGACCGCGGCGTCCAGGCCCTGGCCGAGCTCGCGCCAGAGGCGCGCCCGGCTCTCGCTCAGGACGTCGATCTGCTCGTGGATCTCCTGGAGGGTGCTCACACCCGAAAAAACGCGCGCCGGCCCGGAGCTATTCCTACAGCGGCGTCGGCAGGTTCAGGCGGGTCGACCGGTCATTGCAGACGGACGCGCGGGCCGAGCCCGCGCGTCCTTAATGTCGGCATCGCAAGCGATGCCTTAGTCGTAGCCGAGCTCTGAGAGGCGCTGCTCGTCGATGCCGAAGTAGTGCGCGAGCTCGTGCAGAACCGTGACGCGGATCTCCTCCTCGAGCAGCCCCAGGTCGTCCCCGAACTCGTCCACGAGCGGCAGCCGGTAGATCGTCACCCGCGCGGGCATGTACGGCTGCTCGTCGAACAGCCCGAACAGGTCTGGCTCCTCGGCGTTCTCGTCCTCGACGACCACGGCCACGTTCTCGAGCTTCGCCGCGAGGTCGGCGGGAAGCTCGTCGAGCGCGGCGGCCACGTGCGCTTCGAACTGCTTCCGGTCCATCAGTAATGCGGCCGCAGCGGCCGCCGGGCCTTGACGAGGTGGATCGTCAGCGCTCCGAAGACGAAGCCGCCGATGTGCGCGAAGAACGCGACCCCGCCGCCCGCCTCCGGGTGGACGACCCCGAAGCCGCCCTGCCAGAGCTGGAAGGCGAACCAGAGCCCCAGGTAGAGGACGGCGGGCACCTCCTGGAGGAAGAAGATGAAGCCGAGGAAGATCGCGGTCAGCACCCTCGCGCGCGGGAGGATGACGAGGTAGGCGCCCAGCACGCCGGCGATCGCGCCGCTCGCCCCGAGATTCGGGATCGCGCCGTCCGCCGGGTTGCCGAAGCCGAGCGTGACGACCGTCTGGGCCGCGGTGGCCGCGACCCCGGCGACGAGGTACCAGACGAGGTAGCGCACCCGGCCGAGCGCGTCCTCGACGTTGTTGCCGAAGATCCAGAGGAAGAGCATGTTTCCGCCCAGGTGCAGGATGTCCCCGTGCATGAACATCGAGGTGAAAACGGTCACGGGCCAGTCCTCGCCCACCACGGGGCAGGACGCCTCGACCTCGCAGGGGTGGAACGCGAGCTCGTTCACCGGGCCGATCGGGACGTTGACCCCGCCGCGCTGGTAGAGGAAGTAGAAGAGCACGTTGGTGGCGATCAGCCCGACCGTGACGAGCGGGAAGTGCCGGGTGGGGACGTTGTCCTTGAGCGGCAGCATCAGGGAATGATCAGGGCCATGAGCGCCTTCTGGGCGTGCAGGCGGTTCTCGGCCTCGTCCCAGAGCGCTGAGCGGGGGCCGTAGGCGACCTCCTCGGTGATCTCCTCGCCGTAGTGGGCGGGCAGGCAGTGCAGGACGACGGCCTCGGGCGCGGCGACGGACAGCAACTCGGCGTTGATCTGGAACCCCTCGAACGCACGTAGCCGCTCGGCGCGCTCCTCCTCCTGGCCCATGCTCGTCCAGACGTCGGTGTAGAGGATGTCGGCGCCGGCCGCTGCCTCGCGCGGGTCGTGCGTGACCTCCGCGCCTTCGAGCGGCGGCTCGTACCCCGGTGGCGTCGCCGCGACGAAGCTCATCCCGAGCCGCTCGGCGGCCTCCGCGAGCGACACGCACACGTTGTTGCCGTCACCCACGTAGGCGACCCGGACGCCTTCGAGGCGGCCCAGGCGCTCGCGGATCGTCATGGCGTCCGCTAGCGCTTGGCAGGGATGGTGCTCGTCGGTGAGGCCGTTGATCACCGGTATGCCGGCATGCTCCGCGAGCTCCTCGATGTCCGCCTGCGCGAAGGTGCGGATCATGATCGCGTCGAGATAGCGCGACAGCACGAGGGCCGTGTCCTTGATCGTCTCGCCGCGGCCGAGCTGAAGGTCGTTCGCGGAGAGATACAGGCCGACGCCGCCGAGCTGGGCGATCCCCACCTCGAAGGAGACGCGCGTCCGCGTCGACGGCTTCTCGAAGATCATCCCCAGCGTGCGGCCATCGAGCCGCCGCTGCTCCGTCCCGGCCTTCAACCCATCGGCAAGGTCGAGGACGGCAGTGAGTTCGTCGCCCGACCAATCCGCCACCCGCAGGAAGTCCCGGCCCTTCAGCGCGTCCACAGGCTCAAGATCGTACGGCGATTCGCGTCCCCGCCCGGGTGCCTAGGGCGCGGGCGGACGTGATCAGGGCCTCGCCGCCGGTCGCGCGGACGAAGGCTGCGCACGCCTCGACCTTCGGGCCCATGGAGCCGGCCGGCAGCGACGGGACGAGCGCTTCCGCCTCGGCGGGGGTCAGCCGTTCGATCGGTGCTCCCCCGCCGTCGAGGACGGCGTCCACGTCCGTGAGGACGACTAGGCGCTCCGCGCCAATCCCCTCGGCGAGCAGCGCCGAGGCCCGGTCCTTGTCGATGACGGCGTCGACGCCACGGCCCCCGGCCACCGGGATCCCGCCGCCGCCGCACGCGATCACGCGCTCGCCGGCCTCCACGAGCGCGCGGATCGCCGAGAGCTCGACGATCTCGAGCGGCGGCGGCGAGGCGACGACGCGACGCCAGCCGCGCTCCTCGTCGTGGATCACGTCACCGTCGGGCCGCTCGTCGAGCCACGGCCCGATCGGCTTGGTCGGCTCGCCGAACGCCGGGTCGGCGGGATCGACGACGACGTGGGTGATCACGCAGACGGCCTCGAGCGCGACGGCGAGCTCCGCGCCGATCTCCGCCTGCGTCCGCGCGACCGCCGCGTGCAGAGCCTCATCGGGGTAGCGCTCGCCGACCTGGGGGCCGTTGCCGTGTGTGAAGACGAGCTCGTCGCCGGCCAGCGCGTCGAGCGCGGCGCCGATGTCCTCCAGCCCGTCGTGGGCGAGCAGGTGCCCGCCCAGGGCGACCACGGTCCTCAAACCAGCGCTTCGGCCTCGATCAGGCCGTATGCGGCCAGCACGTCGGCGAGCGTCGGCTCCCCGACCTCGTCGAGCCGGTAGGTGACGCGCAGCGCCGGCTTGTCGAAGTCGATCAGGCGCCGGAGGTCGATCGGCGTCCCGATCAAGACGACGTCGGCGTCCGAGCGCTCGATCGTCTCCCGCAGCTCGTCCATCTGCTTCTGCCCGTAGCCCATCGCCGGCAGCAGCGGCCCGACGTTGGGGTAGGCGGCGAAGGTCTCGGCGATCGAGCCGACCGCGAACGGGCGCGGGTCGACGAGCTCGGCGGCCCCGTTGGCCCGCGCGGCAAGCACAGCCGCCCCGAACGTCATCTCGCCATGGGTGAGCGTGGGCCCGTCCTCGATGCAGAGCACCCGCTTGCCCTCGATCTTGACGCCGTTCTCCTCGACGGTGATCGGGGAGGCGGCAAGGACGACGGTCGCATTCGGGTTGTGCTCGTGGATCGAGGCGAGCACGGCGTCGATCCCGGCCTGCTCAGCGCTATCGACCTTGTTCACGACGCACACGTCCGCCATCCGCAGGTTCGTCTCGCCGGGGTGGTAGAGCAGCTCGTGGCCGGCGCGGTGCGGGTCGACGACGACGATGTGCAGGTTCGGGCGGACGAAGGGCGTGTCGTTGTTGCCCCCGTCCCAGACGATCGCGTCCGCCTCCTGCTCCGCCTGGCGCAGGATCGCCTCGTAGTCGATGCCGGCGAAGACGAGGTTGCCCTCGGCGAGGTGCGGCTCGTACTCCTCCCGCTCCTCGATCGTGGGGTCGTGGGCGTCGAGGTCCTCGTAGCGCTCGAAGCGCTGGACGGCCTGGCGCGTCAGGTCGCCGTACGGCATCGGGTGCCGCAGGACGGCGACCTTGCGGCCCGCGTCCCGCAGCAGCGCGGCGACGCGCCGCGTCGTCTGGCTCTTCCCGGACCCCGTGCGCACCGCGCAGATCGCCACGCTCGGCTTGGTGGAGGCGAGCATCGTCTCAGCGGGCGAGAGCAGGCGGTACGAGGCGCCGGCCGCGAGCGCGCGCGAGCCGATGTGCATCACGTGCTCGTGCGTGACGTCTGAGTAGGCGAAGACGACCTCGTCGATCTCGTGCTCGCGGACGAGCGTCTCGAGCTCGTGCTCCGGGAGGATCGGGATCCCCTCCGGGTAGAGCGGCCCTGCGAGCGCTCCCGGATAGACGCGGTCGTCGATGTTGGGGATCTGGGTGGCTGTGAAGGCGACGACCTCGGCATCGGGCCGGTTGCGGTAGACGACGTTGAAGTTGTGGAAGTCGCGGCCGGCGGCGCCCGCGATCAGGACCCGAGTCCTCCCCATCGGTGCGGAGTATGCAGAGCCGGATGGACGGACCGACTCGGTAGAGTCGCCGCATGGGCCGCTTCCACGACGCGCTCAACGAGCAGATCGCGCGCGAGTACGCCGCCTCCCAGCAGTACGTCGCGATCGCCGTCTACTACGACGCGGAGACCCTCCAACAGCTGGCGTCCCACTTCTACCGCCAGGCGGTCGAGGAGCGGAACCACGCGATGATCATGGTGCAGTACCTGCTCGACTCGGGCGAGCGCGTCGTCGTGCCCGGCGTCGAGGCCCCGAAGACCGAGTTCGGCGACGCGGTCGAGCCGGTCCGGCTGGCCCTCGAGCAGGAGAAGCGCGTCACGGCGGACATCGCCCGCATCGCCGGCATCGCCCGCGAGGACAACGACCTCGTCGGCGAGCAGTTCCTGCACTGGTTCTTCGAGGAGCAGCGCGAGGAGGTCGCGAGCATGTCCAGCCTGCTCGCGATCGTGGAGCGGTCGCGCGAGAACCTGCTGCTCGTGGAGGAGTATCTGGCCCGGACGAGCGTCGCCGCGGCCGAGCCCTCCGGCGCCGCCCCCACGGCGGCCGGCGGCTCTCTCTAACCGCCCGCAAGCCTGCGCTTGCGTTGCAAATCACGAGTTGCGGGCGACTCGTGCGATGGAACACAAGCGCAAGTAGGTGGCGGCTATTGGCTAGCTCCGCAGGGCGAAGAGCCGCCACTCGCCGGGCACGCCCTTCAGCTCGGCGGCGCCGCGCTCCTCGAACTCGAGCCCCGAGCCCGCGACGAGGTCCTTCACCGTCGAGGAGACGAGCACCTCGCCGGGCCCGGCCTCCGACGCGACGCGCGCGCCGATGTGGACTGCGATCCCGCGCACGCCGTCGCCCTCGAGCTCGACCTCTCCGGTATGGAGGCCGGCGCGGATGTCGATGCCCACGTCCTGCACCGCCGAGGCGATCGCCTGGGCACAGCGGACCGCGCGGGCCGGGCCGTCGAAGGTGGCGAAGAAGCCGTCGCCCGCGGTGTCGACCTCACGGCCGCGAAAGCGCGTTAGCTGGGTGCGGACAAGCTGGTGGTGGCGCTGGAGCAGCTCGCGCCAGCCTCGGTCGCCGAGCTCGGCCGCGCGGGCGGTCGAGCCGCAGATGTCCGTGAAGAGGACGGTCGCTAGCACGCGGTCGGGCTCGTCGGCGTCCCAGGGCTCAGCCGCCCAGACCTCGCCGAGAAATTCCTCAACCGGGTCGAGCCACTGGTCGTACTCGTACCAGGGTGCGTGGTCGCGGCCCGGGATCTCCACCAAACGGGCGCCCGGAACACGCTCGGCGATATAGCGCGCGTTGGCCACCGGGATCGGATCCTCCGTCCGGTGGACGAGCAGGGTGGGGACTCGCACGGCCGACAGGACGTGCCGGATGTCTATGTCCGCGTTCATGCGCCTCAGTTGGGCGACCGCGCCGGGGCTGGCGCTGCCCCGAAGATACGTGGCAATCCACTGGACGTACTCCTCGTCGTTGGCAAGGCTCGGCGACCTCACGGCGACCCACTCCCGCGTGTACTCGAGCGACCCCCACCGCCCCTCGGCCTCCGACAGCCGCGCCAGCGTCTGCTCGCGCGTGCTCAGCCAGGGCGTCTCCGGTGTCCAGACGCCGAGACTCGTGCCGTAGACGACGGCGGCGGTCGTCCGCTCGGGGTACGTGGCCGCGAACAGGAAGGTCATCGGGCCGCCCTCGGAAACGCCCACGAGCGCGGCCCGTTCCGAGTCGGCCGCGTCCATCACCGCGCGTGCGTCGTCCATCCGCACCTCGAGCGAAGGGATGCCCTGGACGCGGTCGGAGAGGCCCGTGCCGCGCTTGTCGAAGACGATCAGCCGGGCCATCGACGCCAGCCGCTCGTTCAGCGCCGCGAACAGCGGGTGCTGCCAGTTCAGCTCGACGTTGGAGACGAATCCGGGGATGTAGACGACGTCGTGCCCGCCCTCGCCCACGACCTGGTAGGCGATGTTGACGTCGCCGCTGCGGGCGTACCGGGTCTCGGGGATCTCCATTGCCTAAGTCTCGCGCCGCGCCACCCAAACGGCAACGCCGTCCTCGTCGCGGCGTTCGAGCGCACCGGCCGCCTCGAGCTCCTCCAGCACCGTGGACGCTTCGCGCCGCCGCAGCCGTAACGCCGCCGCGAGGTCGGCTACGGACACGTCCCCGGCGGCGCGGACGACGGGCTCGGTCAACGCGCGTAACGCCTTCTCCCGGGGCGGGATCCTCCGCAGCCGCGCGCGCCAGCGCCGGGCGAAGAGGTCATGGAGCGTCGAGGCCCAGCCGCTCCCCGTGTCGTCGCGACCCGCGTTCGTGAGGATCAGCTTCCGCTGGAGGACGTTCACCGCCGCATCGACGTGGCGCTTCTCCCGGCCGACAAGCAGACGCAGCTCCCGGCGGCTCGTGGGGCGCCCGAGCTCGAGCGCCGCCTCCGCAACCTCCCGCTGCAGCGGCTCGAGCTCCTCGTCGCGGAAGTCCTCCAGCGCACCGCTCCGACCGGTCAGCGCGTAGAGCGCGGGGACCAGCCGCGGCGCGACGAGGCCGGTCGTCCGCACGACGTGCAGGCCGATGCAGGCGAGCCGGCGCCGAGGCAGCTCGTCCTTCCACGCCCAGACCTTCTCCATCGCCGGCGTGAAGGCGACGAACACGCCGTCCTCATCGCGAACCGCCCAGCTGACGTCGGTGTCGCCGGCGACCGCCTCCCAGAGCGACCGCAGCACGTGGTCGGCGCTCGGGAAGAGCAGCCCGATCCCGACCTCGTCGACCCACGCGGCGGCGTCCTCGACCGTCGAAAGGGTCAGAGGAACTCGCGGATGCGCCCGGCGACGGCCGCCATCTCGAGCGTCTGCCCGGTGACGTCCTTCAAGAGCTCCTCGGCCGTCGGCTGCTGGCCGAGCTCCCAGAGCTCTCGGAGCAGCGAGCCTGCCTCGCGACGGGCGAACCACTCCGTCCCGTACTCCTCGCGCAGGAACTCGCGCAGCTGCGACTCGAACGCCCAGGAGCGCAGGTACGAGGAGACGTAGAAGCCGGCATCGATGTCGGCGAGGTAGTCCGTCGGGCTCGGGGAGATCTTGAGCGCGTCCGTGAGCAGCTCGACGTAGCGGCTCTGCATCGTGGTCGGGTCCTCGGCTGCGTGGAACTCGAGCTCGTAGAGGATCTTCGCGCAGTAGCGGCGGACGAACAGCAGCAGCCCCGTCGCGCCCTCGGCGGCGAACTCCTCGGGCCGCGGGAAGTCGAGCCGCCGCGTGAGCCAGGCGGGCTCGTCGGTCAGGTGCTGGAGCAGCATCGCCCAGCCCTCGGTGACCGCGTTGTCGCCCAGCCGCCGGTGCTCCACGGGCAGGTCGGCTGAGGTGTGCGCGAAGTGCTCGGTGTGGCCGGCCTCGTGGAAGAGCGCCCGCCAGTCGTCGGGCCCGCCCATCGGCTGGATCACGAGCATGACCTTCTCAGGGACCTCGATCGGCGCGCAGAAGGCGCGCGGCGTCTTCAGCGGCCGCTGCTCGACGTCGAGGTGGACGTTCTCCTGCGCGGAGAGGTCGATCCCGAAGTCCGCGAGCGTCCCTTCGAGGGCGGGCACCATCTTGTCGGCGGGGAACTGCGGATCCCAGTTGGGCGCGCGGAAGACGCGGGGAGTGTCCCAGCGCTCCGCCTCGTCGAGCGACACGCCGGCGCGCTCGCGGTAGAGCCGGTCGCCGGCCTGCTCCCAGAGCCGCTCGGTCTCGTCGAGGAAGGTGCGGCACTGCGCGGCGAGCTCGTCCAGCTGCATCCCGAAGCGGTCGCGGTAGAGCTCGAGGTAGGTCGGCGCGCCTAGCTGCCGGACGCCCTCGCGGATCGCCGCGGCGGCCTCGAGATGGACGGGGTTCAGGTGCTCTTCGCCCAGGGAGGTGCGGATCTCGTCGAGGCGCCGGCGCTTCTCGCGGTCGGGCTCGTTGGCGAGCGTCGGCCGGAGCATTCGGAAGCTGACGGTCTCGCCGTCGACCTGGGCCGTCAGCTCGGCCTCGAGCTTCGCCTCGAGCTCGGCGAACTCGCGCGTGATGCCGCCGAGATATCCCTCGCTGACGAACCGCCAGAGCTCGCGTCGCTGCCGGTTTCCGTCCACCACGGTCCCGACCTCCTGCGCGGTCTCCAGCTCGGTCAGCTGGGAGTGCCGCGCGTAGATCGGCTGGAGGTCGAGCGTCTCCTTGAGGCCGGCGTAGTGGAGGTAGTACTCCTCGTCCAGCTCCGCCATGAAGCGGTCGGCGTCGGTCCGCAGCTCCTCGAGACGGCGTTCCGAGGGCGGCTCGATCGGCACTGGCCGTAGGATAACGGGGTGCGCAGCTTCACCGTCCGCACGGAACGGCGCACCCAGCTGGTCGACATCACGCGCGAGGTGCAAGCGGCGCTCGAGGGCGCGAACGGCGCCTCCGCCGCGCTGGTGTACGTCCCGCACACCACCGCGGGGGTGACGATCAACGAGGGAGCCGACCCGGCCGTCGCGCACGACCTCGAGGCCGCGATGGAGCAGATCGTGGACGACGGCTGGTCCTGGAAGCACGTCGAGGATCCCGACGGGCCGAACGCACCCTCCCACGTGCGCGCGTCGCTCTTGAGCCCCCAGGTGCTCGTCCCGCTCGACGGCGGCCGCCTCGCCCTCGGTACCTGGCAGGGGATCTTCTTCTGCGAGTTCGACGGGCCTCGGGAGCGGCAGGTGCTCGTCACAACCCTCGCATGAGGCTCTGGTACCGGCCGGGAAGCGCGGCGCTCGCGCCGCACGCGGCGCTCGCCGAGATCGGTGTCGACTACGAGCTGGCCGAGGTCGGTTTCGAGGATCCTGCAGAAGCCGATCCCGAGTTCCTCCGCCTGAATCCGGCGGGACGCGTGCCGACCCTCGAGGACGGCGACTTCGTCCTGACGGAGTCCGCGGCGATCATGCTCTACCTCGCCGAGCGGTTCCCGGAGGCGCGCCTGCTTCCCGACGACAAGCGCGAGCGCGCGCAGGTCTACCGGTGGCTGGTGTACCTGACGAACACGCTGCAGCCGGCGTTCATGCGCTTCTTCTATCCGCACCGGTACGGCGCCGACGCCGTCCGGGAGGGAGCGGCGCTCGAGGAGCACTTCGACTGGATCGACGGCGAGCTTGCCGGTCGCACGTGGCTCGTCGGCGACGACCGCACCGTCGCCGACCTCTTCCTGTGGATGCTCGTCCGCTGGGGCCGCCGGCTCGACCGTCCGGCGTGGGACCGCCCGAACGTGCGGGCGTACTTCCTGCGCCTGCTCGAACGGCCTCCGTTGCGCCGCGTGCTCGAGGAGCAAGGGCTCGAGCTTCCGGCGCTGTCCTGAGCGCCCCTTAGCGTTCCGCGCATGGAGCCTCATCACGGCGCCTTCGGGCACGACGCCTTCGGTCGCGGCGCGGAGCGCGCCGCCCGCTTCTTCGGCACGCCCGGCTACATCGTTGGCCAGACCATCCTGGTCATCGTCTGGATCGTGCTCAACTCGCTCGCGCTCAGCCTCGACTGGGATCCCTATCCATTCATCTTGCTCAACCTGGCCTTCTCAACCCAGGCGGCCTACGCGGCGCCGCTGATCCTCCTGGCCGCGACGCGCCAGGCGAGCCGGGACCGCCTGCGAGAGCAGCAGCGCGACGACGAGCTGCGGCAGATCCTCGAGGCGATCGAGAGCTTGAAGCGCTAGGCCGGGTACGCTGGCCGCATGGCCGCTCCCGTGCGCAAGGACGAGGAGCTCGAGCTCACGGTCGAGTCGCTCGCCTACGGCGGCAACGGCGTGGCGCGGCTGAACGGCTTCGTCGTCTTCGTGCGACGCGGGCTGCCTGGTGACACGGTTCGCGCGCGCGTCACCAAGGTCAAGCGCAACCACGCGGAGGCGCTGGCCGTGGAGGTCGTCCGCGCCGGAGCGCGCCGCGTGGACGCGCCGTGCGCCCACTACCCGGCCTGCGGCGGCTGCCGCTTCCAGGACCTCGAGTACGAGGCGCAGATCGAGGCGAAAGCGGACCAGGTGCGCGACGCGCTCGCCCGCATCGGCGGCATCGCCGAGCCGCCGCTCGAGCCGCTCCTGCCCGCCGAGTCCGTCTTCCACTACCGCAACAAGATGGAGTACTCGTTCGCCCAGTACGTGGACGGGCCCACGCTCGGCCTCCACAAGGCCGGCCGCTGGGACGAGGTGCTCGAGGTGGAGAAGTGCTGGCTTACGACCGATCTCGGCAACGCGATCCGCAACGCGGTGCGGGAGTGGGCGCGCGAGGAGCAGCTGGAGGCCTATGACCAGGCGGAGGGGACCGGGTATCTGCGGCACCTCGTCGTCCGCGAGGCCCGGAACACGGGCCAGGCGCTCGTCCAGCTCGTCACGGCGAAGGGGGAGCGGTTCGAGTCGGGCTACCTCGTCGAGGTGCTGACGCGCTTCCCGGAGGTGCGCTCGATCCACTGGTCGGTCAACGACACCCCGGCCGAGGTGACGAACCTCCCGACGAAGCTGCTCTGGGGCGAGGAGTGGATCGAGGAGGAGCTGTGCGGGCTGCGCGTGCGCGTGCGCCCGAACGTCTTCCTCCAGACGAACACGGCGATGGCCGAGCGGCTGTACCAGCTCGCGGGCGAGTACGCCGGGCTGACCGGGGGCGAGACGGTCTGGGACCTCTACTGCGGGATCGGGACGATCGGACTGACGATGGCGCCGCGGGCGCTGACCGTGTGGGGAATCGAGGTCTCCGAGGAGTCGGTCGCCTGCGCGCTCGAGAACGCCGACCTCAACGGGGTCATGAACGCCGCGTTCTTCGCCGGAAACGTCGGGCAGGTGACGGAGGAGCTACGCGACCGCTCGGGGGAGCCGGACGTCGTCGTGGTCGACCCGCCGCGGGCGGGGCTGGCCGGGAAGGCGCTGCGGCGGCTGGGGGAGATCGGCGCCGGGCGCATCGTCTACGTCTCCTGCAACCCGACCACGCTCGCCTCGGACGCGAAGGTGCTCTGCGGCGAGTACGGCTACAGCTTCGTCAAGGCGCGGCCGGTGGACATGTTCCCGCACACACCGCACGTCGAGACGGTCGCGCTGCTCGAACGCAAGTAACAGTTACTCGCGTTCGGGGCGTCGTCGGAGCTGGCGCAAGAGCAGGTCGCCGTTCACCGCGAGGAAGGCGAGCGAGAGCCCCGGCAGGGCCGGGAGCCCGCCGATGCCGAAGGGATCCGTCCACACGGCGAGCACGATCGTGATCCCGAACGAAAGCAGCATCGCCGCCCAGGTTGCCCCTACGCGCAGCCGCCAGCGCGCGGCCGCCGCCAGGAAGAGCGCGAAGAAGAGGATGTCCGGCAGCCCGAGCGCGAACACTTCGTGCGGTACCGGAATGCCGTAAGAGAGGGCGTCGAACAGCTGCGGCCGCTCGGTGACGATGTGCTGCGTCGGGCCCCGCCAGACGGAGATCGCGTCCACGAACGGGATGGCGGCGGCGACCGCGACGACCCACGAGAGCCGCTCGAAGTAGGCCAGGAACCACCACGCGACCGCGGTCGCCGCGCCGAGCTTGGCGAAGTTGGCCGCGATCTCCCAGTCGGCGACGTGCCAGACGGCGGCGAGGATCGCCAGCGCCGCTCCCACCGCCGGCAGCCCGCGCGCGTCCCGCATCGGCAGCGCCAGCCACACGAGGGCGAAGGTCGCCGGCAGCAGCACCGCGGAGACGAGCGCGACGTTCGCGCCTGTCGGCAAGGTCGGCAGCTCGTCGTAGTAGACGTACCACGCCGCCAGGCCGGCGACGATTAGTACGGAGGCAGCTCGCCCCACCAGGTCCCGACGACCTTGAAGGCGTTCCAGAACGCCGTCTTCCCCGCCTGCTCGTCGAGCGAGGCGTCCAGGTCGGGGACGACCAGGCCCTCGATCGTCGGCGTGTAGCGCTGGAGCTCGCCGAGCCGCGGCTCGAGCGCGTCCGCGAGCGGGAACTCGATCGTGTTCACGAAGGCCAGCGCGTCGTCGCCCATCACCACGAGCAGCTTCGGCTGGACGATGTGCAGCTCGCGCCGCACCCATGGCCGGCACTCCTCCTCCGTCGAGTCCGCGAACTTGAGGCAGTTCGTCCCGTAGATCGACATCGGGTCGACCCGAAGCCGCTGGAGCGACTTGAGGATCGCCTGGCCGGCGCGGCCGAAGAAGGCGACCCCCTCCTGCAGCTCCGGGTGCTGCGGCCCGTACTTGAGCAGGAAGATGTCCGCCATCGGATGCCCGGATCCGAGCACGGGGACGCGGTTCCCCCCGCCGGCCTGAGCGATCTCGTCGCCGAGCTCGTTGATCTCGGTGATGGCCTTCTGGAGGTACCGCTCGTAGATCTCGTCTTTGGACACGGCGGCGGTCACGGAGCCTGGGTTGTCTTCTCCTCTACCGGACCCTTTCCTTGGCCTGGGCCATCCATTTGAGCCCCTGGAGGTACACGAGCGACTTGGGCCGCCGCAGCACCTGGGCCGTTCGGAGGCTCACCAGGAACTCCTCGGGGCCGTCGAATGCGCGCATGCGCAGGGCGCCCGTGCCGACCCCCTGCAGCACGTGCGCGTCCGAGCCGGCACCCATCGTCAGGTTGTACTTGCGCGCGAACCGCAGCGCCTCGTCGTTGTAGTTCTCGAACAGGAGCCGCGCGTTGTAGACCTCGAAGACGTCGATCTCGGCCAGGTGCCGGTGGAGCGTGGCCGAGTCGGGGATCGTGTGCAGGCGGTCGAAGGGGTGGGGAAGGAAGACGAGCCCGCCCTGCTCCTTGATCGCCGCGATCGTGTCGGCGAAGGACCGGTCCCGCGGGATCTCCTCGCGCAGGAACAGACCGATCACCTCGCCTTGCCCATCTGTCTTCACCTCCTCGCCCGGGATCACGACGAGGTCCCGTCCGCGCGCGAGCTCGACCGCCTCGAGCGCGCCGCCGAACGCGTTGTGGTCGGTGACCGCGATCGCGCCCAGGCCCTCTGCCTCGGCATGCTCGACCAGGTCGGCCGCCTCGACGGCGCAGTCGAACGACCAGGACGTGTGCATGTGCAGGTCGGCCAGGATCCAGGGACGGTCGGCGAGCGGGTCGCCGTCGCCTCGGGACGGCCGGCGCCGGCGGGCGAGCCGGCGGTAGACGGCGTCCAGCTCCGCCGCGGCCGCCGCGAAGGTCTGCGTCTCGGCCTCGGCGCGCGCCGCCGTGGCCATCCGGGCCCGGTAGGGCTCGTCCTCGGCCAGCCGCGCCATCGCCGCCGCCGCCAGCTCCGGCTGCTGCTCGACGCCGGGGGGATCGGCGAGCGCGCAGCCCGCGGCCGAGGCCTCGAGCCGCAGCCGGCTCATGCCGCCCGGCGCGGGGACGAAGATCGCCGCGTCTTTGAGGATCGCCGCGCGCGCCGCCGCGCCGAAGGCGGTCCGCACCGTCATCCGCCCGGCGAGGGCGCGGGGAACGTACGGGCGCTGCGTCAGCGGCTTCGACCGGAGCACCAGCAGATCCCAGCCCGGCAGCTCGCGCATCGTCCGCACGGCCGCGCGCGCGAACGCGGCCTCGACCGGGCGCCACTCGAGCACGATCAGCTTCCGCTTCCGGCCGGGAGCGAACAGCTCCGTGTCGACGCCCTCCGAGACGAGCTGGTAGTCGCCGGGAAAGCGGAGGGCCGCCGCGGCCGCGATCTCGGGCGAGACCGCGACCAGCGCGTCGAGGCGCGCGAGCAGGCGCTCCCGCTGCGCGCGGCCGGGCGGGTACGACAGCCGTTCGGGCGAGAAGAAGGTGCCCACCGCGAGCGCGTGCCCGTCGCGCAGCGCGAGGTAGGAGAGGCTCGGCAGCGCGGGCTCGAAGCCGTGGACGACGTCGAAGTGGCCGCCCGCGAGCGCGAGCGACAGGTTCGCGCGGACGCCGACCGGCACGCCCATCCGGCTCCGCCGGGAGATCGGCACGGCCGGCCCGACGGCGATCACGTCCGCCTCCTCGCCGCGCTGGAGCGCGCGCCGCCCCGCGCGCAGGTCGGACGCGCGCGTGGACGGGGCGACGACGGTGACGTGGTGGCCGAGCTTCCGTAGCTCGGCGGCGATGCCCGCAACGTGGTCGTTGACCTCGTGCGGCCGCGACCACGCGAACGGCGTGACGAGGCAGATGCGGAGGCCCATCAGGGAGGGACTCTAGCCCTCCCCGACGAGCCTCCTCGATCTTCAGGCCTTCGCAGCCTTCTTCTGCTTGCGGGCGTGCTGCTTGATGAACGTCTCGACGGCCTCGTAGGCCGCGTCGTCGACGATCTGCTTCGGCGGCGACTTCATCAGGTACGCGCTCGGTCCTTCGAGCGCCCCCGCGACGCCGTCGTTCAGCGCCAGCTTGGCGAGCCGCACCGCGTCGATCACGATCCCGGCCGAGTTCGGGGAGTCCCAGACCTCGAGCTTCAGCTCGACGTTGAGCGGGACGTCGCCGAACGACGAGCCCTCCATGCGGATGTAGGCCCACTTCCGGTCGGTCAGCCACGGCACGTGATCGGACGGGCCGACGTGCACGTTGCCGTCGCCCAGGTCGTAGTCGAGCATGGACGTGACCGCGTTCGTCTTCGAGATCTTCTTCGACTCGAG
>JBBDWU010000020.1:0-1014 GCA_040902725.1 Gaiellaceae bacterium | reverse complement strand
CGTTAGCCTCAGCGCATGATCACGTGGGAGCGGGTGGCGGAGCTCGCGCGCGAGCGCCCGAGATCGAGGAGGCAACGTACTAGGCCGACCTTAGGCCGGATCGTCAGCCGGCAACTGCCGCGGCGTCCTCGCGCGGCAAGCGGCGCGAGACGACCTGCGAGATGCCGTCGCCGCCCATCGTGACGCCGTAGAGGACGTCGGCGGCTTCCATCGTCCGCTTCTGGTGCGTGATCACGACGAACTGCGCCCGGTCGGCGTAGCGCCGCAGCAACGCGACGAAGCGGCCGATGTTGGCGTCGTCGAGCGCGGCTTCGACCTCGTCGAGGAGGTAGAAGGGGCACGGCTTCGCGAGGAAGAGCGCGAACAGGAACGAGATCGCGCCGAGCGCCTTCTCGCCGCCCGAGAGCATCCCGAGGCGCGTGATCTTCTTGCCCGCCGGGCGCAGCTCGACCTCCACCCCGGTTTCTCCGCCCTCCTCGTCCGGCTCGACGAGCCGCAGCCGGCCATCCCCGCCGGGGAACAGCGTCGCGGCGACGTCCTCGAAGTGCTCGGCGACGGCATGGAAGGTGTCGGCGAAGCGGCGCTCGACCGTCTCGGCCAGTTCGTCACGGAGGTCGGCGAGCTCCTTCAGGCTCTGCTCCAGATCTTGGCGCTGCACCTCGAGCTCGGCGAGCCGCTCCTTCTCGGCCTCGTACTCTTCCTTCGCGAGCGGGTTCACCTGTCCGAGCTGGATGCGGCGCTGCTCCAGCCGCTCCGCGCGGACGGCGAGCTCGTCGCGGTCGTCGCCCTCCGACGGCTCGGCGCCGGCCTCCTCGAGCCTGCGGCTGGCGTCCGCGGCCTCCGCCTCGATGCGGGTCAGCTCGATCTCGATCTCCGTCGAGCGTTGTGCCGCGTCCTCGGCGCTCTGGCGGAGCGCGACCTCCGCGGCACCGAGCTCGCGCAGGATCGCGCCGAGCTTCCCCGTGCGGGCAGCGCCCGCGTCGACCCGGGCGCGCAGCGGCGCGTCGAAGCGCG
>JBBDWU010000019.1:119234-173958 GCA_040902725.1 Gaiellaceae bacterium | reverse complement strand
CCGTAGCGCTCCTGCGCGCCGCCGCGCGCGACGCGGAAGCCGGTGATCACCTCGTCGAAGACGAGCAGCGCGCCGGCCGCGTCGCAGAGCGCGCGCAGCGTCTCGAGGAAGCCGCGGGCGGGCGGCACCACGCCCATGTTCCCGGCCACCGGTTCGACAATCACGCAGGCGATCCCCTCCCCGTAGCGCATGAAGGCGTCGGCCGCCGCGTCGGCGTCGTTGTACGGGCAGACGACCGTGTCCCTCGTCACCGGGACGGGGACGCCTGCGCTCGCGGGGAGGCCGAGCGTCGCGAGGCCGGAGCCCGCGCTCGCCAGCAGCGCGTCGGCGTGGCCGTGGTAGCAGCCGGCGAACTTGACGATCCGGTCGCGGTGCGTGAAGGCGCGGGCCAGGCGCAGCGCGCTCATCGCCGCCTCCGTGCCTGAGGAGACGAGGCGCACCTTCTCCACCGACGGCACGGCGTCCGCGATCTCCGCGGCCAGCTCGACCTCCGCCTCGGTGGGCGCGCCGAAGGTTGTGCCGCGCGCGGCCGCCTCCTGGATCGCCTCGACCGTCTCCGGGTCGGCGTGACCGAAGATCAGCGGCCCCCACGACATCACCCAGTCGACGTAGCGGTTGCCGTCCACGTCCTCGATCCACGCCCCCTCGCCGCTCCGCATGAAGACCGGCTCGTCCAGGCCGACGGCGCGCATCGCGCGCACGGGAGAGTTGACGCCCCCTGGGATCAGCGACCGCGCCCGGCGCCAGAGGCCCGAGCCGGCCCTCACAGCCACTTCGCGAGGTCCTTCGTCCAGTAGGAGAAGACGATGTCGGCGCCGGCGCGGCGGATCGCGGTCAGCGACTCGAGCGCGGCCTGCCGCTCGTCCAGGTAGCCCTGCGCGGCGGCCGCCTTGACCATCGCGTACTCGCCGGAGACGTTGTAGGCGGCGAGCGGGACGTCGAAGCGGTCGCGGACGGCGCGGATCACGTCGAGGTTGGGCAGCGCCGGCT
Source organism: Gaiellaceae bacterium (assembly GCA_040902725.1). GTDB lineage: Bacteria > Actinomycetota > Thermoleophilia > Gaiellales > Gaiellaceae > JACVRU01. The sequence continues at coordinate 172,968 of JBBDWU010000019.1, read as the reverse complement.
TGACCATCAGCACGTCGGCGCCCTCCGCGAGATCGAGCTCGCACTCCCGCAGGGCCTCGCGCACGTTGGCCGGGTCCAGCTGGTAGCCGCGCCGGTCGCCGAAGGACGGAGCCGAGTCGGCCGCCTCGCGGAACGGCCCGTAGAACGCCGAGGCGTACTTGGCGGAGTAGGCGACGATCGGCGTCTGCGGCAGGGCCTCGCGGATCGCTCCCACGCGCCCGTCCATCATGTCGCTCGGGCAGACGGCGTCGGCGCCGGCCTCGACGTGCGAGACGGCGGTGCGGGCGAGCAGGTCGAGCGTCTCGTCGTTGTCCACGTCGCCGTCGCGGATCACGCCGCAGTGGCCGTGGGACGTGTACTCGCAGAGGCACACGTCCGTGAGCAGCACGAGCCCCGGAGCGCGCTCGCGGACGACTCGCAGGGCCCGCTGCACGATCCCGTCGTCGTCGTAGGCCCCGGAGCCTTCATCGTCCTTCTCGTCGGGGATCCCGAAGAGGATCACCGCCGACACGCCGAGCTCGGCCAGCTCGCCCGCCTCGACGGCCAGGTCCTCGAGCGAGAGCCGGCTCATCGCGGGCAGCGCCTCGTTCCGCACGGTCTTGGGGCCGACGAAGAGCGGCTGGACGAACTCGTCCAGGGACAGGCGCGTCTCGCGCACGAGCGCCCGCAGGCCGGCCGTGCGCCGCAGCCGGCGGAGCCTCGTCACCGGGAAGGTGCTCACGCCAAAAGCCTACGCGCTGCCACGCGGGCTGCTCCACCGTAGGCAAGCCCGAGCGCGGCGAGCCACGCGGCCTGCTCGGCGACGTGGCGCCACGGCTCGGTCTCGTAGAGCGAGGCGAGGAAGAAGTCGACCGCGTGGGCGAACGGGAAGGCGTCGCTGACGTAGCCGGCCGCCGGGGAGACCTCAGGCGGGACGAGCCCCACGAGCAGGATCGGCAATACGACGAGCACCGCGACGAGCGACGCCGTCCTCCCCTCCCGCGCGAGGGCGCCGACGAGCGCCCCGAGCGCGCCCACGCTGCCGCCGGCGAGCGCGAGCCCCGCCGCGAGCAGCGGTAGCCGCGCCCAGGGCTCGCCGCCCGCCACGTCGCCGACCTCGACGGCCACGCCGAAGACGACCGCGAGCGCCAGTCCCAGCGCGAGCGCGACGACCGCGGCCAGCGCCGCCTTCGCCCAGACCAGCCGGCCGAGCGTGACCAGGCCCCGCGCGAGCCGCCCGATCACGTTCTCGTCGCGCTCGGCGGCGAGCGCCCCGGCCGCGAGCACGAGCCCGAGGAAGGTGATCGCCAGGGCGAGGCCGTAGGCCTGCACCTGCGCGGAGAGCGCCCACGTCCGGCCGCGCTCGGGAGCGAGCCGGAGCCGGATCGGCGAGGCGGTGGCGCGCAGCGCGGTCTCCGTCTGGGCGAGAGCGAGGCCCGCAACGGTGACGAAGCCGCGGATCTCCTCGACCCCCGGGCCGGCCGGCAGCTCGCCGAGCAGCTCGCTCGTGCGGTCGAGCCGCTCGCGCAGGGGCTCGACGTAGCCCAGGTTCGTGGCGACGATCGCGTCCTGCAGCTCGCGGTTGAGGTTGAAGACGAGCGCCTCCATCTCCCGCGTCACGATCGGCGTCAGGCCGCCGGTCCCGCGCTCGAGCACGAGCTCCGGGCTGCGGGACGCCCGCAAGTCGCTGACGAATCCGCGCGGCACGACCACCGCCGCGACGACGCGGCCGGTCTCGAGCTGCCGCTCGGCCTCGTCCGGCGCCATCTCCACGAGATCGACCTCGCTCGACACGCGCTCGATCAGCTCGCGCACGTCGAACTTCTCGCCGGCGAGCTCCACGGTCGCGGGCAGCCCGTCGCGGTCGACGAGGGCGACGCGGGGTTTCGTGTTCGCGTAGCCCACGACGACGCTGATCAGCAAGGCCACGAGCAGCGGATAGGCGAGCAGCAGGCCGAGCAGGAGCGGCGAGCGGCGCAGGAGCAGCAGGTCCTTGCGGAGGATGGCCCTCATGCGGCGACGACCTCGCCGTCCCGCAGGGCGATCACGCGATCGGCGCGCCGCTCGGCCTCGTCCAGGCGCTGGGTGGCGAAGAGGACGGCCGTGTCGCCGACGGTCTCCCAGAGGCGGCGGCGCTGCTCGGGGTCGAGCGACGCCGTCGGCTCGTCGAGCAGGAGCACGTCGGGCCGGCCGAGCAGCGCGATCGCGATGTTGAGCCGCTGCTGGTTCCCGACGGAGAGCTCCCCGCTGAGGCGGTCGGACGGGAGCTCGAAGCGCTCGAGCAGCGCCTCGGCGGCGGCGGCCGGCACTTGCTCCAGGCGCGCGAAGAGCTCCAGGTTCTCGCGGGCTGTCAGCCGGGCGTACTGGGCCGCGCGCTGGGGCGCCCAGCCGACGCGGATCCCCTCCGCCCACTCCACGCGCCCCGCGCTCGGTCGCGTCGCGCGCGCGAGCAGCGAGATCAGCGTCGACTTCCCGGCGCCGTTCGGCCCGACGAGGGCGACGGTCTCGCCCGCCGCCAGCTCGAAGTCGAGCGGCGCGAGGGCCGTTCGCCGGCCGAACCGCTTGGCGACGCCCTCTGCCCGGACGAGCGTCACGGCGTCTGTCCGCCCTCCTCCGTAACGTGGGCCTCGAGCAGCATGGCGACGACGCCCGGCACGGCCGCTGATCGTACCGCCCCGACCCGCACGTGGGATCGTCACGAACTCAGGGTGGAACCGGCCAGCGAATCGGCTCAGGGCATGTCACAATCCCGCAGTTTGCAACCCCAGTTGACCTCCGCTACGGTCCCTCGCATGCCGCACCCCCGAGTTTCCGGGCGGGATACGCGCGCGCGCAGGGGAAGCACCCATCGCCTCCAGCGATTCGCCGGCCTCGTCGCAGTCTCAATCGTGCTCGTCGTGACGCTGGTCCTGACCGCGTTCGGCTCGCCGTCGACGACCTTGCCGGCGGAGACCACCGCGGCCGCCGTGGCGGAGCTCGGCGCCTCCGGCCTCCCGCACGCGCAGATCGTCGCGACCCACGGGCCGCTGCGGATCCAGATGCCGATCGCGCAGACGCGCGTGACGGCGATCGGGTACCACGGAGCGGGCGAGGGGGCGCTGAAGCTGGAGCCGCTGGGCAAGCGCGGCAACCAGGGCCTGTTCGGACGGTTGCGCGACCGCATCTTCGGCTCGAGCGGCGACGCGCTCCTCTGGTACCAGCTCGAGGGGGGACCGGGCCCGGCCACCTCGTCCCTGGCCGTCGGCGCGGCTCCGGGCACGGACGCGTTCTCGCCCGTGGACGGCACCGTCGTCGCGATCCGCGACGTGGTCGTGAACCGGCGGGCCTTCGGGGTGCGGATCGACATCCAGCCGGCAAGCGCACCGTCGCTGGTGGTCTCGGTCACTCGCGTGCGGCCTGACCCGGCGCTGACGGTCGGCTCGCCGGTGATCGCCGCGAAGACCCGGCTGGGATCGGTGCTCGACCTGTCCTCGGTCGAGCGGATGGCGCTCGCGCGGTACACGCAGGACGCGGGGAACCACCTCTCGCTCGAGGTGCGCCCCGCCGCCACGCTGACGCTGCCCTGAAAATCCTCTTCGTCGCAGACGTCTTCGGCGCCGCCGGCCGCCGCGCCGTCGAGACGCGCCTCCCCTCCCTGCGCGAGGAGCTCGGGGCCGGCTTCTGCATCGTCAACGGCGAGAACGCGGCCGACGGGCGGGGGCTCACGCCGAAGCTCGCGGAGCGCCTGCTCGCCTCGGGCGCTGATGTTGTCACTCTTGGCAACCACGCGTGGGCACGGCGCGAGATCCTTCCCTACCTTTCGGGCACGGATCGAGTCATCCGGCCCGCGAACCTCTCGCGCCACGCGCCGGGGCGGTCGCTCGCGGTGGGGACGGCCGCCGACGGCACGCCGGTTGCCGTGATCCAGCTCATGGGCTGGCTCTTCCTGGAGGTCGCCCAGGGGCCGTTCGAGCTCGTCGACGAGCTTGTGGACGAGGCGCGCGCGCAGGCGGCCGTGGTCGTCCTCGACTTCCATGCCGAGGCGACCAGCGAGAAGATCGCCATGGCGCGCTGGCTCGACGGCCGCGTGACGGCGGTGATCGGCACCCACACCCACGTCCAGACCGCCGACGCGCGCGTCCTGCCCGGCGGCACCGCCGCGATCAGCGACGCCGGCATGACCGGCCCGCACGACTCGGTGATCGGCGTGCGCGCAGAGCTCGCGATCCAGCGGATGCGCACGGGCCTACCGGTCCGGTTCGAGCCGGCGGAGGGGGACGTCAGGATCGAGGGGCTGCTGGTGGAGTGCGACGCCGCAGGAAAGGCACTCGCCTGCGAAGCCATCCGCGTCCCGGTGGACTAGCGAGCACGCCGAGCAAGGCGAGCAGCACGAGATCGCGCGCGAGGACGAGCCCGGTCACGGTCCCGTCGAAGTCGCGCGCGTAGTCCCAGTAGCGGTAGGGGAACCACGTCTGCGTCAGGACGAGCGCCGCCGCCAGCAGCGCGGCCGGCGCGAGGCCCGCGAGCGGCACGACCGGAATCAGCCAGATCAGGAACTGCGGCGAGAGCACCTTCCCGAGCGCGACGAGGGCGACGAGGGTCAGCGCCGCGTAGCGGACGAGCCGCTCCCGCGTCGCGGCTCCCCGAGCGAAGGCGATCCAGATCGCCGCGAGCACCGCCACCTGCACGAGCGTGGCCACAGTGCCGACGACGTCCCCGAGCCGGCCGGCGATGTTCTGCGAGCCGTGGCTGCCGACCATCTCGACGTCGAGGGGGAGCACGATCAGCACCGCCGCCCACAGGCTCTCGATCTGGAGCGGGCGCGAGAGCTGACGGCCGAGGCTCGAGGCCAGTCCCTCCGGCCCGAGGATCGCGAAGGGCAGGAAGACGGCGAACAGCACCGCGGCGAAGATCGCGGCGCAGACGCCGAGCCTGCCCCGGCGCCAGACCCAGACCGCGGCGAGCGGGACGAGCGCGACGGGGTAGATCTTGGCCGCGACGGCCAGCGCGAGCGTCCCCGCCCCGAGGCGGTCGCGACCCGAGAGGAACGCGGCGAGCGCGCCCGCGGTCAGCGCCGCGGGCCAGAGGTCGTAGCGGGCGAGCGCCACGGAGCCCAGTGCCAGCGGCCAGAGCGCCAGGAAGCCGAGGACCGGCCAGCTCCGGTTGATCGCGGCGACGGCGAAGATCAGCGCCACGCCGCACGCCGCCATGACCCAGGCGAAGGCGCGCGTGTAGGCCGCGAGCCCCTCGTCCGCCTGCGCGAGCGAGGGCACCGCGAAGACGGGCAGCGCGGCCGGCGGGTACTCCGGCCGGAAGTCCCGGTACGGCAGCTCCCCGTTCACGATCGCGTCGCCGTAGGCCTGGTAGACGGCGGTGTCGTCGATCCGCTCGTCCGCGTAGAAGCCGTGCTGGATCGCGACCCAGGCCGCGAGGAACACCAGCGAAGCGACGCTAGCGCGAACGAGCACCGGCCAGGACCGCGATCGCGGCGAAGGGGAAGAACCACGGGATGTAGAGGTAGAACCAGTGCGTCTGCACGAACTCGAAGCCCACGATCAGGGCGCCCGTCAGCGCGGCGAGCTGCAGCGGCGACTTCCGCCGCGGGACGAAGGCGACGACGATCGCGGCGACGACCAGGAGCACCTGGAGAGCGAGCTGCAGCAGGTGCAGATCGGGGATGCCAGCCGCCCGGTACTGGCCCCAGCCCCAGATCGAGAAGGGCGACTCGCGGCCGATCTGCCAGACGAGCGAGCGGTCACCGAACGTGCGCGCCGCCTCCACCGGGTTCGACTCCAGCAGCAGGATCGAGAACGCCGCGAGGGACGCGGCGAGGAAGCCGGCCACGAAGCGCCACCGGGGTCTCCCGTCGGGATAGGTCGCCCAGAGCGGCGCGACGATCAGCGATGCGAACTTCGTCCAGCCCGACAGCGCGGCCAGCGCGCCGCGCGCCTTCGGGCTCGAGACGAGCCAGAACCCCCAGACGAGGAACGCGGGGAGAAGGGCGTCGTTCGTGTTCGCGCTCGACGCGTACTGGGTGAACGGGAAGGCGGTCCAGGCGAACGCCAGCGCGGCGGCGAGCGGGAGGCCGCCGAAGCGCAGCCCCACGAGTGCGAGCCCGGCCAGGGTGAGTAGGTCGAAGACGATGGCGGTGAAGCGAGCCGCCGGCAGCGAGTCCCAGTCGCCGCTCCAGCCGAAGAGCCAGTAACCCGGCAGATACGAGAGGTAGGTGACGGGGCCGTACGTGTCCCCGTGCTCGTTCGCGTGCTCGCAGCGGCCGTTCGTCTGGATGCGGTCGCGGATCCGGCCCGCGGAATCCGCGCGCCCGCAGGCCTTCCGTCCCGCCTCGACGGGCATGTGCCCGTACGGCATCTCACCGGTCGCAATCCGCTGGGCGCCCACCACGCCCGAGTAGCCGACGTCGATCACGTTGCCGTCGGCGAGGTTGAGCGCGACGCGAAAGCCTGCCAGGAAGATCGCCGCGGCCGCGAGCGCCCACACCGGCCAGAGGGCACGGCCCCACGGAGCGCGGCCGCGCGTGCCGATCCACGCGAGCCGGGCGATCAGGTAGCCGAGCGGCGGATAGGCGAGCGGCATCGCGGTGAAGACGTCACCCGCGTTGAAGAACCAGAAGGACGCCGAGAAGGAGGCGAGCGCCAGCAGATCGAGCGTCCGGAGCGAGAGCGGCCGGCGCCAGTCGATCAGGCCGACCAGGAAGAGCGCGATCAGCCCGAACCAGACGAGCGGCCGGTTGATCGTCCGCCCGCCGAAGGCCCCCTCGCCGCCGCGCGCCATCCGCCACGCGACCTGCGGGCCGGTCCAGGCTTCGAGCACGGCGCCGCTGCCGTCGTCGACCGTCCCTTCCGCCACCTGGCCGGCCTCGCCCGACCAGACCTTCACCTCCCAGTCGCGCGCCTCCTCGTCGAAGATCGCGTCGGTCGTCGGCTTCGGCGGGTACCGGTCGAGCCAGGCCGCGACCTTCGGGTGGCCGAGGAAGATCTGCGTCGCCCGGCGCTCCGTCAGCCGGGCCGGCTCGGCCTGGGGCACGAAGGGCGTCTCGACGAGGTTTCCCTCCCCGTCGTAGACGGGCGCCGTCGGGGTGGTCGCCGCCGCGGCCGGCCCGGCGAGGGCGAAGGCGGCCAGGGCGACGAGGAGGCCGCGGGTCACTTCAACCGAAAAGACCAGAGCTTGTTGCCGACGAAGTTGAGCGGCGTCACGAGCACGATCGCCACCGCCTGCGCGGGCACCTTCCCCAGTCCCGCGGCGACGAGCGCGGCGAGGAAGAGCAGGTTCGCGCCGAGCGCGACCACCGAGACGACCAGGAAGCGCATGCCCTGGTAGGCGACGTGGCCGCGCTGGTGCCTGAACGTCCAGAGCCGGTTCCAGGTGTAGTTGTTCGTGACCGCGACGAGGAACGAGCAGACCGCCGCGGCGAGGTAGTGGAGGCCGGCGACGTGGACGAGCGTCGCGTAGACGCTCAGGTTGACGACGTAGCCGGTCGCGCCGACGGTGGCGAACTTCCCCAGCTGGAGCCAGTTGTGCGGGCGCCGGAGCGCGCGCCCGGCGCGGGTGTCGGCAACCACCGGCGCGAGACTAGCTAGAGCTAGGCCGCTGACGCCTTGCGAGCGGCGATCGTCACGCCTTCGGCGCCGAGCGTCTGCGGGCCGGCGCCGTTCGAGGCCCGCACCGCGAGCACGACGCCGTCGGAGCCGATCGCCAGGTCGACGAGCGCTCCGGCGTGCGTCCCGTTCCGCTGCACGGCGGCGCCGACGAGCGTGCTGAACAGGCGCGAGCGCCGCCGGTAGAACTCGCGGTCACCCTCCTCGAGCAGCAGCAGGGCGGAGCCCACGGCGATGTGGTCGTCGCGGATGCGCGCCGCCGCCAGCGGCAGGAACCTTAGCGCCCCGTCCGGGCACAGCACCTCGACGCCGACGACGCGCAGCGACTCGGTGTCGAGCACCACGTCGGAGGGCTCGCCGAGCCGGACGCCCTCGTGCACGACCGGGCGCTTCAGGAGCGAGCGCAGGGAGACTCCCGTTCCCGTCACGGCGCGGTTCTCCCCGCGGAAAGAGCGGCGAAACGCACGCCGGGATCCTAGGCGGCAACCCGGACGCCAAGGCCGAAGTGGCCCAGAGCCAGCGGCGCGACGTCGGTGATGCTCGCGGCCTCCCCGGCGAGGCCGACGGTCAGCATCGGCACCTCGGAGTCGCCCGCGACGAGGGAGCCGTGACTCCCGCCGCCGGCGTGGTGGCGCCCGCCCCCGTCCCAGAACTCCCAGCCCGGGGTGGCCGAGACGACCACCTCGCCGGCGTTCGGGTTCCTCAGCGCCGACAGGAGGCGGGCGCGACCGTCCGGGTGCGCGTCGACGTCGCCCTGGGCGACGAGCTCGCCGTCCTCGAGGAACGCCGCCACGTCGACGGCCGGATGCCCCACGAGGCGCTCGGCGAGCGCGCGCGCATCGTCGCCGTAGACCATCGCCGCGCGGTTCGACGCGGTCACGCGCACGCCGGGCAGCCCCGCGAAGGCGTCCTGGAGCCGCGCCGCTTCCCGCACCGGGGTCTGGCCATGATCGGAGCAGACGACGACCGCGTAACGCTCGAGGAACTCGGCGAGGCCGCCGGCCGCCGCCGCCAGCGTCCCCACCCGCGCATCGGCGCGGGCGAGTTCCCGGCGGGCGGCGTCGGGGCCGAGCGCGTGCGAGGCGAAGTCGTAGTCCGAGAGGTAGTAGACGAGGAGATCGAAGCCGTCCCGTGTCACCAGCCAGCGGCCGACCGCCTCGGCGTAGTCGTCGACGGTGCCCGCCGCGCGGTTGCGCACCGCGAGCGGCGCACCGGTGGGATCGGACTCGAAGAGGTTGTAGAAGAAGAAGCGCCGCGGGCCGAGCACGGACGGCACCCCCGGCAGCGTCGCCTCGTGCCGCGTCCGGCCCCGGTAGCAGGTGAAGTTCACGACCGCGGGCACGAGGCCGGCGTCCTCGAGCGCCTCGAAGAGCGTGGTCGCGCCCGCCCCGAGATGGCGGCGGTTCATGTCGATGATCGTGTCGTGCAGCGACCGCGTCAGCCCGGCCGCCCGCAGGGCTCCGAACGACGACCCGTACTCGACCAGGCGGCGCTCGCCGCGGTGCCACCAGACGAGGTGCGGGATCTCGTGCACGTCCGGCCCCGCGCCGGTGGCGAGCGACGAGAGGCACACCGGGGTCAGCGACGGGAAGACCGAGAGCGACCGGCGGTAACGGCCCTCCCCGGCCAGTTGCGCGAGCGTCGGCGCCAGCCCGTCCGCGACCGCGTCCTCGAACGCCTGCGCGGTCAGGCCGTCGACCACGACCAGGATCAGCTTCTTCACCGCGACAGGATCCGCAGGCCCGCGTAGCGGCGGCCCGCGCGGGCGCGCAGCCGCGCGGCCAGAGCCGGGACGACGATGGCCTCGACGTAGCCGAGGGCGGGGACGAGCGCCAGCGCCGCCAGGGCCGCGGCTCCGACGGCGACGAGCAGCGCGGTCGCCGTGCGCGTCCCTCCTCGGCCGAGCGCGCCGGCGACGATCTGGGTCGCGGCGAGGCCGCCGGCCGCACCGCCCAGCCCGCCCGCGACGGCCTCGGGCCAGCCCCACGCGAGCACGCCGATGAGGACGCCCGCTCCGATCCCTCCCGCCACGGCGGCGATGCCCTGGCGCAGCCCGGCGGCGAAGACGCCGAGCGCCACGCCGAGCCCCAGGGCCAGGCCGGCCGTGTACCAGGTGGCGTCGGGCATGCGCCTGAGCGTACCTCCCGTTTCGGGATGTACCGCCGTGGGGAAGAACCCTCCGTGCCCGACGACGCCCGGCCCCTGCTCGTCTTCTTCTCGCATGCGCGTTCGGGCCCGGCGAGGCGGATGGAGAGCCTGCTCGCCCACATCGCCCGCAAGGAGCGCGACCGGCTGCGCGTCACGCTCGTGGACATCGGCGACCGGCCCGACCTCGCCGAGCGGTTCAGCGTGAGCGAGGTGCCGACGCTCGTGCTCGTGAAGCGCAAGCGTGCCGTCGCCCGCATCGAGGGGCGGACGAGCGCGCCGCGGATCGAGCAGATGCTCGAGCCGCACCTGCGCGACGTGGTCGCCGCCTGAAGGCGGCAGGGCGGGAGCGCCGAGCGCCCCCGCCCCGTCTACGCCTACGGAGTGTTGCCGCGGATCTCGCCGCCGGGGAAGTCCCCCGCGCCGGTGTTCGGCGGCGCCACGCCGTCGTCGGTGTGCACGTTGACGTAGCCGTTGCCGTTGTTCAGCAGCGCGATCACGTCCTCGAGGCTGTCGACGCCGTCCGGGCAGTTCGTGCTGGGCGGCGTGTCGATGACGTTCGCATCGGTGAACGTCCCCGACGAGAGCACGCCGTTGTGGCGGCCGGCCCCGGCTGGGCCGGCGGGCGGAGACGTGCCGGGATAGAGCCACACGACGATCGGCCGTTGACAGTCGGCAGGCCACAGTGGATGTGCCCCTGCCGCACGTTCTCGATGTCCGACGCGATCAGCCGGTAGTCGACCGACTGGCCGTCCTGGGTGACGTGGAAGATCGCCTGGCCCTGCGCGTCCGTGTCGCGCATCGTTCGGATTCAGCCCTCGAGGCGGCGGATCACCGCGAGCCCGAACTCGGCGGCGCGCTTGCCGTAGATCACGCGGTGGTCGAACGTCACCGAGATGTTGCCCATCCTGCGAACGCCGACCTCGCCGTCACGGACGACGGGCCGGTCGGCGACGCGGTGGACGCCGAGGATCGCGACCTGGGGCGGATTGATCAGCGGCGTCACGACGAGGCCGGCGAACTTGCCGGCGCTCGTCATCGTGAACGTGCCGTCGCGCAGCTCCTCGGGCTTGAGCGTGCCGGCGCGGGCGGACTCCGCGAGCCGGGCGACCTCGGTCTCGAGCTCGTCGAGCGAGGCGGTGTCGCAGCCACGGACGACCGGGACGACGAGGCCCTCCTCGGTGGCGACGGCGACGCCAATGTCGTAGCGGTCGAGGAAGACGAGCTCGTCGCCCTCGATGCGCGAGTTCAGCTCCGGGTACTCCTTCAGCGCCTCGGCGCAGGCCTTGAGCACGAGCGGGACGAGCCGGTCGAGCTCCACGCCGGTGAAGTCGCACTCCTCGACCCAGGTAACCGCCGCCACCTCGCGGTGAGAGCGCGCCATGTTCTCCGCCATCAGCCGCCGCACGCCGCGGATCGGCTCGCGCCGGCCCTCGCGCGGGCCCGTTGCGCCGCGCACGTCGTCCTCGGTGATCCGGCCCTGCGGGCCCGTCCCCTTCAGCGCGTCGAGATCGACGCCGAGCTCCTGCGCGAGGCGGCGCACCAGCGGCGTCGCGCGGGCCTTCTCCGCGGCTGCCGGCGGCTCGACCTCGCCGTCGACGCCGATCACGACCAACACCGTCCCGACCGGCACGACCGCGCCCTCGGCGACGAGGATGCGGGAGACGACCCCGGCGGCGGGCGACGGGATCTCGACCGTCGTCTTGTCCGTCTGGATCTCGACGAGCGGATCGTCCTCGGCGATCTCTTGGCCTTCCTCGACGAGCCAGCGGGAGACCTCGCCTTCCGTCAGCCCCTCGCCGAGGTCGGGCAGCTTGAACTCGTAGGCCACTACAGGCGAGCCTATGGCCGCCGGACGCGTGTTGACGTGGGAAGAACGCTCGATTTCCATGAAACGCGCCTATACTGTGCGGGCATTCCTCCCCGCCGTCCGGCTTCGGCCGCACTGGCGGGGCTATTACTTTGAGCCGCCAGCCCCCGCAGGTCGCCGTCTATATCGACTGGCAGAACACCTACAAGGCGGCCCGGGTGGCTTTCGGGTTGGAGGCGATGCCGAACGAGTACGGCAACTTCAGCCCGTACCGCCTCGCTCGAATCCTGGCGCGCGGTAACGGCCGTGGCGAATCGGTGGATCTCGTACGCCTTGAGATACATCGGGGCCTTCCGAGCTCCACGCGCGACCCAATTGGGTACGGCGCAAACCGGCGGCAGGCTGCAGCCTGGATGAAGGAGAACCCGGAAATTGTGATCCCGCGCCTTCGTCCGTTGCGCTACCCGCGGGATCCGCAGGAACCGCCGGTCGAGAAGGGCATCGATGTGCAGTTGGGAGTGGCGGCTCTTGAGCACGTACTGACGGGACGATGCGATGTAGCCATCATCTTTTCGCATGACACGGACCTTCTTCCGGTGGTGGAGGCACTCGTGCGTCTGAGGGGCGCGCCTTGTGTCGAGACGGCCGCTTGGACAAGCCCTTCGTTCATGTCTCGGTTGAGGCCGCGCACCGGCCCACGCGTCTTTCACCACGAGATCACGGAGGAGATCTTCAACGGCATCGCAACACCAATCAACTTTGCCTACCGGGGCATCTAGCGCTCAGACGCGCGGAGCGTCGTCGCCGGTGGTGCGCAGGACGGCGATCAGCCGACCCTCTCGGCGAGACCCTCGTAGCGCGTGACGAGCCCGTCGCCGTCGAACTCGATCAGCGCCTCGAACGAGCCGGACCGGAAGCGGACGCGGCCCGGCCCGGCCGGCTCGTAGGTCTGCGTCGACTCGGAGACCTCGAGCGACGGGACGTCGACGAAGCGCATCGTGTACTCGCGCGGCTCGTCGAGCCCCGCCCAGACCGGCAGCGAGTTGAACAGCGGCGAGTAGGCGAGGTCGAAGAAGTCGGCGCCGTCGAGCTCGAGCTCGGCAGCGGCCCCGTCGACCACCTCGAGCGTCAACCGGCCGGGCGAGAGGGCGTAGCGCAGCTCGTACGCAAGCCCGATCTGCGTCCCCTGGGCCCGTTCGCCACGCACGTGCGCGATCTCCATCCTCGGCGCGTCCAGCCCGCGCCAAACCGCTGTCTTAGAACGCAAGCAGGCGCTCCGCGGCGTCCACGACCCGCTCGACGGACGGCATGTACGCGTCCTCCAGCTTCCAGTACGGGTACGGGACGTCGTAGCCGGTGACGCGGAGCACCGGGCCGCGCAGGTCGAGCATCGCCTTCTCGGCCAGGATCGCGGCCAGCTCGGCCGCGTAGCCGCACGTGCGCGGGGCCTCCTGGACGATCACGACGCGCCCAGTCTTCGCGGCCGAGGCGAGCAGCGCCTCCTCGTCGAGCGGCTTCAGCGTCCGGACGTCGAGCACCTCGACCGACGCCCGGCCGGCGAGCTCGTCGGCGGCGCCCTCGGCGACCCCGACCATCGTCCCGTAGGCGACGATCGTGAGGTCGTCGCCCTCCCGCGCCAGGCGCGCCTTCCCCAGCGGCACAACGTGCTCGCCTTCGGGCACCTCGCCACGCGCTGTCCGGTAGACGAGCTTCGGCTCGAAGATGACGACCGGGTCGGGATCGCGGATCGCGGCGGCGAGCAGGCCCTTGGCGTCGGCCGGAGTGGAGGGGATCGCGACCTTCACGCCCGGCGTGTGGACGTAGTAGGTCTCGGGAGAGTCGTCATGCAGCTCCGGCGCGCGTACCCCGCCCCCGTAGGGCATCCGCACGACCAGCGGGAAGTCCATCTTCCCGCCGGTGCGCCAGCGGTAGCGCCCAACGTGTGTGATCAGCTGGTCGAGCGCGGGATAGCTGAACGCGTCGTACTGGAACTCGCAGACCGGCCGCCAGCCCGCCATGCAGAGCCCGACCGCCCCGCCCATGATCCCGGCCTCCGCGAGCGGCGTGTCGACGCAGCGGTCGGGGCCGAAGCGGTCGAGAAGGCCCGCCGTCGCGCGGAAGACCCCGCCCGCGCGGCCGACGTCCTCCCCCAGGACCATGACGCTGTCGTCGCGCTCCATCTCGACGTGCAGCGCGTCGTTGACCGCCTCGACCAGGAACTTCTCAGCCAAGGATCCTCCGCAGCTCCTCGAGGTCGTGCGCGAGCCCCGCCCACGGCTCCGCGTACGCGTGCTCGAAGACGAGCGAGACGTCGGGCTCGGGCTCGGCCTCCGCCTGGGCGATCCCGTCGCGCATCAGCTCGAGCGCCCACTCCTTGATCTCGTCCGCGTGCGCGTCGGTGAGGACGCCGAGGCGGCGCAGGTAGCCCTCGTAGCGGCCGACGCACTCGCGCGCCTTCTCCTCCTCCACCCGCTCCGCGTCGATGTAGGCGGACGGATCGTCGGCGGTCGCGTGCGGGGCTGCCCGGTAGGTGACGGCCTCGATCAGCGAAGGCCCGTCGCCCGCGCGGGCACGCTCGACCGCCTCGCGGGTCGCCTCGTAGACCGCGAGCACGTCGCCGCCGTCGACGCGCGCGCCCGGCATCCCGTAGCCGACCGCCTTGTCGGCCAGCGTGTCGGCGGCGGTCTGCGCGGACAGCGGCGTCGAGATCGCCCACTGGTTGTTGTTGCAGAAGAGGACGAGCGGCGCGCGCATCACCGCGGCGAGGTTGGCGCCCTCGTGGAACGAGCCCTCCGAGGTCGCGCCGTCGCCGAAGTACGCGATCGCGATTCCGCTCTCCCCCTTCAGCTTCTTGCCCCACGCGAGCCCCGCAGCGTGCGGGACGTGCGTGGCGATGGGGACGCAGATCGAGGCGACGTTGTAGTCGGCCGGGTTCCACCAGCCGGCGGGATGGCCGCGCCACCAGGAGAGGACGGTTGCAGCCGGCATCCCCCGCAGCAGCCCGATCGCGGACTCGCGGTAGCTGGGGAAGATCCAGTCCTCGTCGGCGAGCGCGTAGACCGAGCCGGCCTGCATCGCCTCGTGGTTCCAGAAGATCGCGTAGGTCCCGATGCGGCCCTGGCGGTGGTAGACGACCGAGCGCTCGTCGTAGGTGCGCAGCAGCACCAGCGAGCGGTAGAGCTCGAGCAGGTCGCGCTCGTCGAGGCCGGCGACCTCGCCGTCGGGGACCGTCTCGCCGTCCCCGATGACGCGCCGCAGGTCGCGCTCTGCGGGGAGTACCTGGGCCACCGCGGGCGAATCTACCCGACGAGGATCGTGACGGCGTCCCGCTCGGCCTCGAACACGGCCTCGGTCACGTCGCCGAGGTCCTCGCCGTCCGCCTGGAGCGGGAGCGGTTCGCGGCACGTGATCACGATCCGGTCGAGGTCGTGGCCGCGGAGAAGCCCGCCGCGGCCGCTGAGGAGGTAGCGGAGGACGGCGGGATAGTCGCGGAGGCCCAGGCGCGGCGGGGCCACGAGGTCGAGCCCCAGGTCGAAGCGGGCCGGGCGGGCGACGTGGATGCCGAGCCGGCCGACGTACGTGTACGGGTCGGCGTTGGCGACGAGCGCGAAGGCCGCCTCGCCGAACCCGGCGATGTCGAGCGCGGGCTCGAACCGGCCGCGCCGCTCGAGCAGGATCCGCGCGGCGGTCACCGCCATCCCGAGGTCGCTGCGGCCCCGGCCCGCGCGGCGGAGGAGCTCCGCGTCGAAGCCGACGCCCGCGGCGAAGCCGAAGCGCCTGCCGTTGACGCGGCCGACCGAGATGCGCCGCCGGGTTCCCGGGCCGAGGGCACGGGCGAGCACGTTCGTCCGGCCGCCGGGAACGATGCCGAGCTCGGCATCGGGGCGCGCCCCGTTGAGGACCTCGTTGAAGGTGCCGTCGCCGCCGAGCACCCAGATCGTCCCGGCCCCGACCGCCCGCGCCAGCTCCGTCGCGTGCCCCGGCCCGACCGTCCGCAGCACCTCCACGTCGCCGAGCGCGCGCACCACAGCCGCGAGCCGGGCCTCGTCGACCCGGCTCGCGTATGGATTGACGATGAGCGTGGCGCGGGTCATCCCCGCGCCACGCTATCCCCCCCGTTAGCGCTCGAAGAGCCCCACGTCGTCGAACGTGGTGCCGGTGAGACCTCCGAGCAGGACGATGCGCACCTGCGCGGTGCCGGAGAGCGTCGAGATCGGCGTGTCCAGCGTCCCCAGCGCCGGGAGGCTGACGGAGCCGAGCACCAGGCCGGTCGCCGAGAGCTGCTCGACGAGCACGGTGCCCATCGAGCCCGCCGCGGACACGACCAGGTCGTAGCTGGTGCCCGGGTCGACCGCGACCGGATCCGAGCTCCACGAGCTGCCCGGGCCCGCCGAGGCAGAGTTGCCGTCGTACGACGTCTGGCCGGACGAGCTCCAGCTGTCGGGCGACGAGCCGTTCGACGAGGCCGTGAAGGAGCCGTTCGACACCTTGTTGCCCTTCACGGTGACGGTCAGCGTCCCGTCGTTGTTCCCCTCGTTCGACTCCGCCACCGCCGTCGCGCTGTCGGCGCTGATCGTGATCGTGTGCTGGCCGGTCTGGCCGGCGGTTTCCCAGTTGACCGAGACGACGGCCGTCCCGCCCTCCGGGATCGCCGGCGTGGAGGCCGTCCCGATCAGCGTCGTGCCGTTGCGGACGAACCGCGTCGTCGAGGCACCGGCGTCGGCGTTGCCCGTGTTGGCAATGGTCGCCGTGATCGTCACCTTTCCCGACGCCTAAGAAAATGGGCGCCGGAGATCTGGCCGGAAATTACAGAAACCAAACCTGAACAATTGACTGACAAATCAGTCAAGAAGTCGGGGAACAATTGACTGACAATTCAGTCAAGACGTCGGCGTGGAATACCCCCGCATGCCATCCAGCAACGACGCGAAGAAACGGTCGGCGAGCTCGTCGGTGTCGCGCCCCGGACTCAGCCACGTGTAGGCCCAGTTGGCGGCGGAGAGCGTTAGCAGCGCCGCGGTCGCTTCGTCGAGGTCGGTGCGAAGCTCGCCGAGCTCGCGGCCCTCGCGGAAGAGGTCGCGGAAGCGCTGCTCGTAGCGGCGGCGCTCCAGCAGGATCTCCTCGCGCCGCTCGCCCTCGAGGTAGCGCCACTCCCGCACGAACACGGTCGCGAGATCGAGCTGGTCGGCGACCACGCGCAGGTGCGCGCGCAGCGCCAGCCGGATGCGCTCCACGACCGGCAACGGCTCGGGCACCGCGTCGAGCGCCCCGTGGAAGGCATCCGCGCCCTCGCGCATGATCGTGTAGAGCAGCTCCTGCTTCGAGGCCACGTGTGCGTAGAGCGACGGCGTCTTGACGCCCATCGCCTGGGCGATGTCCGAGAGCGCGGCGCCGTGGTAGCCCTTCTCCGCGAAGAGCCGGGCCGCCTCCCTGGTTAGCTCTTTCCGCCTCGCGGACATGCTAGATTCGGAAGCCTAACGCTCGTTAGGAGGCCGCGGTGACCGAGCAGCAGTTTCTCGAGTACGTGCAGGCGGGAGGCCAGGTCGAGCAGGGCGACTGGATGCCGGACGAGTACCGCCGGTCGCTGATCAAGTTCATCGAGATGCACGGCAACTCCGAGCTGATGGGCGTGCTGCCCGAGCGGGAGTGGATCCTGCGCGCGCCGACCCTCCAGCGGAAGCTCGCCCTGACCGCCAAGGTGCAGGACGAGGTCGGCCACTCGCAGCTGATCTACCGCGTCGTCGAGGACCTCGGCAAGCCGCGCGAGCAGTGTCTCGAGGACCTGGTCTCCGGCAAGTCGAAGTTCCACAACGTCTTCCACTACCCCACCAAGACCTGGGGCGACGTCGGCGTGATCGCCTGGCTCGTGGACGCGGCCGCGATCATCAGCCAGAAGGCGCTGCTGAAGTGCTCCTACGCGCCGTACGCGCGGATCATGAAGAAGATCTGCTGGGAGGAGTCGTTCCACATCCTCCACGGCCGCGACGTCGTGCTGACGATGATGAACGGCACCGACGAGCAGCGCGAGCTCGTCCAGGAGGCCGTCACCCGCTGGTGGGGGCCGCTGATGCACTTCCACGGCAACCCGATAGCCGCCGACGAAGACCCGATGTTCGTCTGGCGGATCAAGAGCCAGGGCAACGAGGAAGCGCGCCAGCAGTTCCTCGACGGCTACGTGCCGCAGATCTGGGAGCTCGGGCTCACCGTCCCCGACCCGAAGTTGCGGAAGGACGAGGCGACCGGGGTCTGGGAGTACACCGAGCCCGACTGGGACGAGCTGAAGCGCGTCGTCACCGGCCACGGCCCGAAGACGGAGGAGCGGCTCGGCTTCCGGCGCGTGAGCCGGGAAGAGACGGCATGGGTGCGACAGGTCGTCCTGGCCGAAGCCGCGTGAGCGTTTGGGAGGTCTTCCGGCAGGAGCGCAAGGGGCAGGCGTTCGCGCACGCCGGCTCGCTGGACGCGCCCGACCACGCGTTCGCGGAGGAGTACGCGCGCGAGTTCTACGGGCGACGCGGCGAGACCGTGGCCCTCTGGGTCGTGCCGCGCGACGCGATCCTCGAGATCGACGACTTCGTCGACGAGCTCCTGCGGAACTACCACCGCGTCGACGGCTACCCGCTCAAGGAGAAGCTGAAGGAGGCGCGTGAGCGAGCTGCTGCTCGAGCTGGCTGACGACGAGCTGATCCTGGGTTGGCGCAACTCGGAGTGGACCGGGATCGCGCCGTTCCTGGAGGAGGACGTCGCCTTCTCCTCGATCGCCCAGAACGAGATCGGCCATGCCCGCGCGCTGTACGAGCTGGCGGCGCGCGACCTGGGCACGACCGCCGACGAGCTCGCCTTCGACCGGCGGCCCGGCGAGTACCGCTGCTCGGCCCTCGTCGAGCTGCGGCTCGTCCACGACTGGGCGCGGACGATCGCGCGCCACGTGCTCTACGAGGAGGCCGACGAGGCGCGGATCGCCGCGCTCAAGGAGGCGGACGACCCGGAGGTCGCCGGCCTCGCCGCCAAGATCGATCGCGAGGAGGCGTACCACCGGATGCACGCCCGGATGTGGCACGACCGGCTTCAGCACGAGCCGCGCTACGTCGAGGCGCTCGCCGAGCTGCGGCCGCTCGTGGGGGAGCCCGGCGAGCACGGCGCCGAGTTCGCGGAGCTCTGGGAGGAGATGACGATGGTGCGGCGGAGCATCCCGGGGGCGACGTGGTAGAGCGCGTGCTCGCTGCGCTCGCGGAGATCCCGGACCCGGAGATCCCGGTCATCTCCGTGGTCGACCTGGGCGTCGTCCGCAACGTCGAGCTGGACGGCGAGCGCGTCCACGTCGAGTTCACGCCGACCTTCCTCGGCTGCCCCGCGCAGGAGGCGATGCGCAGCGCGATGGAGGAGAAGATCCGCGGGCTCGGCCTCGAGCCGGACGTCGAGGTGGTGCTCGACGACTCCTGGTCGACCGACCGGATCACGCCGGCGGGCCGCGCGCAGCTGCGCGCGTCGGGCTTCTCCCCGCCCGCGCCCCGCGGCGCCGCCGCGCCGACGCTCGTCCAGCTCCAGAGCGCCGTCTTCCGCTGCCCCTACTGCGGCTCGAGCGAGACGCGGCTGGACAACATCTTCGGCCCCACCCCGTGCCGCTCGATCCGTTACTGCTTGAATTGCCGCCAGCCGTTCGAGCAGTTCAAGACCATATGAGCCCGAAAGCCGCCTCCATCCTTGTCTGCGCCGCGGCCATCGCCGCCGGCTGTGGCGGCGGCGGCGACAGGCTCACCGAGGAACTGCTCCGCGAGCGGGCGAACGAGATCTGCGCCGGCCTGGCAGCGCAGCTGGATGCGATCGGCGAGCCGACGAACCTCGCCGAGGCGAGGGACCTGCTCGAGGAGGGCCAGAGGCTGCTCGACGACGCGCTCGCCCAGCTGCGCCAGCTCGAGCCGCCCGCGAACCTGGAGGCGGAGTACGACCGCTTCCTCGAGACGGGCGACCAGGCCGTCGAGAGGCTGGGGGAGATGAGCAGCGCCGCGGACGCAGAGGACGTCGAGGAGCTCGACCGGCTTGGGGAGCTGGCGGCGCAGGAGGACGAGGAGGCCGACGAGATCGCGCGCGGCCTTGGGTTCGACGACTGCGCGACCGCCTAGCCCGCCGGTAGCCTTGCCTCGATGAGAGTCGAGATCTACTACTGCCCCGTCTGAGACGGCTACGACCGCCGGGCCACGAGTCTCGTGGCCGAGCTGAAGGGCCGGGCGAACATCGAGGCCAGCGCGATCGAGGGCGAGCACAGCCAGTTCGACGTGCTCGCCGACGGGCGGCTGCTCTTCTCCAAGCAGCGGGAGGGACGATTCCCCGAGCACGACGAAGTGCTGGCGCTGCTGCGCTGAGCGCGCTCGCGCTCTCCGCCTGCGGCGGCGGCGGCGGCGAGAGCGGCATCACCCTCGAGCGCTGGGCCGCGCGCGCCGACCTCGCGTGCGCCGAGGCGAAGCGCCAGGTCGAGGACGTCGAGCTGCCGGCCACGCTCGCGGACGTGCCCGCGTACGTGGACGCCACGGCGCCGGCCGTCGAGGCCGAGCTCGAGCAGCTTCGCGCGATCCCGCGACCCGGTGACGACGACGAGATCCAGGCCTACCTCGCGAAGGTCGAGGAAACTCTCCAATCGGCCCGCGAGGTCGGCGCCGCCGCCGCCGAGGGCGACGAGGCGGCCGCCCGCTCCGCCGGCCAGCGGACCGAGACGCTCACGCGGGAGGCGCGAGAGCTGGCGCGCAGGCTCGGCGCCGACGAGTGCGCCACCCAGTAGCTCCTAACTGAATCTGCTTTGTTGGTTAGGTTAATAAACTAACAAAACATGCTTGGTGTGTTAGGTTATGCTACGCTGCTCGCATGTCTGCGCGAAGTAATGATCTCGATGAGGCAGTCGAGAACATCCTGCGTCTCAAGCGCGCGGAGCGACTGGCCGATCGCCGCAGTCGCGATGACATCGCGTGTGCTCGGGAGTTTCTGGAGCGTGGCGCAGGCCCCAGCATTCGACCTGCCGACGCGGCCCGCCTTCTTGACGTAAGCAAGCCGACGCTTGCCGAGTGGCTGGAGAGGGGCGAAATCGCTGCAGTTCTGACCCCCAAGGGCAGCCGCGAAATCCCGCTCAGAGAGGTCGTCGCGCTGCTCGAAGAGGTGCGGCGAGCCCGCTGTGAAGGCTCGCGGCGGCCGCTCGGTCGTGTAATCCGCGATCGCAGGCGGCGCTCAGAGGAGACAGTGGACCTCGACCGGCTAATCCCTCGCCGCCGAAGGACGCACAGGACGGCAGAGCTCCATTCGCTCGCGTATCACCGTCTGGTCGCAGAACGACTCGATGGCGACCTCGTCGCGGAGGCACGACGACGACTCGCGAACTGGCAGCGCACCGGGCGGATCGACGTTCGGTGGGTCAGCGCGTGGGAGGCGGTCCTCGATCGGCCCGTGGCCGGTGTCGCGAGGGCGATCGGCGCTGACACGGCTCGGGGTCGCGCGCTGCGTCAGACATCCCCATTCGCCGGCGTCTTGACCGAGCAAGAGCGGAGACGCCTCTCCCGCGCAGTCGAGGAGCGGATGAAGTGAGGCGGGAGGAATTCGAGCACGTCGTCCGGGCAGCAGCGACGATCGTGGGGGACGAGATCGTCGTGGTCGGGAGCCAGGCGGTACTGGCGCAGTATCCGGACGCGCCGGAGCCACTTCTGCGATCACTTGAGGTCGATCTCTACCCGCGAAGTGAGCCGGAGCGATCGGAAGAGATCGACGGTGCAATCGGTGACGGCTCGCCGTTCCACGAGCTGTTCGCCTACTTTGCCCACGGGGTTGGGCCTGAGACCGTAACCGCTCCGGCCGGCTGGGAGGACCGCCTGGTAAGGCTCGAACTCCCTCCGCTCCGGCGCAAAGGTGGGCCGGTCATCGCGTGGTGTCTTGAAGTTCACGACCTTGTGCTGGCGAAACTCGCAGCGGGTCGAGAACACGACATCGAGTTCGCGTTCGAAGCGATCCGTGGCGAACTCGTCGACGCCGATCGGCTACGCATCGGTCTCGGCCTGATGCCAGAAAGCCACCGGGAAGTCACGACCGAAAGACTCGAGGGCTTACTCTCGCGCGTCAGGCGAGTCAAGAGCCCTTGAAGCTCGGGTCGCGCTTCTCCATGAACGCGGCCACGCCCTCGGCGAAGTCGGCGGTCTGCGTCGCCTCCGCCTGCAGCTCTCCCTCGAGCTCGAGCGTCTCCTCGAGGGTCGCGCGCTCGGCCGCGTCGAAGAGCCGCTTCGTCAGCGCGACACCGCGCGTCGGCTTCGCCGCCCACTCGCGCGCCACCTCGGCGACCCGCTCGGCGAACCGGTCCGCCGCCACGACTTCCGACACGAGCCCCCACTCGAGCGCTTCCTGCGCCGACAGCCGCCGGCCCGACGCCATCAGGTCGAACCCGCGCGCCGTCCCGAGCAGCCTCTGCAGGAAGTAGGCGCCGCCTGCGTCGGGCACGAGCCCGATCGAGATGAAGGCGGGGATGAAGACCGCCGCGTCGGACGCGATCCGCAGGTCGCAGGCGCACGCGAGCGAGAGGCCGGCCCCGGCTGCGGGCCCGTTGACGGCCGCGATCACCGGCTTCTCCAGTCCCCGGATGGCGAGGATGTTCGGGTGGTAGCGCTCGCGGAGCGCGCCGCGGACGTCCGGCGTCCGGCCGAACTCGCCGAGGTCCTGGCCGACGCAGAAGGCACGGCCGGCGCCGGTCAGCACCACCGCCCTCACCGCCGGGTCGGCGGCTTCGCCGAGCGCCTCGCGCAGGGAGGCGTGCATCGCAGCGTCGAACGCGTTGAGCACGTCCGGCCGGTTGAGCGTGATCGTCAGGACGCCGCCGTCGCGCGCCGTCAGCACCGTCTCCGCCACGCGGCAGACCATAACCCGTTGGCTACAGTCGCCTCGTGGGCGAGCTGACGTTCGTCTCGGACGAGCAGGAGGCGCTGGACGCCTACTCGCGGACGGTGAGCGGCGTCGCGGAGAAGCTGGCGCCCTCGGTGGCGAGCGTCCGCCGCGGAGCTCGCGGCGCCGGCAGCGCCGTCGTCATCAGCACCGACGGCTTCCTGCTGACCTCCGCGCACGTCGTCGACCGGGCGCGCTCCGTGCGCGTCGCCCTCGTGGACGGCCGCGACCTCCCGGCCGAGGTGGTCGGCGCCGATCCTCTCTCCGACCTGGCGGTGCTGCGGGCCGAGGCGGGCGACCTCGTGCCCGCCACGCTCGGCGACGCCGACGGCCTGCGGGTCGGGCAGCTCGTGGTCGCGATCGGCAACCCCTACGGCTTCAGCTGGTCGGTGACCGCCGGCGTCGTCTCGGCCCTCGGCCGCTCGCTGCCGACGAGGCCCGGGCGCATCGTCGAGAACGTGATCCAGACCGATGCCGCCCTCAATCCCGGCAACTCCGGCGGGGCACTCGCGGACGGACGCGGCTGCGTGGTCGGGGTCAACACGGCCGTCGCCGGCGTAGGTCTTGGGCTCGCCGTCCCGATCAACGAGGGCACACGCGCGATCGTCGGCTCGCTGATGAGCGAGGGCCGCTATCGCCGCGCGACCCTCGGGGTCTCCGTCGGCCCGCGGCCGCTGCCGCCCCGGGTGGCCGCGACGCTGGGGCGCGATGCAGGCGTCGAGGTCGTCGACGTCTTCGCCGGGCGGGCCGGCCGCGCGGGCGGGCCTCCGGCCGGAGGACATCGTTGTCGAGCTCGACGGCGAGCCGGTCACGCGCGTCGGCGACCTCCAGCGGGTGCTCGTCGGCGCCGCGATCGGGCGGGAGCTGCTCGTGTCGGTCGTGCGCGAGGGCAGCGAGCTCGAGCTGACGCTCGTGCCGGACGAGCTTGCAATCTGACGCGGTCGCGACGGCGCTGGCCGTCGCGCGCGAGCAGGGCCTGGATTCCGACGACCCGGTAGTCCTCCGTGAGGCCTGGCACGTCCTCGTCCACCTCCGGCCGCACGGGATCGTGGCGCGTGTCTCGACCACGATCCCCTATCCGCAGGGCCCGGACCCGGAGGACGTCGTCCGCGAGCTCGACGTCGCAGCTCACGCCGCGCGGGCCGGCGCCGCCGTGATCCCGCCCGCCGACGGGCTCGACCCCGGGCCCCATCGCCACGGCGGGCGGATCGTGACCTTCTGGCGCTACGTCGAGGAGCAGGGCGAGCGCGACGCGCGCGCCGCGGGCCGGCGGCTGCGGGAGATCCACGAGACACTCGCCGACTACGACGGCCCCCTCGGCCCCGCCGGGCATCCGGACGACCTGGCCGCCATGCTCGACGCCCTCGAGCCCTCGGACGACGTCGATCTGCTGCGCGAGGTGGCCGCGGCCGCGCCACGGGTCGAAGGCCAGGCGCTGCACGGCGACGCGCACCTCGGCAACTGCCTGCCCTCGGCGGCAGGCCCGCTCTGGCACGACTTCGAATGCGCCTGCCGCGGGGCGCGGGAGTACGACCTCGCCGCGCTGATGCTCCGCGACCGGGCGCACGGCGGCTACCCGCCCGCGCGCGAGGCGCTCGCGGCCTACGGCGGGCACGACGACGAGCTGGTCGACGCCCTGCTGCCGCTCTATGCGGCCTGGGTCTACGCGTCGATGCTGATCGCGCTGCCGCGCCGGGCCGACCTGGCGGACACGCCTTTCCGCGAGCGCCTCGACTGGCTGCGCGCTAACGCTTTTCGAGGAAGCGCTTGATCGCGTCCTGCGCCTCGTCGCCGAGCATCGAGAGCGCGAGCCATTCGCGCGCGTGCCCGACGGTCTCGTGCCAGGAGAGGTCACGCCACCAGTTGAGCTGCTGCTTCGCGTAGCGGGTCGTCTGCGGCAGCTTTGCCGCGAGCTTCTCCACCAACTCGTCGACCTTCGCGTCGAGCTCGGCCGCCGGGACGGCCCAGTTGACGAGCCCCCACTCGGCCGCCTTGGCCGCCGGCAACTCCTCGCAGAGCAGCACGATCTCGCGTGCGCGGCGGTCGCCGACCATGATCGGCAGCCATTGCGTCGCGCCCCCGGCCGGCACGGAGCCGTGCTCGAGCCCGACGTGGCGGATGAAGGCGTCGTCCGCCATCACCGCCAGGTCGCACGCCATCTGCAGCTCGTTGCCGCCGCCGACGGCGATGCCGTTGACGCGCGCGAGGGTCGGCTTGCCGATCTCCCGCAACCGGTCGTGCATGTCCTTGAAGGCGCCAAACCACTTCCAATACTCGGTCGGCTTGCCAACCAGGTCGGCGCCCCACGACTTGAGGTCGGCGCCGACGCAGAAGGCCCGGCCCGTCCCCGTCACCACGACGACGCGGATCTCGTCGTCCCAGGACGCGTCCTCGCACGCGCGCGCGATCTCCCTCAGCATGCGGAAGTCGAACGCGTTCAGCACCTCCGGCCGGTTGAGCCGGATGGTCGCCCGGGGGGGCGCCTTCTCGTAGACGATCGTCTCGAAGCCGAGCTCCTCGGGTGAGCGCGGCTCGGGGCGGGACTGCTCGGTCAATGGATCTCGGCGAAGCTCACGACGAACGGCACGCCCATCTCCATGGCGTCCTGGCCGGTGGCCATGAACTCCTGGGTGCGCGCGGCCGCCTTGAAAGCGTCCATGTCCGCGAACTCCCACTCGGCGTAGTGCTTGAAGCGCGGCTCGCCCATGGGGGCGGCGAAGACAGGGCCGTGACGGAAGGTGGCGCCCTCGACCTTCCGGCAAAGCTCGGCGTGCTGCTCGAAGCGGTCGGGATCCACCTCACCCTCGTACACCACGAACGCGCGAACCATTCAATCCCCCTTTCGTCTTAGGCCGGTGAGCGTATAGCGTCGGCTTCAGCCGATCGAAAGGAGCGGAAGATGGAGGGGAAGCCTGTTCACGTCGAGCTGCCCGCGAAGGACAGCGCGCGGTCGAAGGAGTTCTACGGCTCGCTGTTCGGCTGGAAGTTCGAGTCGTTTGCCGAGGCCGACTACCACATGACCCAGTTCAGCGACCAGCTGGGCGGGGCGGTCTTCGGGACCGAGAGCGGCGAGACGTCGCCTAGGGTCTACTTCTCGGTGGCCGACATCGACGGCGCGCGCGCCCGCGTGAGCGAGCTCGGCGGCTCGGCCGAGGAGAAGTCGCCGGTGCCGGGGATGGGCTGGTACGCCGCCTGCAAGGACACCGAAGGCACGTCCTTCCACCTCTGGCAGAGCGACCAAGCCGCCGCTTGACGGGCGGCACGACGCTCGCCGTCGCGCTGTCGGCGACCGCCGGCCTCTCCGGTGCGGTCCAGATCGCCGTGATGAGCGAGCTCGGGGAGCGGGCCGGGGTCTTCCCGGCCATCGCGCTCTCCGGAGTCGTCGCGTTCGTGCTCGGGATCGTCGTCCTCTATGCGTCCGGCTCGAGCCTCGGCGGGATCCGCGACACGCTCCGCGAGCCGGCCTGGCTGTGGACGGGTGGTGCGATCAGCCTCTTCATCATCCTCGCGATGACCGTTGCGGGCCCGCGGATCGGGATCGCGGCCACGCTCGGGATCCTGATCGGCGGCAACCTGGTCAGCGGGGCCCTGATCGACCACTTCGGGCTGCTCGGCCTCGACCGCATCCCCATCGGCTGGCCGCGCGCGCTCGGAATCGTGCTCCTCGGGATCGGGGCGGCGCTGTCGCTCCACAAGGCATGACGGAGCTCGCGGTGGGCCGCATCGTCGCCGTGGACGAGCATCCGGGCGCGCGGGCGCCGTCGTACCTGCTGACGGTCGACCTGGGCACGCACGGCTGCCACGAGGTCGTGCTCTCGACCGGAGCCTACGAGCCAGCCGAACTGGTCGGCGCTCAGGTGATCTGCCGGCGGGAGGCCGACGAAGTGCGGATCCTCGCCGCCCAGTCGCACGGCCACGGGCTCGTGCTCCTCCACCCCGATCACGACGTCGAGGACGGCACGCTCGTCGACTAGGCCGTCGAATCCGGTCCGCGCCCGACGCCGTACTGCTCTTACGACCGGTCCATGGGTGAGGAAGGGAGATCCATGAAGAAGAGACTGATCCTGCCGCTCCTCGCCGCCGGGTTGGCGGCGGTGCTCGCGGCACTGGCTCCGCTGGCGGGCAGCGGCGGAGGCAAGAAGGACTTCAAGGCGGAGCTGAACGGCTACAACGAGGTCGTCGGCGGACCCGGCTCCGGCAGCACGGGCTCGGTGTCGACGGTCGCCGAAGGGCTCTTCCGGGCCAAGCTCAAGGACGACCCGCCGCGGCTCGAGTTCACGCTCACGTACTCCGGGATCGAGGGCGGCACGGTGACGCAGGCGCATCCGCACTTCGCCCAGCGCCACGTGGGCGCCGGCGTCTTCGGGTTCTTCTGCGGCGGCCCGAAGCCCGCCTGCCCGACGCCCGGCGGTACGGTCGAGGGCACCTGGACGGCCGCCGACGTCATCGGCCCGGCCGACCAGGGCGTCGCGGCGACGGAGTTCGCCGAGTTCGTGCGCGCCCTGCGTGCGGGCGCCGTCTACGTGAACGTCCACTCCACCGCGTACCCCGAGGGCGAGATCCGGGGCCAGGTCAACGACAACGACGAGTAGCGAGCGCGCGGGACCCGGCCCGTCTCGGGCCGGGTCCTCGACGCCCCCGGCTAGTCCGACGCCAGCAGCCGTAGCCCGCCGACGGTGAAGAACACCATCAGCACGAGCATCGCGTACTGGCTGCGGACGCCACGACCGGACGCGACGGCCCGGTCGTGCGCGACGACGAGCCCACCGACGTGGCCGAGGACGAGCGCCGCGACCTGCACGTACCAGGTCACGTTCGGTGTCAGCAGGCCGAGGTTCGGCACGTAGCCGGCTGTCCCGAGCAGGTCCCAGCCGCGGCCGAGCGGGTCGGAGACGAGCGGGACGAGGTATTGACCCTGCAGGATCAGCAGGCTGAAGTAGTGCGCGAGGACGTACGCGAGCGCGACGGGGACGAGGCTCGTGACGAAGTCGTCGGCGCGGGCGCCGCCGGCGGCCACCGCAAGGCGCAACGCCACCGCGACGAGCAGGATCGCGCCGAGCAGCCCGGCCGCGCTCGCCGCCGTGCCGGCCTGGAGGTCCAGCCACCAGCCGAGCCGACTGACCGAGTCGAAGACGACCGAGCCGAGCATCACGGCCACGAAGGCAAGCGTCCCGGGCACCACCGGTACCGTCGTCAGGCCGGACAACGGTGCCCGCGCGACGATCCGTCCGTCCACGACGCCGAACGGCGCGATCCGGCCGAGCAGACCGAAGTAGACGTGGAACGCCTCGCCGCCATCGAGCCAGGCGCGCCGGCCGAAGACCAGCATCCCGAGCCACGTCGCCGCCGCATAGAGGTAGATTGCGAGCGCGAGCGCGCGCGCGTCGGCCGGATCCTCGTATACGAGCTCGAAGGCGACGAACGCGAAGAGGAGGACGGCCGCCGGCCAGCGGCCGAGCCGTTCGGGGTACCGCTCCACACGCCACTCGATCCCCGCTCGCTCCGCGACCCACGCCGCCGCATCCGCCGCCGCCCGGAACGGGCTGATGACCGCCCAGAGGTTGCCGAACACGACAACGAAGGGCACGAGTCCGACCCAGAAGATCACCAGGACGAACGTGGGGGCGAGGTTCTCGAGCACGCGCTCGTCCCCGATGAGCGCGGCGGCCGAGACGAGACCGAGAAGGGCTACCGACGCCGCCCCGACGAGCACGCGGAGGATGCGCGAGAGCAGGATCCGCTGGAACGCGGCCGGGAGCGGCCGGCCCGCGGCCGCGGCCTCGAGCACCGGCCGCCGCCACAGCGTGGCGAGGGCGACGAAGGAGGCGACGAGGACGACGCTCGCGGCGTAGAGGAACAGCCAGCCCGGCACGGGGAGGTCGCGGACGCCCCCGATCCCATGGGCGAGGAAGGTCAGGGACGCACCTCGAGCTCGGCGATCAGCACGCCGCTGTCCTCGAGCTCGATCTCGAAGCGGCCTACGATCGTCGCCCGGAAGCCGATCGTCGCCTGCCGGCCGGGAGCCACGTCGCGCATGAGGTCGTAGCCGTGCACATGGACGTGATCGGCGACGTCCGACCGGACAACAATGCGTACTCGCTCCCGCCGTTCGACCGTCAGCCGCTGGATTCCGCCGCGCGGGCGGCCATCGCGGATCGTGGCTCGAAGCGTCGCGACCGGCGGCGGAGGAGGAGGCGTCGGCTCGGTCGTCGCGACCTCCGGCGTCCCGGTCTCCGCTGTCGTGGCCGGCACGGGCGGCGTCGGCTCGGCCTCGTCCGCGGGACGCAAGGCGACGAAGAGACCCACGAGGAGGGCCGCGCCTGCTATCGCCAGGGCGGGGGGTAGCAACCGCCGGGACACGGGGCTAGCCTAGTCGGATGACCTTTCGGGCTCTCACGCTCGCCGTCCTCGCCTGCGCGCTCCTGGTCGGCGCGCCCGCCGAGGCGGCCCGCGACCGGCCCGTCGCCGAGCGCGTGCCGGTCCTGGTCACGTTGCGGCCCGTGCGGACGACTCTGGCCGCGAACGCGTCGGTCGCCGCCATCCAGGACGCCGTCCTGGGGCGGCTCTCGGCCGCCGAGTTCACGCTCGCCTACCGCTGGCGCGCCGTCCCTGGCTTCGCCGGCCTCGCGACGCCCGCGGGGCTCGCCAAGCTGCGCGCCGACCCGAACGTCCTGCGCGCCGACCGCGATTCCCCTGGCCGCGCGGCCGACCTCGAGAGCAACGCGCTGATCAGGGCGGATGCCGCTTACGCCGCCGGCTTCACGGGCGTCGGCGCGACGGTCGCCGTGCTCGACTCGGGCATCGAGGCAACCCATCCCGACCTCGCCACGGCCATCGCCGGACAGCACTGCTTCTGCCAGAACCCCAACGGGAGCGGCTGCTGCCCCGGCGGCGCACGCGAGTCCGACGACGCTTCGGACGAGGAGGGTCACGGCACGCGAGTCGCCGGCATCGTCGCCGGGGCTGGGAGCCTCGCGCCCGTCGGCGTTGCCCCGGGCGCCAGGCTCGTGTCCGTCCGCGTGCTCGACGCCAACGGCGAATTCGCGGGCACCGCCCAGATCGTCTCCGCGCTCGACTGGTTGCTTTCCGAGCGGCCCGACGTCCGCGTCGTGAACATGAGCCTCTCGACGACGCGGCTCTATGACGGCTTCTGCGACGCGGAAGCAGCGGCGCTCGCGACCGCGATCAATCTGCTGCGCGATCGCGGCACGGTGGTCGTGGCCTCCTCCGGGAACGCCGGCAGCGCATCGCAGCTCGGCGCCCCCGCGTGCGTACGCGGCGCGGTCTCGGTCGGCGCGGTCTTCGACGGCGATGTCGGCAGCTACACCTCGTTCACCGGCTGCACGGATGCGACCACCGCGCCCGACCGCGTCACCTGCTTCTCGAACAGCGGCCCCGCCCTCGACTTGCTGGCGCCCGGGGCCGTGATCACGACGGCGGCGGCCGGGGGCGGCGTGAGCGGCTTCGTCGGTACCTCGGCCTCCTGCCCGCACGTCGCCGGAGCCGTTGCCGTTCTCGTCGGCGAGCGCCCGGACGCGAGCGCCGGCGCGATCGAGGATGCGCTCGCCTCGACCGGCGCCCCGATCATCGACGGGCGCAACGGGCTGGTGCGGCCCCGCATCGACCTCGCCGCCGCGCTCGAGGCCGTGCGGGGCGCGATCGAGCCGCTGGCCGGCCGCGCGCAGGTCTCGCGCACGGCGCTCGCCTTCGGCCGCGTGCCGCTGCGCCGCTCGAAGACGCTCACCTTCCGGGTCACGAACGCGGGCGGCGCGGACCTGAGCGTGATCGGCACCACGCGGGCGCCCTTCGCCGTCCGCGGTCTCCCGGTCGTGCTCGCGCCCGGCGCCGCACGCACGGTCCGCGTCACGTTCCGGCCCACGGCGCGCCGCGCCTACGCGGGCACGCTGAGGCTGACCACGGGCGATCCCGACCGCCCCCAGGTGACGGTGCGCCTACGGGGCACCGGGACACGCTAGACACACGCCCGATTCTGTGTCACGCATGCAGCACGTAACAACGTGACCTATTCGCGCCCCCTCGTGGGCCTCAGCGGGAACTAGAGCCCGACGATGTCGTCCGGGCGGACGGGCGCACGCGTCAATTCGCGCCCGGTCGCGTCGCGCAGGGCTGCGACGACCGCGGCGGTCGACACGACCGTCGGCGGCTCCCCGACGCCCTTGACGCCGTAGGGCGCGTCGGGCTCCGGATCCTCGATCAAGACCGACTCGACCGGTGGCATGTCGAGCGCCGTCGGGATCAGGTAGTCGGTGAAGCTCGCGTTCGTGATCCGCCCCTCGCGGGTCTGGATCTCCTCCATCAGCGCGAGGCCCAGCCCCTGCGCCGTGCCGCCCTCGATCTGGCCCTCGACCGCCTGCGGGTTGACCGCCTTGCCCACGTCCTGCGCCGTCCCGATCCAGACGACGCGCGTCAGCCCGAGCTCGACGTCCACCTCGGCCACGACCCTCATCGCCGAGCACGCGAAGGCCACGTGTGCGCGCTCCTCGGTGACCTGGCCGGTCTCCGGGTCGAGCGGCGCCGTGCGCGGGTGCCGGTAAATCCGCTCGACGTCCACCTCGCCGCCGCCGCGCGCACGCTGCTCCTCGAGCGCCGCCCGGCACGCGTCGCGGACGGCGCCGGACGCCATCCAGGTCATCCGGGAAGCGGACGCGGAGCCGGAGGAGCCGACCGTCGACGTCGTCCCCGGAGCGAGCGCCACGTCGTCCGTGCCGAGCTCGGTGCGCGCGACCTGGAGGATGACGGTCGAGACGCCCTGGCCGACCTCCGCGGCCGCGCAGTGAACGACGGCGCCGCCGTCGGCCCGTAGCTCGACCCGCGCCGCGCAGAAGTCGTCGAACCCCTCCGAGTAGCCGATGTTCTTGAAGCCGACCGCGAAGCCGACCCCGCGCCGGACGCCCTCGCCGCGGGTCGTGTTGCCCGCGCCTCCGGGGAGCCGGATGGCCTCCCGCGGCAGCTCCTCCGCCGGCGGCGGCTGGAGCTCGGCTGCGCGGCGGATGACCTCGGCGACCGGCAGCGAGCCGGTCAGGACCTGGCCGGTCGGCAGCGTGTCCCCGGGCTTCAGCGCGTTGAGCAGCCGCAGCTCGACCGGGTCGATGTCGAGCGCGCGCGCCAGCTTGTCCATCTGCGCCTCGTGGGCGAAGCAGACCTGCACGGCGCCGAAGCCGCGCATCGCCCCGCAGGGCGGGTTGTTCGTGTAGACGGCCGTCCCCTCGATCAGCGCGTTGTCCACCGAGTACGGCCCGCAGGCGAAGCAGCACGCGTTGGCGATCACCGCGGTCGAGCTCGATGCGTAGGCGCCGCCGTCCACGAGCACCCGCACGTGGACGCACACGAGCTTCCCGTCCTTCCGCGCCCGGTGCTCCATCCAGATCTTCGCGGGGTGCCGGTGGACGTGTCCGACGAACGACTCCTCGCGGTTGTAGACCATCTTCACCGGGCGCTTCGTGCGCAGCGCGAGCAGCGCGGAGTGGATCTGGATGGACAGGTCCTCGCGGCCGCCGAAGGCGCCGCCCACGCCGGCCAGGTGGATGCGCACCTGCTCGGGCGCGAGCCCGAGGCAGGGGGCGACCTGGTCGCGGTCGACGTGCAGCCACTGCGTCGCGACGTGGATGTCCACCCCGCCCTCGCCGTCCGGGACGGCCAGGCCCGACTCGGGCCCGAGGAACGCCTGGTCCTGGATCCCGAGCTCGTAGGTGCCCGAGACGGAGACGTCGCCCTCCGCATCAGGGTCGCCGTGGCGGACGAGGATGGAGCGGACGACGTTCGGGCGCGGGTCGTTGCGGTAGCCGTGGCCCTGCGTCGGCCCGTCAGGGTGGAGCGGCTCCTGCCCCGTCGCCCGCTCGGGGTCGTCCACCGGCTCCAGCGGCTCGTACTCGACTCGGATGCGCTCGGCCGCCCGCCGCGCCTGCTCGGGATGGTCGGCGGCGACGAGCGCCACCGGCTCGCCGAAGTAGCGGACGCGGTCGAAGGCGAGCACGGGCTGGTCCTGGAACTCGAGCCCGTACAGCTTCTCGCCGGGCACGTCCTCGTGGGTCAGCACCGCGTGGACGCCCGCCATGCCCACCGCCTCGGAGACGTCGATCGACGTGATGAGCGCGTGGGCGTGCGGGCTGCGGAGCGTGTGGCCCCAGAGCATCCCGGCGGCGGAGAGGTCGGAGGAGTAGGCGAACTCGCCGGTGACCTTCGGGATGCCGTCGGAGCGCTGGGCGCTCTCGCCCACGCGCCCGAGCTCGAGCTTGCGCCGGGTGGTGACGGTGGTGCTCACGTCACACCTTCGGCACGGTTCGTGACACTCTTGGCACCGGGGTCTGACCCCATGTTTGGCTTGCCCAAGCCGTTGGCGGGGTCAGACCCCGTCACGAGAGCGTGACGAACGTTCCTCATCCCGCCGCCGCTCTGACCGCGTCGAAGATCTTCTGGTAGCCGGTGCAGCGGCAGAGGTTGCCGGAGAGCGCCTCGCGGATCTCGTCGTCGGTCGGATCCGGGCTGCGTCGCAGGAGATCGACCGTGGCGACCACGAGCCCCGGCGTGCAGAAGCCGCACTGGACGGCGCCGGCCTCGACGAAGGCCTCCTGGACGCGGCCCGCCTCCACGCCCTCGACGGTCACCACCTCGTGCCCGTCCGCCTGGGCGGCGAGGACGAGGCAGGCGCAGACGAGCGTGCCGTCGAGGAAGACGGAGCACGAGCCGCACTCGCCCTGCTCGCAGGCGTTCTTCGAGCCGGGCAGCTCGAGCCGCTCACGCAGGACGTAGAGCAGGCTCTCGCCCTCCCAGACGTCCGCCTCGCGCCGGTCGCCGTTGACGGTCAGCGAGATCCTCATGCGGCCAGGCAGCGCTCGATGCCGCGCACGGCCAGCACCCGCAGGGCGTGGCGGCGGTAGGCGGCTGTGCCGCGGACGTCGTCGATCGGGCTCGCGGCCTCGGCCACGCGCTCGGGGAACGAATCGCGCTCGTCGAGCGGCGCGGTCACGAGCCCGACGACCGGGCCGGCGGAGCCGAAGGCGGCCCGCAGCTCGCCCCGCTCCCGGTCGGCCGCGAGCGCCAGCGAGCAAACCGCGATCACCATCGCGTTGCGGGGGCCGACCTTCATGAACGTCTGCGGCTGCAAGCTTGGCCGCAGGTGGACGGCCACGACCAGCTCGTCGGCTTCGAGCGCGTTCCGCTTCGGCCCGACGAGGAACTCCGCGAGCGGCAGACGCCGCGCGCCCCGGACGCTCGCCACCTCCACCTCGGCGCCCTCGACGAGCAGGGGCGGGAGCGCGTCGCCGGCGGGCGAGGCGGTGCCGAGGTTGCCGCCGATGGTTCCGCGGTTGCGGATCTGCGGCGAGCCGACCGTGCGGGAGGCCTCCGCGAGCGCCGGCAGCAGCTCGGCGAGAGACGGCTCCATCGCCTCGGTGTACGTCAGCCCGGAGCCGAGCCGCACCGTCCCGTCGTCCCGCGACCAGCCGCGCAGCTCGGCGACCTCGTTCAGGTTCAGCAGCGCCTCGGGCCGCTTGCGGTCGAAGTTGAGCTCCACCATCACGTCCGTCCCGCCCTGGATCGGCAGGGCGTCGGGCGCCTCGGCCTTGAGCCGCAGGGCCTCGTCCAGCGTGCGCGGCACCAGGACCTCCACGACGCGAAACATTACGGTACGCAGGGATGAATTCCCCTCTGGCCCGCCGCATCGCCGTCGCCCGAGGGGACGAGCCGGCAGACGTCGTCGTCCGCGGCGGACGCGTCCTCTGCGTCTTCACCCGCGAGTGGCTCGCGACGGACGTGGCCGTCGTGGACGGGTACATCGCGGGTCTGGGCGAGTACGAGGGCCACGAGACCGTCGACGCCTCCGGTCGCTGGGTCGTCCCCGGCTTCGTCGACGCGCACCTCCATCTCGAGTCGTCGAAGCTGCTGGTGGACGAGTTCGCGCGGCTCGTCCTGCCGCTCGGGACGACGACGGTCGTCGCCGATCCGCACGAGATCGCCAACGTGCTCGGGACGGACGGCGTCCACTGGCTGCACGACGCCTGCCGCGGCCTGCCGCTCGACGTCTACTTCATGGCCTCGTCCTCGGTGCCGGCCTCCCAGTTCGAGTCGCCGCGACGGCCCCTGCTCGAGGGCGACCTCGAGGCGATGCTGCGCAGGCGGCGCGTGCTCGGGCTGGCCGAGATGATGAACTTCCCCGGCGTCATCGGCGGCGACGAGCACGAGCTGGCGAAGCTCGCGCTCGACGGCGCGCGGCACGTGGACGGCCATGCGCCGGGCGTGGTCGGCAAGCAGCTCAACGCCTATGCGGCGGCTGGCATCCGCTCCGACCACGAGGCCTACACGGTCGAGGAGGGACGGCAGCGGCTGCGGGCGGGGATGTGGCTGCTGATCCGCGAGGCTTCCGGGGCGCGCAACCTGCGTGAACTGATCCCGCTCGCCGGCGAGTACGGCCCGCACCGCATCGCCTTCTGCACCGACGACCGCGAGCCCGACCACATCGCCGACGACGGCCACGTGAACGCGATGGTGCGCGACGCCGTCGCACTGGGCGTGCCGCCCGAGGACGCGCTGGTGATGGCGTCCGCCAGCGGCGCCACGTGGCACCGGCTCGACCACCTGGGCGCGATCGCGCCCGGCTACCAGGCCGACCTGCTCGTCCTCGGCGACCTCGAGCGCTTCGTCCCCGAGCTCGTGCTCAAGCGCGGGCTGCCGGTCGGCGAGATCGCCCGTCCCGAGGTGCCCGAGTGGGTCAAGCACACCGTCCGCGTCCAGCACGTCGGCGCCGCCGACTTCGCGCTTCCCGATGTGAACGGGCCGGTCCGCGTGATCGGCGTCATCCCCGGCCAGATCGTGACCGAGGCGCTCACGGAGCAGCCGCCGGTGCCGGACGCCGGGCGCGACATCGCCAAGGTGGCGGTCGTCGAGCGGCACCACGGCACAGGCCGCATCGGGCTCGGGCTCGTCCGCGGGTTCGGGCTCAAGCGCGGCGCGCTCGCCTCGACGATCTCGCACGACGCGCACAACATCGTCGTCGTCGGCGTCGACGACCACGACATGGCGCGCGCGGTCACCCGGCTCACCGAGCTCGGGGGCGGCGAGGTCGTGGTCGAGGACGGCGGTGTGCGCGCGGAGCTGCCGCTCCCGATCGCGGGCCTGCTCTCCGACGCGCCGCTCGAGGAGGTGCTCGAGGCGAGCCGGGCCTGCGTCGCGGCCGCCCGCCTGCTGGGCTGTGAGCTCGACGCGCCCTTCCAGACGATGTCCTTCCTCGCCCTGTCCGTAATCCCGAGCCTCAGGATCACCGACCGCGGGCTCGTGGACGTGGACAAGTTCGAGCTCGTGGGGCTGGAGTTGTGATCTACGCCAACGCCTACGTCGTCACGATGGACGACGCGGGCACGGAGCTCGAGCACGGCTGGCTCGCGGTCGACGCGGACGGCTTCGTCGAGGCCGTCGGCGAGGGCGAGCCGCCCGACGGCGAGCGGGTCGACCTCGGCGGCGCGCTCGTCACGCCGGGCCTCGTCAACACCCACCATCACCTGTACCAGAACCTCACGCGCACCCGCGCGCAGGAGGCCGATCTCTTCACCTGGCTGAAGACGCTGTACCCGCTCTGGGCGCGGATCGACGCCGAGGCCGAGTACGCGGCCGCGCGGCTCGGGCTCGCGGAGCTTGCGCTCTCGGGCTGCACGACCGTCTTCGACCACCACTACGTCTTCCCGCGCGGCGTTCGCGGGCTCGTCGAGGCCGAGGTGCAGGCGGCGCGCGAGCTTGGCGTCCGGCTCGTCGCCTCGCGCGGGTCGATGGACCTCGGCGAGTCGCAGGGCGGCCTGCCGCCCGACTCGCTCGTCGAGCAGCTCGACGAGATCCTCTCGGACACCGCGCGGCTCGCGGACCTGCACGAGCCCGGCCCGGGGGCGCTGATCCAGATCTCGGTCGCACCCTGCTCCCCGTTCTCGGTCACGGGCCGGTTGATGGAGGAGTCGGCCGCGCTCGCCCGCGGCCGCGGCCTGACGCTGCACACGCATCTCGCCGAGACCGCCGAGGAGGAGCAGTTCAGCCTCGAGGTCTTCGGCTGCCGGCCGGCCGAGTACCTCGACCGGCTCGGCTGGCTCGCGAAGGACGTCTGGTGCGCGCACTGCGTCCACCTGTCCGAGCAGGACGTGTCCCGCTTCGCCGAGACCGGAACGGGCGTGGCCCATTGCCCGACCTCGAACATGCGGCTGGGTGCGGGCATCGCCCCGGTTCGGCAGCTGCTCGACGCGGGCGTGCGGGTCGGCCTCGGCGTCGACGGGGCCGCCTCGAACGAGCGCTCCGACCTCTCGCTCGAGGTGAAGCAGGCGCTGCTCGTCGCCCGCGCGCGCGGCGGGCCGGCCGCGCTCACCGCCCGCGAGGCCCTGCGCCTCGCCACCCGCGGTGGTGCGGCCGTGCTGCGGCGCGGCGACATCGGCTCGCTCGAGCCGGGGAAGTGCGCCGACTTCGCGGTCTGGGCGCTCGAGGCGCTGTCCTACTCGGGCGCCGACGACCCGGTCGCCGCGCTCGTGCTGGGCGGCCCGCAGCGGGTCGGGCGCCTCTTCGTCGGCGGGCGCGAGGTGACCTTCGACGAGGAGGAGATCCTGCACGAGCATCGCAAGCAGGCGAGGAGGTTCCTGTGAGCTCACTCTCCACCCACGTCCTCGACACCGCCCGCGGCGTGCCCGCCGAGGGGATCGCCGTCGAGCTCTACCGCGGCGACGAGCGCGTGGCCGGCGGCGAGACGGACGGCGACGGACGCCTCCGGCTGGCCGACGACCTCGATCCGGGCGAGTACCGGCTCGTGTTCCATCCGCCCTCGCCGTTCTTCACGCGCGTCGAGCTGACGGTGCGCCTGGAGGACGGCCACCACCACGTGCCGCTGCTCGTTTCGCCCTACGGATGCGCGACCTACCGCGGGAGCTGAGCGTGGAGGAGCTCGAGCGGCTCTTCTCCGGCCGATCGCGGCTGGTGGACGAGCTGGCGGAGCGGCAGAACCCGTTGGCCGTGGCCGACGAGGTGGCGGCCGCGCTGCCCGAGGAGGAGAAGATCGCGGCGCTGAACACGCACCCGCGGATCGGCGAGGCCTCCGCCGAGCAACGCGGCGAGGTGCCCGAGGAGCTCGCCGAGCTGAACCGCGCCTACGAGGAGAAGTTCGGGTTCAAGTTCGTCGTCTTCGTCGCCGGCCGGCCGCGCGGCGAGCTCGTCCCCGTCCTGCGGGAACGGCTCGAGCGGACGCGGGAGGAGGAGCTGGCGACGGGACTCGCCGAGCTGGTGGCGATCGCGAGGGACCGGTGGATCCGTACGTAACCGACTGGCTCGACCTGCTGCTCCGCTGGCTGCACGTCGTCGCGGGGATCGTCTGGATCGGCACCTCGTTCTACTTCGTCGCCGTCGACAGCCACCTGCGGCCGACCGAGAGCGAGGGCGAGCCGGCGGACGAGGCCTGGGAGATCCACGGGGGCGGCTTCTATCGCGTCGTCAAGCTGCGCGGGGTGCCGCGCGAGCTGCCGCGGCCGCTCTACTGGTTCAAGTGGGAGGCCTACACGACGTGGCTCTCCGGCTTCGCGCTCTTCGTCGTCCTCTACTACGCGCGCGCCGACGAGGCGCTGATCGACCGCGGCGTCGCCGACATCTCCCAGGGGACGGCGATCGTCGTCAGCATCGCGCTGCTGGCCGCGGCCTGGCTCGTCTACGACGGCCTCTGCCGGCTCCTGCGCGGCCGCGAGGCGCTGCTCGCGGCGGCGATCGTCGCGCTGGTGACGGCGACCTCGTACGGGCTCTTCGAGCTCTACGCGCCGCGCGCGGCGGCGATCCAGCTCGGGGCGATGCTCGGGACGATCATGGCCGCGAACGTCTTCCTCGTCATCATCCCGGCCCACCGGCGGCTGCTCCAGGCCCCCGACCCGGCGCTGGGCGCGCGGGGCAAGCAGCGCTCGGTGCACAACAACTACCTGACGCTCCCGGTGGTCTTCACGATGATCGCGGGCCACTTCCCCTCGGTGATCGGCCACGTCGACGCCTGGGCGGCTCTGGTCGCGCTGATGGCGGTGGGCGCCTGGATCCGCGTCTTCTTCAACCTCCGCCACCGCGGGCGCAACGTCTGGGAGATCCCGGTCACGGCCGCGCTCGCGATCGCCGCGATCGCCGTGTGGCTGCGGCCGCCGGAGCCGCAGCCGGCCGGCCGGGCCGTGTCCTTTGACGAGGCGCGCGCGATCGTGGACGGCCGCTGCCTGAGCTGCCATTCGGGCGTCTCCGCAGCGGGCGGCCTGCGCCTCGACGACGACGCCGTGCTGCGGGCGCGCGCCCGCGACGTCGCGCATCAGGTCTCGACGAACGCGATGCCGCCTGGGAACGCGACCGGGATGACCGACGAGGAGCGGGACCTGCTGGTCGCGTGGGCGCTAACCTCGGACGGATGATCGAGATCGAGTCCGCGGGCTTTCGCTTCGTCGCGCGCTTCGAGGATGAAGCGGCGCCGCAGACCGTTGCCGCGTTCCGCGGCATCCTCCCCTTCGAGGACCGGATCATCCACTGCCGCTGGAGCGGCGAGTCGAACTGGATCCCCTGGGGCGACCGCGAGCTCGGGATCGGCGCCGAGAACGCCACCAGCTACCCCGCGCCCGGCCAGCTCCTGCTCTACCCCGGCGGGATCAGCGAGACCGAGCTGCTCTTCCCGTACGGGCACTGCGCCTTCGCGAGCAAGGCGGGCCCGCTGGCGGGGAACCACTTCGCGACCCTCGTCGAGGGGCACGAGCACCTCGCCGAGCTGGGGCGTCTCACTCTCTGGCAGGGCGCCCAGCCGATCAGCTTCCGCGCGCTCTAGCTACTTCACGGTCGTGGTGTAGGTCTTCGAGACCTTCTTCCCGCCGGAGCTGGCGGTCAGCACGATGCGCAGCTTCTTGCCCTTACAGTCTTGGGCAGCGTGACCGAGCAGGCGGCGAGGCCCCCGGCGAATGCACGCCGGGCGGCGATCCTCTTGCCGCCGAGCGTCGCGACGCAGGTGACGGTCGCGGACTCGGCGGGGAAGGGCCAGTCCGTCCGCAGGACCTCGTAGCCGATCGCGAACCGCTTGCCGGCCCGGGCCACGTTCGGAGTCCTTGCGATCGGCCCGGCGGCGATGCCGAACGTCTTCGCCACCAGCGAGTACGACCAGAACCCATCGTTGGGGGCGTCGTCGCGAACGGCGACCGCGTCGTTCTCGTAACCCCGGGTGGGACTAGCGCTTGGCGTGCTGCCGGCCGAGGTCGAGCGCGGCGGCGAAGATCAGGCCGCCCGCCCACCAGTTGACCGGATCGAACGTCAGCGGGTCGTTGCCGCCGATGTTGTTCGAGATCAGCCAGACGATGAACCAGACGATTGTCATGCCGCGAGTATGCGGAGCGCGTCGGCCAGCACGTCCACCGCGAGCTCCACGTCTTCCGGGCTCGAGTCCTCGTCCGGCGAATGGCTGACGCCGCCGGCAAGGGAGCGGACGAACAGCATCCCCGACTCGACTCCGTGCGCGGCGAGGATGCCCGCGTCGTGGCCGGCGCCGGACGCGAGCTCCACCACGGGCAGGCCACGCCCCTCGAGCGCAGCCCTGAGCGCCCCGCGCACCCCTTCGTCCATCGCCACGGGATCGGTGCGCGGCTCTGCGTCCAGGCCGAGCTCCTCGAGCAGGCGCGAGAGCCGCTCTCCGTCCGGGGCGCGGGCGTCGACGGTCAGCCGCACGCGGCCCGGGATCACGTTGACGCCGCCCGGCTCCGCCCCGATCACGCCCACGGTCGCCACTGCCTCCGGGATCGCCCGCGCGGCGTCCCGCACGCGAAGCACGTACTCCGCCGCCGCGACGAGCGCGTCCTCGCGGGCGTCCATAGGCGTCGTGCCGGCGTGGCCCGCGGCGCCTTCGAACACGCGCTCGCGCCGTGCGTAGCCGACGATCCCCGTCACGACCCCGAGCGGCGCGCCCGCTGCCGCCAGCCGCGGTCCCTGCTCGACGTGCACTTCGAGGAACGCGTCCGGCAGCCCGCCCGCCGCGCAACGGGCGTTGCTGCCCACGCAGCCGACCTCCTCGCCGCGGAACACGACGGCGGCTAGCGCCCGCGCCTGCGGGCCGATGCGGTCGAGCGCCTCGATCGCCGCGACCACGCCGAGCGCCCCGTCGAAGCGGCCGCCTTCGGGCACCGAGTCGAGGTGCGAGCCCGTCCAGAGCTCGCCGCCCTCGCCCGCGAACCGCCCGATCAGGTTCCCCGCCTCGTCCCGCTCGACGGCCAGCCCCGCCGCCTCCATCCAGCCGGCCGCGAGCTCGTGCGCCGCGTTTTCCTCCGCGCTCCCGAAGGGGCGATTGGCGCCCTTCCCGCCCCCAATCGCGTACAGCGCGTCCAGGCGCTCGAAGACGCGTTTGGAACCGACCGGCGGAAGCTTTAGATTCATCCGGTCACCCCCTCTGAAAGGAGCATGCGCATGAGCAGCCCAGCCGCGGCCTCGGCGTTCGGCCGCTGGTTCCGCTTTGCGGAAAACGGCACGACGCCGGCGCGGGACACGGTTGCCGGCATCACGACATTCATCGTGATGTCCTACATCATCTTCGTGAACCCGGCCATTCTCGGGTTCGCGGGAATCGAGGGCCTGCAGGACATCGGGCTCCAGTTTGACGCCGTCCTCACGTCGACCTGTCTGGTCGCCGGCGTGATGACGATCGCGATGGGCCTGTTCACGAATCGGGCGTACGCGATCGCGCCCGGGCTCGGCCTGAACGCATTCGTCGCGTTCACGCTCGTCGCAGGCGAAGGCCTGGGCTTCCCGGAGGCAATGGGGCTGGTCGTCGTCGAAGGGCTCGCGATCACCATCCTGGTGGTCGTCGGGCTGCGCGAGAAGATCATGCGCGCGATTCCGCTGGAGCTGAAGAAGGCGATCGCCGTCGGCATCGGCCTCTTCATCGGCTTCATCGGGCTCGTCAACTCCGGCCTCGTCGTCCAGGGCGTGCCGGTGGTCGACATGGCGAAGATCACGACCTGGACGACGTTCATCGCAGTGGTCGGCATAGCGATCACGATCGTGCTCCGCGCCCGCGGCATCCGCGGCGACCTGCTGATCGGGATCATCCTCACGACCGTCCTGGCCACGCTGATCAACTGGTCACAGGACTACACCCTCTATTCGGAGGAGCTCGGCTACGCGCGGTGGCCCGACGACATCGCCAAGGAGCCGAACTTCGGGCTCGTCGGCGAGATCAGCTTCGACGCCTTCTCGACGCTGCCGGTCCTGGCGGCGGTCGCGTTCGTGTTCACGCTGATGATCAGCGACTTCTTCGACACGATGGGCACGCTCGTCGGCGTCGGCAAGCAGGCCGGCTACCTCGACGAGCAGGGCGAGTTGCCCGAGATCCAGAAGCCGCTGCTCGTCGACTCGCTCGCCGCCGCCGCAGGCGGATTCGCCTCGGCGTCGTCGGCGACCACCTACATCGAGTCGGCGGCTGGGGTCGGCGTCGGCGGTCGTACCGGCTGGGTGAGCGTGGTGACGGGAGCGCTCTTCTTCCCGTTCATGTTCATCGCGCCGATCATCGGAATGGTGCCCCCTCAGGCAACAGCGGCCGCGCTGATCGTGGTCGCGTACCTGATGATCACCGTGCTGTCCGAGTCCGAAGAGGACGCCGAGCGGGCCGAAGGCGACATGACGGCGCGCATGCCGCGCCGCGCATTCGCGGGCATCGACTTCGGCGACCTGGCGCTCGGGCTGAGCGCGGCGCTGACGATCATGATCATGCCCTTCTCGTTCTCGATCGCGGACGGGATCGGCTGGGGCTTCATCGCCTTCTGCCTGGTGCGGACGGCGCAGGGGCTGTGGCGGCAGGTCCACCCGCTGATGTGGGTGGCCACCACGGCATTCGTCCTCTACTTCGCGATCGACATCCTCCAGCGCGAGCTGAGCTGGATCTAGCGGGCTGAAGGTGGGCGCTCGGTCACCAAGCCCAGCGCCCCCCAGCCCACCAGCGGGACCGCCGCTGCGACGGCGAACGCGGTCCGCCAGGAGGTCGCCTCGACGAGCGCCGCGAAGCTGGGCGGCACCGCGGCGCCGATCACCGAGAGCACCGTCTGCTGGAAGCCGATCGCCGCGCCGCTCCGCGCCTCTCCCGCCAGCTCGGCGGCCGCGGTGAAGGAGAGGCCGTTCCAGGCCATGGAGAGCCCGCCGGCGACTAGGAAGGCGGTCACGACCACCGCCACCGGCGCCGCGGTGGCAGCGGCCGAGGCGGCCATGGCCACGGTGAGCGCGAGGCCCACCCACCGGAGCGGCCGCAGCCGCGAGCCGAGGACGTCCGACCAGCGGCCTCCGCCGATGCGGAAAGCCGCGCCGAGCACGTTGATCCCGGCGAGGACGACGGCCGCGCGGGCAATCGAGAAGCCGCGCTCGTCGTGGAGGTAGAGCACGAGGAAGCCCAGCACGGCCACCTGGGCGACGAGGTAGAGCCCGCTGCCCCAGCAGACGAGCCAGAAGCTGCGGTCGCGCAGCGTCCACGGGACGGCCTCGACGATCTGCTCGCGCACTCGTTCCCGGAGCAGGGCCGCACCGAGCAGCGCCCCGATGGCCGCCATGCCCGCGAGGGCGAGAAAGGCCGCCCGCAGCCCGCCCGCCGCGACCGTTACCGGCAGCACGAGCGCGCCGACGACGCCTCCGATCGGCACGGCCGTCTGCCGGATCCCCAGCGCCAGTCCCCGCTCGTCCGCGTGGAACCACTTCATGATCGCGCGGCCGCTCCCCGACTGGACGCTCGCTCCGACGGCGCCCGCCAGCGCGATCAGGGCGACGAGCGGCCAGAAGCTCGAGACGAAAGCGGCGCCGGCGAGACAGCCCGCGCAGCCGAGCATGCCGGCCGCCAGAGTCCAGCGCTCTCCCCAGCGGTCGACGGCGAAGCCCCACGGCAGCAGCGTCGCGATCAGCCCGATCCACTCCGCGCCGAGCACGATCCCGACCTGGCCGAGCGAGAGGCCGAACTCGTCGCGGATGGCGGGCGCCAGCACCGGCAGCCCGAGCGTCATCGCCGAGAACGCCGCCTGCGCCGCCGTCCCGGCGGCGAGGATCGCCCAGCGGTACCGCGATCTGTCTACAGGCCCCAGGGGTTGAACGGCTTCGGGCCGGTGGCCACGAGCACGCTCTTCGTCTCGAGGTAGAGCTCGAGCGTCTCGATCCCCAGCTCGCGGCCGAAGCCGGACTGCTTGTAGCCCCCGAACGGGATGCCCGGGAAGGCGGTGTACGGCATGTTGATCCCGATCTCGCCCGCCTTGATCTGGCGCGCGAGCCGATGGCCGCGGGCCGCGTCGCCCGTCCAGACGGTGGCGAAGAGGCCGTACTTGACGTCGTTCGCGATCCGCACCGCCTCGCGCTCGTCCTCGAACGGGATCACCGCCACCACCGGGCCGAAGATCTCCTCCTGGGCCACGATCATCCGGTTCTCGACGCCCGCCAGCACGGTCGGCGGATAGAAGGCGCCCGGCCCGTCGGGCAGGTCACCGCCGAGCACCGCCTCCGCGCCCTCGCCGCGGCCCTGCTCGACGAAGGC
The DNA here is from genome assembly GCA_040902725.1 of Gaiellaceae bacterium. GTDB lineage: Bacteria > Actinomycetota > Thermoleophilia > Gaiellales > Gaiellaceae > JACVRU01. The sequence goes on along the minus strand of JBBDWU010000019.1, from coordinate 129,008 downwards.
GTGCACCTTCTGGCGGTGAGCGTCGGAGATGAGGGAGCCGACGTGCGTCTCGGGGTCGAGCGGGTCGCCGACCTTGAGCTGGGCCGCCGCCTCGGTGAAGCGGCTGACGAAGTCGTCGTAGACCGACGCCTCGACGAGCACCCGCGAGCGCGCCTCGCAGCTCTGGCCGGCCGAGTAGTAGATCGACCAGACCGCGCTGGGGATCGCGTCGTCGAGGTTGGCGTCCGCGAAGACGAGGTTCGGGCTCTTGCCGCCGAGCTCCAAGGTGACGCGCTTGATCGGGTCGGAGGCGAGCCGCATGATCTCGCCGCCCGTCTGCGTGGAGCCGGTGAACGCGACCTTGTCGACCCCCGGATGGCGGACGAGGTACGAGCCGGTGGTGGGGCCGTCGCCGGGCACGACGTTGATCACGCCGGCCGGGATCCCGACCTCGGACGCGAGCTCCGCCATGCGCAGCGCCGAGAGCGGCGTGGCCGGATCGGGCTTGAGGACGATCGTGCAGCCCGCCGCCAACGCCGGCGCGAGCTTCCAGGTCGTCATCATCGCCGGGTAGTTCCAGGGGACGATCTGGCCGCAGACGCCGACCGGCTCCTTGAGCGTGTAGTAGAGGAGCGAGCCGCCGACCGGGTTGGAGCGGCCGCCGATCGAGCCGAGCGCGGACGCGTAGAAGCGGAAGTTCTCGACGGCGCCGGCCAGCTCGGCCTTGACGGAGGAGATGGCCTTGCCGACGTTGCGCGACTCGAGGTCGGCGAGCTCCTTGCGGTTGGCGGCGATCGCGTCGGCGAGCGCGTGCAGCAGGCGGGAGCGCTCGGTGGGCGGCGTCTTCCCCCAGTCGCCCTCGAGCGCCGTCCGCGCGGCCTCGACGGCGCGGTCGACGTCCTCCTCGCCCGCCATCGCCGCGCGGGCGAGCGGCTCGCCCGTGGCGGGCTCGGCCAGGTCGCGGATCTCGCCGGACGCGGGCTCGACCAGCGCGCCGTCGATGAAGAGGCCGTACTCCCGCTCGGTCGCCACCGCCATGCGCCGCGGACTCTAGACGGCGACCACTAGAACCGCTCGAACAACGCTGCCTGGCCCTGGCCGACGCCTACGCAGAGCGTCGCCAGCCCGTAGCGGCCGCCGCGGCGGCGGAGCTCGTGCAGCAGCGTGACGACGAGGCGCGCTCCGCTCATCCCGAGCGGATGGCCGATCGCGATCGCGCCTCCGTTGACGTTCACCTTCTCCGGATCGAGCCCCAGCTCGCGGATCACGACCAGCGACTGCGACGCGAAGGCCTCGTTCAGCTCCACGAGGTCGAGGTCGTCGACCCCGATGCCCGCGCGCGCGAGCAGCTTCCGCACGGCGGGGACGGGCCCGATCCCCATCACCCGGGGATCGACGCCGGCGACCGCGCTGCCGGCGAAGGCGCCGAGCGGCTCGGCGCCGAGCTCCCGCGCCTTCTCCTCGCTCGCGATCACGAGCGCGGCGGCGCCGTCGTTGATCCCGCTCGAGTTGCCCGCCGTGACGCTGCCGTCGGCGCGGAACGCGGGCCGCAGCGCGGCCAGCTTTTCGGCGCTCGTGTCCGGGCGGGGATGCTCGTCGCGGTCGACCTCTCCGACGGCCACGAGCTCGTCCCCGAAGCGGCCGGCGGTGTTCGCCTCCGCCCAGCGGCGCTGCGACTGGAGCGCGAACGCGTCCTGCTCCTCGCGCGAGACGCTCCAGCGCTCGGCCACGTTCTCGCCCGTCTCGCCCATCGACTCGAGCGGGAACATCGCCTCCAGACGCGGATTCGGGAACCGCCAGCCGAGCGTGGTGTCGTACTCGACCCGGTCGCCGCGGGGAAAAGCCGTGTCCGGCTTGGCGGTGACGAACGGCGCGCGGCTCATCGACTCGACGCCGCCGGCCACGAAGAGGTCTCCGTCGCCCGCGGCGATCGAATGGCAAGCCGAGACGACGGCCGAGAGCCCCGAAGCGCATAGGCGGTTGAAGGTCACGCCCGCCACCGTCTCCGGCAGGCCTGCCAGGAGGACGGCCATGCGCGCGACGTTGCGGTTGTCCTCGCCCGCCTGGTTGGCGCAGCCGAAGTAGACGTCCTCGATCTCGGCCGCGTCCACGCCGGCGCGCTCGACCGCGGCCGCGATCGCGGTGGCTGCGAGGTCGTCGGGTCGCACGTGCGCGAGCGCGCCGCCGTAGCGGCCGACGGGCGTCCGGACGGCGGAGATCACGACCGCGCGGGGCATGCGCCTACGCTAGCTCCAGCAGCGCGTCCACCGCCCGCCGGCCCTCGTCGCCCATGTCGAGCGTGAGCTCGTTGACGTACATGCCGACGAAGCGGTCGAGCAGCTCGGCGTCAAGACCGCGCGCGTGTTTCGCTGCGAGCGTCAGTGCCTGGTCGCGGTGCGCCAAGGCGGCCTCGATCGAGGCGCGCAGCGTGGCCGCCACCGCACCGGCGTCCACGTCGCTGCGCGCGACGACGACGCCGAGCGGGAGCGGCAGACCGGTCTCGGCCTGCCACCACTCCCCGAGGTCGACGCACTTCGAGACACCGTGCTGCGGGTACGTCAGCTGCCCCTCGTGGATGACGAGGCCTGCGGGTACGCGACCCGAGGCCACCTCGTCGAGGATGCGGTCGAACGCCAGCTCCCGGTGTGCGAAGTCGCCGCCCAGGTACTCGTGGAGGACGAGGAATGCGGTCGTCAAGCGGCCCGGAACCGCGATCTCCGAGCGCTGAAGCTGGCCCCGGGAGAGCGGCTCGGGGGCGACGACGACCGGCCCGTAGCCCAGGCCGAAGCTGGCGCCGCAGGGCAGCAGCTCGTAGCGGTCGCGAACGTGGGCCAAGGCGCGCGCCGAGATCGCGGTCACCTCGAGCCGCCCCTCCAGCGCCCACTCGTTGAGGGTCTGCACGTCCGAGACGACGTGCTCCCAGTCGTCGGGCAGGCCCCAGGCCATGAAGGCGTCGTCGGCGTCGGCGCTGTAGCCGAAGCGAAGCTTCATCGGGCGCGAAACTACACTGAATCCGTGGCGGAGCTGAGCGTCGCGATCCAGCACTACCTGCGCGAGATCTACAAGCTCGGCGGCGAGCAGAAGCGCGTCTCGGTGAACTCGATCGCGCGCGCCCAGGGCGTTTCCGCGGCGTCCGCGAGCGCGATGCTGAAGAAGCTCGGCGCGCTGGAGCTCGTGGAGCACGCGCCGTACAAGGGCGTGCGGCTGACCGCGTCGGGCGAACGGGTCGCGGTGGAGGTGATCCGCCACCACCGGCTGCTGGAGCTCTATCTCGCGGAGACGCTCGGCCTGGACGTCGAGGACGTCCACGACGAAGCCGACCGGCTCGAGCACGCGATCTCGGAGGAGCTGGAGGCCCGCATCGACCGCGCGCTCGGCTTCCCCACGCACGACCCGCACGGGGATCCGATCCCCGACGCGGAGCTGAAGTGGCCTGCGAAGGAGAGTTAGTCCGGCGCTCCGCCGAACAGGTACACCGAGCCGGCGACGGCGATTCGGACCGGTCGGTTCACGCTGCGTCCGCCCCCTGCTCCTCGTTGAGTAGGCGGTAGAACAGCGACCGCGGCGATTGCTCGCGGCTGGCGGCGCGGGCGCGATCGAGCTCGAGCCGGAGCTCGAGCAGGTGGTCCGCAAGCTGGGGGCGTGCCGCGATCTCCGCCTCGCCGCCCGCCAGGACGCAGCCGTGGCTGAGCCAGAACGGACACCGGCTGCCAGGGCATTCTTCGACGCGACCGGCGCCGTACTGCAGCATGCAAAGCGTGTTCATGTCCTCATCCTCGAGCCGGAGGCGCTCCGCCGCATCAGCGGCGGGCCCGATTCCGATTGCGGGCGACTACGGAGCGCCCGGCGATAATGGCGGCGTGCCCGACGTCTCGGACCGCCTCCGCGTCCTCGTCGATGCGGGCATCGCACTCAGCTCCGAGCTCTCGCTCGACGGGCTGCTCCAGCGAATCGTCGAGACCGCCGCCGAGCTCACCGGCGCCCGCTATGCGGCGCTCGGCGTCATCGACAAGTCCGGGCAGGGGCTGGAGCGCTTCCTGACGACGGGGATCGACCCCGAGACGCACGCCAGGATCGGCGACTTGCCACTCGGGCGCGGAATCCTCGGCGTCCTGATCCGCGAGGCGCGTCCGCTGCGTCTGCCCGACCTTGCCGACGATCCGCGCTCGGTCGGGTTCCCGCGCCACCACCCACCGATGAAGACCTTCCTGGGCGTGCCGATCGTGCTCCGCGGCGTTGCCTACGGCAACCTCTACCTGACGGAGAAGCAGGGGGGCGAGGACTTCACCGAGGAGGACGAGGAGCTGACCCAGCTGCTGGCGGGACAGGCGGCGGTGGCGATCGAGAACGCGCGGCTCTACGAGAGCTCGACGCGCTGGCTGCGCCAGCTCGAGTCGCTCAACGAGATCGGCAATGCGCTCGCGTCCGAAATCGAGCTCCAGCCGCTGCTCGAGCTCGTCGCGGCGCGGCTCCGCGAGCTCGTCGACGCCCGGCTGGTACTGATCGCACTCCCCTGGGGCGACGCCCTCCGCGTGGCCGCGGCCGACGGCGAGGCCAGCTACGGAGTAGCAGGTATGCAGCTCGAGTTCGGAGGCTCGAAGGCCGGGCGCGTGCTCGAGCGCGGACGCAGCGAGCGGGTCGACTCGGTGCTCGAGGATCCCGAGATCGACCAGCAGGCGGCGCGGCGGCTCGGCGTGCACTCGGCGCTCTTCGTCCCGCTCGTCGTGCGCGGGCGTGCGATCGGCGTCTTGATCGCACACGACAAGGCCGGGCCGAACCCGGCCTTCAGCGACGACGACGTCCGTCTCGCCGAGACGCTCGCCGCGCGGGCGGCCACAGCGGTCGACCTCTCCGAGCGCGTCAGCCGCGACGCCGTCCGGCGGGTCGTCGAAGCCCAGGAGCTCGAGCGCAAGCGGCTCGCCCGCGAGCTGCACGACGAGACCGGCCAGGCGCTGACGTCGATCCTGCTCGGCCTCAAGGCGCTCGAAGACGCCATCGCAGGCGACGAGGCCCGGGCGGCGGCCGCCTCCCTGCGGGAGCTCGTGGTCTCGACGCTCCAGGACGTGCGCCGCCTCGCCGTCGAGCTGCGTCCGTCGGCGCTCGACGACTTCGGCCTCATCCCTGCGGTCGAGCGGCTGGCCGACACCTTCCGCGAGCAGACGGGCATCGAAGTGGCCTTGGAGGCGCGCCTCAGCGAGCAACGGCTCCCGAGCGAGGTCGAGACGGCGCTCTACCGGATCGTCCAAGAGGCGCTCACGAACGTCGTCAAGCACGCCGGCGCCCGGCGGGTCGGCATCCTGCTCGCGCAGAAGAACAGCTCGGTTGCCGCCGTGGTCGAGGACGACGGCGTCGGCTTCGACCCCCGCGCGGGCAGCGAGGAAGGGCTCGGGCTCGCCGGGATGCGTGAGCGCGTCGGCCTCGTCGGCGGCCGCCTCTCGATCGAGTCGGCCGCGGGAGCCGGCACCACGCTCGTCGCCGAGGTGCCGCTGCGGTGACGATTCGCGTTCTCGTGGTGGACGATCACGCCGTCGTGCGCGCCGGCCTACGGCGCGTCCTCGACGCGGAGGCCGACATCGAGACGGTGGCCGAGGCGCCGAACGCCGAGCGGGCGGTGTTCGAGGCGATCGAGAGCAAGCCCAACGTCGTGCTCATGGACGTGGTCATGCCGGGCAAGAGCGGCATCGAGGCGCTCCCGGGGCTGCTCCAGGCCGTGCCCGAGGCCAAGGTGCTCATCCTCTCGATGCAGGACGACCCGCGCTACGTGCGCGAGGCATTCGACGCGGGCGCGAGCGGCTACGTCCTCAAAGAGGCGGCCGACACAGAGGTCGTGGCAGCCGTGCGCGCCGTCGCCGCCGGCGAGCGCTACGTCCACCCGGCGCTCGGCGCGCGCCTGGTCGAGGCCGACGCCGAGCGGCGCCGTCGTGCCGAGGAGGATCCCCTCTCGGATCGCGAGCGCGAGGTAATGCGGCTTCTGGCCCTCGGCCACACGAACCAGGAGATCGCGAAGATGCTCTACATCTCCGTGCGAACGGCGGAGACGCACCGGGCGCACATCATGCAGAAGCTCCGTCTGACGAGCCGCGCCGAGCTCGTCCGCTATGCGATCGCGGAGGGCCTGCTCGACGAGGACTGAGCCTCAGCGCCGCGCCGGCACTCCCGCCGAGCCTTCCCGTTGCCCGTCATACCGGCGCCGCCTCGCCCGCGAGCGAGCGCGCCTCGACCTGCACCCGCAGCGGCACCTCCATGGCCCGCGCGACGATGCATTGGCGCTTGACGAGCAGGGCGAGCTCTTGGGCCTCGGACTCGCGTCCGGGGTCTGTGGTCAGGTCGACGTCGAGCTCGATTACGGTGAAGCCGAAGCCGCCACCCGATGCTCGCTCCAGATGGCCCACGGCTGCGACGTCGATGGTGTGGATGGGGACGGCCCTGCGCTCGGCGACAGCCGCCAGCGTGAGCTCGTAGCAGGCCGCGAGCGCGCCGACCAGAAGCTCCTCCGGGCTCCAGATCCCTTCGATCCCGTCCTCGAACTCGGGCGGCGTGGCGACCTTGAGCCTCGGCTTCTCCGGCGCGCCGAGGCGCAGCAGCCGTCCACCGAACCAGTGGGCCTGAACCGGAAAGCGATGACTCTTGAGAATGCCCATAGGAACCTCCTTTCCCCGACAGCATCGGCGTCCCGGGCGCGGGTCACATCCGGGTTCAGGCTGAATGGGGCTGCGGGCTTCCCGTAATGCCTCCGCGGAGGCGAAGCAGACGACCTCGTAGCCGCCGCCCGCCGCCTCGAGGCGAATCGCGGGCGGCGACCACGTCGATCGGCCCGCTCACCTAGGGCCCACGGGCTGCGACTCGGCTCGATACGTCACGGCCGAACGGACCGAGACGACGCCGGGCACCTTCTCGACGAGCTTCGCGAGCACGACGCCGTCGGCGCTCGTGTCCAGCTCGCCGGCGAGCTCCACCTCGCCGTCGCGCACGCTGAGCTCGAAGAGCGAGGGGTCGACCCAGAGCGTCCGCTTCAGGACGCCCTCGCGGATCTCCTCGGCGATCTCGTCGTCGGACCGGGTGAAGGCCCGGACGAGGTCGGCACGGGTGACGATCCCCAGCAGGGTTCCGTCCTCGCCCACGACGGGGAGACGGTTGACGCCCGCCTCGACCATCAGTCGCGCGGCGGCCGCCACGGGACGCTCGGGGCCGATCGTGATCGCCGGCGCCGTCATCGACTCGCGGGCCGTTCGGGCCCGCGCCTTGGCGACATCCGTGTAGCGAGTGCCGTCGACGAGCCACGCGAGGGGACCGCCGCCGCGCTCGATGCGACCACGCTCCTTGTAGAGGATGTCGCCCTCCGAGACAACGCCGACGACCCGCCTTTCCCGGTCGCAGACGGGCATCCCCGAGATGCGGTGCTCGACAAGCATCCTCGCGACTTCCTTCAGCGACGCCTCCGGCGCCACCGTCAAGACCTCGTGCGTCATTAAGTCTCTGACGTCCATGACTCTTTCTCCTTTCCTTGTCGAACGACGAGGACCGAGCAAAGGGACTCGTGCGCGACGCGCTCGCTGACGCTCCCGAGCGAGCGGATACCGCGGAGGCTGCGGCTGCCGACGACGACGAGGTCCGACTCCTCGGAGAGGAGGTGCAGCTCCTCGGGCGGCGTGACGAGCGCGGCAACGCGCGGCGCGGCCGCGCCCGCGTCGGTTGGGTCGACGCCGCAGACCACCCGTTCGAAGAGCTCGCTCATGCCCCGATCGTCGCCCGGGCGGCCGGCGCCGCCATCGGAGCCGCTACGGAAGGGACTGCGGAAAAGCCGCAGCCGATGGCATCATGAAGCGCACCTCGAGCGCGGAGTGGCAGAGATCGGCGGGGCCCGGCTCGGCAGTCATCATCGGAGCAGCGCCAGCTGGAGAGCGACCATCGCCGCGACCGAGCTCAGTCCGACCGCGCCCACCCAGCGCGCGGGCGCCGCGTCCAGCGCCTCCGGCAGCAGCTCGGCCGCCACCATCCCGAGCATCGCACCGGCCGCGAAGCCCAGGCCGAACGGCAGCACGGGCTCGAAGGTCTCGACGAAGACGAAGGCGGGGACGGCCATCAGCGGCTGCGGCAGGCTGGAGAACACGCTCCAGGCCGCGGCGCGCGCGACGGAGACTCCACGCGGGACAAGCACGAGGCTGATCGCCAGCCCCTCAGGCACGTTGTGGATGGCGATCGCCAGCGCGATCACGAGTCCGAGCGTGTCGCCGCCGCCGAATGCGACGCCCACCCCGACTCCCTCGGTGAAGGAGTGGGCCGTCATGACGCCGACGATGAGCAGCATGCTCGCCGCGGCCGCGCCGCGGAACGCGCCGAAATGCGGCTCCCGGCCGCGTCCGAGCTGCCGTCGTGTCGCCACGAGGAAGAAGGCCCCGGCGGCGGCGCCCGCCACTACCCGGCCGAGGCCGTAGTCGGAGCCCTCCCACAGCAGGCCGATGCTGGCGCCCACCATGAACCCCGAGGCGAGGCCGTTCGCCATCCCGAGCCAGGACCTCCCCGGCCGGCGGACGAAGAGAAACGGCAGCGCACCAAGCCCGGTCGCGGCCGCCGTGAGCGCGGCGGCCGCGAAGACGGAGAGAACGGTCACGGCCTCGCCGTCAGTGGCTTGCGGAGCCCTTGGGCTCGCCGACCTTGAGCAGGCCGACCTGGCCGAGGTCGACGTGCGCGAAGGCGTGCGACACGATCGGGTACACGCCGGCGTCGTCGATCTTCACGTCGAAGACGGCACCGCCGCCCGCCGGCACCCCGACCGTCTGGACGCCCCGCTGGAACTGCGTCATGTCCTGGTTCACCCAGGCACGCTCGAAGATCGTGCCGACGACGTGGAAGTTCGTATCCAACGTCGGCCCGGCGGCGACGACCCAGAAGCGCGTCGTGTCGCCCGGGTCGGCGGTCAGCGGGTGCGTGACGTACTGGTTCGCATAGCCGTTGAACGTCGTCCAGTCGGGCATCATCGCCCGCGCCTTCTCCATCGAGAGCGAGGCGGGCTGGTCGATCCCGTCACCGTTCAGGTACCACTCGCTCGCCACCAGCACGTACTCGTTGTCCGCCGCGGGCAGGTCCGCCGGGCGGACGACGATCGCGCCGTACATGCCGTTCGCGATGTGCGCGAGCACCGGCTTCGTGCCGCAGTGGTACATGAACACGCCGGGGTCGTTCGCCTCGAAGCGGAAGGTGAAGGACTCGCCCGGTGCGACGTCGCGGAAGGCGACGTCGGGCGCGATCCGGGCCGCGTGGAAGTCCATCGAGTGCGGGATCGAGCCGCCGTTCGTGAGCGTGAACTCGACCGTCTGGCCCTGGCGGACGTGGACGATCGGGCCGGGGGCGCTGTAGTCGCCGTCGAAGGCCCAGACGTTGTACTTCACGCCCGGGGCGATCTCGACGGTGCGGTCCTTCATGACCATGTGCACCTTCACGACCTCGCCCGGCTGAAGCGCGGGCAGCGTCGCGTCGTAGGGCTCGTGTGCCTCGGCGAGCTCCTGGGCGTTCGCCGGCACCTTGCCGGCGAAGCTGTTCAGGGGGAGCGCCGTGTTGTGGCTCTCCTGGACTTCGCCGGCCGCAGACGCCGCCGAGCTCGCGTCGTCGCGCGCGCCGCGGGCGTCCGCCCACAGCATCAGGGCGAAGAAGCCGGCGACGGCCACGAGGAAGCCGAGCAGGACGATCGTGACCTTCAGGAAGGCGCCGGAGTCGGTCTCGGGGTGGCTGGCCATCGCGTGTCGTTCCTCCTTCGTTGGATTTCCGGGGAGCGGCGGGCGGGCTCATGGCCCGCCC
>JBBDWU010000019.1:0-119224 GCA_040902725.1 Gaiellaceae bacterium | reverse complement strand
GGGGGCCCTCCGCCCCCCCCCCCTGCCCCTAGCCGCGAGTACTGCCTAGATCGCGGCCGACGCCGTGTCGGGAGATGCGTTCCACCTGCGCTGCGGGATCACGGCCACTCCCAGCGCCCCACCGATCGTGAGGACGAGGAAGCCGATCCCGCTGAGCAGCAGGGCCACTCCGACGACGATGCCGAAGATCGCGAGCCGCTCGGCCATGAAGGACACGTTGAGCGCGGTCGTGAGCGCGGTCGCGGTCACCCAGAGGTTCCGGGCGCCGTTCGAGACGGGCTCGCCGCCCTCGTCCGTCAGGGCGAGCTCCGGGTCGCTGGTGCCGGCGGGGTTCCCGTCCGGCGTGGCGAACCGGCCCATCTCGGCGTACGTGAGGCCGCCCGTCGACTCGAGGGCGTGGATCCTCATGTAGCCCGCGAACGCGCGGGCCTCGTCACCGGTGTCGATCTCCTGGCCGACGACGTCCTTGCCCGGCACGGTGTACTCCGTGAGACCGGCCTCTTCGGCCGCCTCGCGGATGAGTGCCGGCGACATGTCGTCGCCGCCCACGATCTTCTCCGCCGCGAGGCTGTCGCGGACGGTTATGAAGCCGTTGACGCCGAGGGCGATCGCGCCGATCCCGAAGGCGATCAGCACGACACTCGCGGCGATCCCTGCATATGCGAACCACTTCTTCATCTCAATTCCTTTCGTCGGCCGTAACCTGGGCTAAAGCATCACCTGGCGGGTCGCCCACGCCATCAGCGCCGGCCCGTAAATCGCCTGCGGACGACTACGGACGGGAGCTGCGGCGACGGCGCGGTTCGGCCGGCCGCGACAGCGACAAAACCCTTAGCGCCGCCCGAAGAACCAGCGCTCGAGCGGGCCCAGCAGCTCGGCGCGCTTGAAGGGCGCGACGCGGCCGAGCTCCGAGCCGTCTTGCTCGAGCACGCTCACGTCGTCCTCGAGCGCCGCGTTCGCCGCCTCGAGCGCGTCCTCCAGCTCGTAGCCCTCGAAGAGGTAGTCGTCCTGCCGGGGATCGTCGGTCTGCCGGAGGTGCTGATTGACCGAACGGCCCACGGCCCAGAGCGCGCCGGGCTTGCGTTCGATCCAGATGACGACCCGCTCCTCTTGACCCTGGTCGTCCACGCCGCGAAGGGCCCGCTCGGCGAACCGGGAGTCCGTCGCCCTCCGTCGCACGCCGCAAGGATACAATCGCGCCCGTGCCGAGGATCGCCGCATTCCTCCGGAACCCGTTCTCGTTCCTGTTCGCCCGCTCCAGCCTGGAGGAGCGGCTGGCGGCGTACGTCATCCGCGAGCACGACCGAGGGCGCTCGCTCGACGAGATCCTCGAGGACCGCTACCTGATCAACCGCACGACCCCGAGCCAGCGCCAGCGCCTGCTCGACCGGCCCGAGGTCATCCGGGCGATCGGCGACGAGGCGATCGACTCGGCCAAGGTCTCGGCGGACAGCTCCTAGCCGGCCGCCCGCCTCTTCCAGCTGTACGACGTGTCCGTGGCGGTCACGCGGAAGCCTGCGCCGACGTACAGGCCCCGCGCGACGTCAGTGCCGTAGCCGACCTTCAGGCGCCGTGCCCCACGCTTCGCCAGCCGATCGAGACCCGCGGTGAGCATCGCGCGGGCCAGGCCGCGCCGCTGGTACGCGTCCTCGACCCTCATCGGCTCCACGAGGCCGACCTCGGTCACCGGGTCGAACCAGAACAGCGAATAGCCGGCGACCTCGCCCTCGGCCTCGACAGCGAGATCGAGTGACGGGTCGTAGAGCGAGCACTGCCGGAGACGGGCCTCGACCTCTTCCCCGTTTCGCCCGCGCATCGGGTGCGGACCGGTCTCCTCCCGCGCGCGGTCTACGAGCACGAACCCGTCCGGCACGGCGGTCACGTCGCGACGATCTTCGGCATTCATCCAGGTGATCCCCGACACGTCGTCCTCGGCTACGAAGCCGAGGTCGGCCAGCAGGGCCAGCTGCTCGGCGTCGTCGTCGCGGACGAGCACCTCGACCGCCTCCAGCGTCAGGGCTTCGATCGCCTCCACGGCGCGCGCCCAGACGGCGTGCAGCGAAAGGCTCGAGACACCGGGAACGACGATCGCGTCGCACCCCCAGCTGCGACCCCAGTCCGTGAGCACGACGCCGGCAACGGGTCCCTCCTCATCGATCCAGAAGAGCTGGTCGATCGCGTCCGAGCTCCGAGGCGTGCGCCACCACCACTGCAGGTCGGCGGCTTCCCAGAGCCCCGCGTCCGCGTCCGCCAGGCGAGCGCGCTGGAGGAGTTCCGTTGCGAGCGCCAGACAGTCGAGGCCGGAGGCTCGCACCTCGGCGATCGCCATGGCCTCAGAGCTCCCTTCCGACCCCGCGCTCCCGCGCCCGCTCGACCGCCGCGGCCGCGATCGCCACGTCCCACGCCGCGATCCCGTTCGACTTGAAGACGACGATGTCGTCGTCCTGCTGACGGCCCGGCACGTCGCCCACGATCACCTCCTGGAGCTCGTGCACCTCGAGCCAGTCGAGCACGCCGTGGGCCACGGGATCGATCAGGTCGCCGGACTCGAGCCTCGACTGCTCGCGCGAGTCGCAGCAGACGAAGGCCGCGCGCTCGAGCACGAGGTCGTCGAGCTCTCGCGCGCCCGGGTCGTTGGCGCCGATCGCGCAGACGAGCGCGCCGGGCTGCAACCAGTCGCCGCGCAGCACCGGGTCGCGGGAGGTCGTTGCGGTGACGACGACGTCCAGGCCGCCGACCTCGTGGTGCGCCTCGGCCGGCTCCGCGCCCACGGCCTTGCAGAACCGCTTCAGGCTCTGCGGCGTGCGGCAGTAGGCGACGACCCGCTCGATCGAAGGCACCGCGGCCCGGATCGCGGCCACCTGCGTCTCGGCCTGGAAGCCGCAGCCGAAGACCCCCAGCGTCTGCGCGCCCGGCCGGGCGAGGTAGCGCGCGGCGATGCCGCTGGCGGCGCCGGTGCGCAGCTGGCCGAGCCTGTTCGCCTCCACCACACCCACGAGCTCGGCGCGCGCGGTCTCGAAGAGGAGGACGACGAAGCGCACGTCCTCGTGGCCGAAAGCCGCGTACGTCTTCACGCCGGCCTTCCCGAGCTCGAGGTCGACGGCCGCCATCACCGCCATCACCCCCTGCTCGAGCCCCATCCGGTAGCGCGGGCGGTTCTCGACGGCGCCCGCCGCCAGCCGGCGGAACGACCCCTCGACCGTCTCGAGCGCGTCCTCGATCGTCAGCAGCGCGCCGACGTCCTCCTCGGTGAGGTAGAGCGCCAAGGGCGGGAAGCTATACCGTGGTCGGCATGCCGCGGGCGCTGGTCATCGGGCTCGATTGCGCCCCGCCACAGCTCGTCTTCGACCAGTGGCTCGACGAGCTGCCGAACCTGCGGAGCCTGACCGAGCGGGGCAGCTGGGGCGTCCTGCGCAGCTGCGACCCGCCGATCACCGTGCCCGCCTGGTCGGTGATGACGTCGTCGCGCAACCCGGGCGTGCTCGGCTTCTACGGCTTCCGCAACCGCAAGGACCACAGCTACGACGCGCTCGCGTTCGCGGACTCGCGCTCCGTGAAGGTGCCCCGCGTGTGGGACCTGCTCTCGGCGCGGGGGCGGCCGGTGATCGTGCTCGGCGTGCCTCAGACCTATCCCGTCTCGCAGGTGAACGGCGTCATGGTCTCGTGCTTCCTCACGCCCGACACGAACCGCCAGTACACCTACCCGGCGGCGGTGAAGGACGAAATCGAGAGGCTCGTGGGCGAGTACATGCTCGACGTGCCGAACTTCCGGACGGAGGACAAGGCCCGCGTGCTGCGCGACATCGAGACGATGACCGAGCGGCGCTTCCAGGTCGCGGAGCACCTCCTCGAGACGCGTCCCTGGGACCTCTTCTTCATGGTCGAGATGGGCACCGACCGCGTCCACCACGCCTTCTGGCGCTACGCCGACCCCGAGCACCGGCTCTACGAGCCGGGCAACGAGTTCGAGACGGCGATGGTCGACTACTACCGCGGCGTGGACGAGAAGCTGGGCCGGCTGCTGCGCTTCGCGGACGAGGACACGGCCGTCCTGGTCGCGTCCGACCACGGCGCGAAGCGGATCGACGGCGGCATCTGCGTCAACGAGTGGCTGCGTCAGGAGGGCTACCTCGTGCTGAAGGAGGAGCCGGCCGAGCCGACGCAGCTGAAGCCGGACCTGATCGACTGGGAGCGGACGGTCGCCTGGGGCGAGGGCGGCTACTACTGCCGCCTCTTCCTCAACGTCGCGGGGCGCGAGCCGCAGGGCACGGTGGCGGCGGAGGACTACGAGCGCGTGCGCGGCGAGTTGAAGGCGAAGCTGGAGGCGCTCGGCGACGAGCACGGGCGGCCGATCGGGACGGTCGCGCACCGGCCGGAGGACCTGTACGCGGAGCGAAACGGCGTCGTCCCCGACCTGCTCGTCTACTTCGGCGACCTCTACTGGCGCAGCATCGGCCAGGTGGGGACCGGCACCGTCCACGTCTTCGAGAACGACACGGGGCCTGACGACGCGAACCACGCGCACGAGGGCCTGTACGTGCTGGCCGCGAAGGGGGTCGAGGCCGGGCGCGGCGAGGAGCGGAGCATCCTCGACGTCGCGCCGACGCTCCTGACGCTGCTCGGCGAGCCGGTGCCGCCGGAGATGGAAGGCGAGAGCTGGGCGTGAAGCCGCGCTTCCCCGGCACGAAGCCGACCCGGTTCGGCCACCCGAACGAGGCCGTCCACAACCGGATCAACTACCGGATCATGGAGCAGGCGCTCGCCTACGCGGCCGAGCGCTACGCGCGCGGACGGCTGGTGGACGTCGGCTGCGGCTCGAAGCCGTGGGAGCCCGCCTTCGCGCCGCACGTTGACGAACACATCGGGGTCGACCACGTGGACAGCAAGCGGGCGCCCGGGTCGGTGGACGTGATCGCGGGCGCCTACGAGATCCCGCTGCCGGACGGGCATGCGGAGACGGTGCTGCTGTCGGCGGTGCTCGAGCACCTGGAGCAGCCGGCGCGGGCGCTTGCGGAGGCCCACCGGCTGCTGGCGCCGGGCGGCCACCTGATCCTCACGACGCCGCTGTTCTGGCCCCTGCACGAGCAGCCGCGCGACTTCTTCCGCTACACGCCGCACGGGCTGCGCTATCTGCTGGAGGAGGCCGGCTTCGAGGTGGTGGAGACCGTGTCGCTCTCGGGCGTGTGGGTGACGGTCTCGCTGGAGGTCTCGTACGCGTTGCGGCGCTACCGCAAGGGGCCGTTGGCGCCGGTCGTGGACGCGTTGACGGCGGCGCTGCAGTGGCTGGCGGCGCGCTGGGATGTGGTCGACTTCCAGCCAAAGTTCAGCTGGAGCCATCTCGTGATCGGGAGGAAGCAATGACGAACGTCTGGGCGGACGACTGGGACGAGGGCGAGGACTGGTCGGGCGGAGGGGGCAAGTCGCGGCGGCTGGAGCGCGGACCGGGGCTGGGGGCGACGGTCTACGAGCTCGGGCCGGGCAACTTCGTCGTCTACCACTTCCACCACGGGATGGAGGAGCTGCTTTTCGTGCTGCGCGGCCGCCCGACGCTGCGCACACCGGACGGCGAGCGGCAGGCCGAGGAGGGCGAGGTCGTCTACTTCCCGTCGGCCCCGACGGCGCGCACGCGCTGCGGAACGACACGGACGAGCCGGTTCGCTTCTTGATGGCGTCGACGCTCCCGTCGCCCGAGGTCGCCGAGTACCCGGACCTGAAGAAGATCACCGCGCAGGCGCGGACAGGCTCACAGACCGGCGAGCGGCTCTGGCTCATCCACGACATCGATGAGTAGAGGATGACCGCGCCGCGGCTCTTCCGCGTGATCCTGCCCGTGTCGGACATCGACCAGGCAGCTGAGTTCTACGGCCGTGTGCTCGGAAGTCCTGGCGTGCGCGTCTCCGGCGGCAGGCATTACTTCGACTGCGGAGGGACGATCCTCGCCTGCTTCGACCCGCTCGCGGACGGGAACGCGGAGCCACTCGGCCCGAACCCGGACTACGTCTACTTCGCGGTCGACGATCTGGAGGCCGTGCACGAGCGCGCGCGGGCGGCCGGCTGCCGCGAGCTGACCCCGATCGAGACGCAGCCCTGGGGCGAACGGAGCTTCTACGGACGCGATCCCTACGGCAACCCGGTCTGCTTCGTCGACGAGGAGACGACCTTCACCGGCACCTAGAGGTAGCCGAGCTCTTCGAGACGAGCGGCGAGGATCGCCTCGTCCTCCTCGGGGATTGCGTCGGCCTCGACGGAGGCGGTCGCGAGCTGCTCCAGCCGCGGCTTCAGCTGCGCGACCGTGTCCCGCGCGGCGCGGGCGAGGTTGTGCCGCTCCTTGGGGTCGGCCTCGAGGTCGTAGAGCGCGTCCACGACGCGCGCGTCCTCGAAGGACGTGATCAGCTTCCAGCGGCCGTCGCGGATCGCGTGCTGCGGCACGGTCGGAACGCCCGGCGTCACGCCGACCTCCATCGCCACCGCGTGCTCCGGCGGCTCGACGCCGCTCTCCACGCTCTTCGCCAGGCTGACGCCCTGCGCAGACAGCGGCGGCAGCCCCGCCAGCTCCAGCAGCGTCGGCCCGAGGTCGACGTGGCTGACGACGCCGCGCCGCGGGCCGACCGCCACCCCCGGACCCGCGAACGCCAGCGGCACCCGCACGAGCGGCTCCAGCAGCGTCTGGTTGTGGTTCCAGAAGTAGCGCGGCGCGAGCTTCAGCAGCCGTTTCGACTCGCTCCGCACGCCCCGCTCCAGCAGGGCGAGCGACCACTGCTGGATCGGCAGGCGGGGCGTGATCCGCCGCGCCAGCCCCTGCCAGCGCAGCGACGGCGGCTCCAGGAACAGGTTCTCCCCGTGGTCGCCGGTCAGCACGACGATCGCGTCGCCGGCGGCCTCGCGCATCCGCCCGAGCCAGGCGTCGATGCCGGCCAGCGAGCGCTCGTACGCGTTCCGCCCGTAGCGGCGCCGGTCGAACGAGCGCGGGTACTTCCGAGGCGTGTGCACGTCCCAGACGTGGACGAGCCCGAAGAACGGGCGCTCCAGCCCGCGCACCTTCGCGACCGCCTCTTCGCCCCATGGGGAGTGCACCGACCGCCGCGGGACGTCCCGGTAGTCCGCCTCGGCGAAGCCGCGGAAGAGCCCGATCGAGTCGAGCAGCGGCCCCGTCACGGAGCACCAGGTGCGGTAGCCGCCGCGCGCGAGCTCCTCCGCCACCGACGGCACCGCCTCGGGCAGCGCCGCCCCCCGCAGCGCCCGGACGCCGTGCGCCGCCGGGTACCGCCCGGTCAGCATCGACGTGAAGGCGGGGCTCGTCGTGGGGCAGGTCGTATACGCCGTCGCGAAGCTCGCGCTCTCCTCCATCAACCGGCGGGCCTCCGGCCCGAGCCGCGCGTCCGCGCGCAGGCAGTCGACGACGATGATCAGGAAGCTGGGCTTCACGAAGCGCGATCCTAGTCGTCCTTGCTAGAGTAAGGACATGTCAAGGGTGACTAGCAAGCTCCAGGTCACGATCCCCAAGGCCATCGCCCGGCGCTACGGCATCGAGCCGGGACAGGAGATCGAGTGGCTACCCGCCGGCGACGCGATCCGCGTCGTGCCCGAGGCGCAAGCCGAGCGCAAGTCGGATCGGCAGCGGCGGCTCGCGCTCTTCGACCAGGCGACCGAACGGCAGCGGCAGCGCGAGGCGACGAGGACGATCAAGCGGTTCAGCGCCGACCGAGGCTGGCGGCGCGAGGACCTGTACGACCGTGACAGCACTCGTTGACACGAACGTCCTCGTTTACCGGTTCGACGTAACCGCTCCGGAGAAGCAGGCCGCCGCTATCGGGTTGTTGCGGCCAGGAGCTGCGGAGGGATCGCTCTTCCTCCCCCACCAGGCGATCGTCGAGTTCGTCTCGGCCGTGACCAAGCCGCGAGGCACGGACAAGCCGCTCCTCGAGACGGCCGACGCTCGCCGCGAAGCGGAGGAGCTGCTGAACCAGTTCGACGTGCTCTATCCAGACGAGGAGCTGCTCCGCATCGCCCTCCGGGGCGCCGCTGCCTACCAACTTGAGTGGTTCGACGCGCACCTGTGGGCCTACGCCGAGCGCTTCGGGCTCGAGCGCCTCTACTCGGAGGACTTCGAGCACGGTCGGCTCTACGGGACGGTCGAGATCGTCAACCCGTTCGTGTGAGCATTCGCTCGTAGAGCGACTCCAGCTGCTCGCCCGGATCGCCCAGCCGCTCGCGCACGACGCGCTCGTTCCGCTCGCCGTAGCGCGCGCGAAGCTCGGGGTCGCGCAGCAGCTTCAGCAGCGCCGCGGTGACGGCGTCCTCGTCGCGGCAGTACACCACCTCGCCGCCCTCGCCGGGCGTGATCCACTCGTCGATCGTCACCGCGTCGCCCATCACCATCGGCAGCCGCGAGGCCATCGATTCGACCATCGAGGCCGGCGTCGCGTCGGTGGAGGCGATCGAGACGCCGACGTCGGCGGAGGCGGCATAGACGGGCAGCTCGTCCGGGCGCGCGAACACCTGCGCCACGCGGTCGCGCAGCCCCAGCTCGTCCAGCAGCGAATCGACCTCGTCCTTCGTCCAGCCGCCGCGCGCCGCGAGGATCAGCCGCGCCTGCGGCATCTCGCGCTGCGCCCGGGCGAAGGCCCGCACCAGCACGTCGAGGTTCGTGTTCGGCCGGTAGTTCCGCAGCGACAGCACGATCAGCGAGTCCTCGGGCCAGTCGAAACGCTCGTGGAGGCGCGGATCCCGGTGCTGCGGCCCGAACGGCCGCAGGTCGACGTACCAGACGATCCGGTGCACCTTGTCCGGCGGCGCGCCCAGCCGGATCGTCTCCTCCGCGTTCGCCAGTGACGAGACCACGAACTCGTCCCCCGCCGCGACAGCCTTGCGCACCAGCTTCCGCCCGCGCGCGCGCTCGCGCCCGTACGTGAAGATGTCGGTGTTCCAGGGGCTCATGACGAGCGGGTGAACATCCGCCCACGCCGCCCACCACCCGTACGGCAGCAGGTAGTGGGCGTGGACGAGGTCGGCGTCGAGCTCGCGCGCGAACCGCCGGATCGCAGGCCCGAAGCCGAAGCGGCGCAGCCCCTTCACTCGCATCAGCGGCGAGAGCTCGCGGATGTCGTGCGCGTGGATCGAGTCGAGCTCCCCCGGCCGGTCGGTGATCCGGTCGGAGAGGATGTGCACCTCGTGGCCCCGCTCGGCCAGCCGCCAGGCCCAGCGCAGGAAGATGATCGAGCGCCCGTCGCCGATTCCCAGTAGCCGCACGGGGGGCGACTCTAGCCGCGCCCCTAGAATCGGCCGCGTGAAGCCGACGGCAGTCGTGGCGGACGTGGGCTGGGTGAACGGGCTCGCCGCGATCCGCTCGCTCGGGCGGGCCGGAGTCCCCGTGCTCGCGGTCGACCATCGCCGCGGCGCGCTCGGCTTCCACTCCCGCTACGCGCAGGCGCGGCTCTGCCCGGACCCGGTGGCCGACGAGGCCGCATACCTGGACTTCCTCGCCTCCGTGGATTTGCCCGGGCCGGCGCCGATCTTCCCCACCCACGACGAGCACCTGAACGCGATCGCGCGCGGCCGCGAGCGGCTCGGCGACCGCTTCCTCTATCCGTTTCCGACCTGGGACGTTCTCGGCCCGATCCAGAGCAAGCGCCGCCAGCTCGAGGCCGCGGTCGAGCTCGGCGTCCCGATCCCCGAGACGCGCCTCGAGCCGACCGACGAGCTCGGCTACCCGGTGCTCGTGAAGCCGTCCGACCCGACCGGCTTCCGCCGTGCCTTCCGCCGCCAGGCCTTCCGCTGCCACACCCGCGCGGAGCTGGACGAGGCCTTCGAGCTCGCCCGCCCGTACGCCCCGCTCGTCCAGGAGCTCGTCCCCGGCGGCGACGACGAGCTCTACACGCTCGGCAGCTACCTCAACCGCGACGGCGAGGCGCTCGGCCTCTTCTGCGGCCGCAAGCTGCGCCAGACGCCGCCGCTCGTGGGGACGGCGCGCGTGAGCGAGGCGGTCTGGGTGGACGAGGTCGTCTCGCTGGGGGTCGCGCTGCTTCACGGGCTCGGCTTCCACGGCCTCTCGCAGGTCGAGTTCAAGCGCGACCCGCGCGACGGCCGCTTCAAGCTGATGGAGGTCAACCCGCGGCTCTTCCAGTGGCACGGGCTCGCCGCCGCCTGCGGCACCGACCTCACGCGCATCGCGTATCTGGATCTGATCGGCGAGCCGCCGGCCCCGGCCCGCTCGAACGGGGCCTCGAAGCGCTGGGCGATCACGCTCATGCGCGGCTCGCGGCCGGCGCTCGTGCGGCCGCCCTACGTCGACGCGATCCTCGCGCTCGACGACCCCAAGCCGGCCGCGGCCCAGGTCGCCGGCCTACTGCGGAGGCGTCGCTGAACCCCGAGGAGTGGGTGCTCGGCACCCTCGGCGCCCAGGGTCACGAGGTCCCGGCCGCGGAGCTCGAGCAGGCGTTCTTCCACCTGGCCCGGGTCGAGGAGCGGGACGGGCCGCGCGATGCGCACGGCCGCTTCCCAGCCGCCGCGTCCTCGCTCGACCCGCTCGACCCGCCGCTCGAGCGCCTGCGGGCGCAGCTCGGGGTCGAGCCGCCGCGCTGGCGGGGCGCCCGCTTCGCCGTGGCGCTCACGCACGACGTCGACACGCCCTGGCGCTGGACGCGGCGCGGCCTCAGGCTCGCGGCCGGCCGGAAGGACCTGCGCGCCCTCGCGCGAGCGCCACTCCACCGCCTGCGCGGCACCGATCCGAACTGGAGCTTCGAGCGGATCAGGGAGCTCGAGGCCGGCGCCCGCTCGACCTTCTTCGTCATGACCGGGTTCGGGCACCGCGCCGACCCCGAGCCCTACTCCGACCGGCTGCCGCGCCTCGTCGAAAGCCTGGCCGGCGCGGAGATCGGGCTCCACGGCAGCTACCGCGCCGCGGACGAGCCCGCGCGGCTCACAGAGGAGAAGGCAGCGCTCGAGCGGGCCGCGGGCCGGGTCGGGGGCCAGCGCTTCCACTACCTGCGACTGAACCTCGACGCCGTCGCGGCCGCGGGTTTCCGGTACGACAGCACGCTCGGCTTCTCCGACGCGATCGGGTTCCGGGCGGGGATCGCGCAGCCGTTCCGGCCGTGGGGGACACGGCTGGTCGAGATCCCGCTGGCCGTGATGGACGTGACGCTCGCCGAGCAGCGCTATCTCGGCCTCTCGGCGAAGGCGGCCGAGCCGCAGATCGTGTCGCTGCTCGACTGGGCGGCCGAGCACGGCGGCGGCTTCGCGATCCTCTGGCACACCGACCGCTTCGACCGGCCGACCGCACGGGGATGGGACCGCCTCTACGAGCGCGTGCTGGCCGCCGTGCGCGAGCGCGGCGGCGTCTGCCTGTCGGCGGGCGAACTCGCCGAGGAGGCGGACGCGTGGCTGCCGTAGCGCAGCTGACCTTCGGCGTGCTCGTCGTGCTGGTGCTGCCCGGCGCGTTGATCCAGCGCGCGCTCGGCTGGCCGGACTCGCTCGGCGTCGCGGCGGCGGGCGTGCTCGCCTGGAGCCTCGCCGTCGTCTTCGCGGCGCTCGCCGTTACGTTCGCCGTCGGTGCCTCGCTGACGCTCGCGCTCGGCCTGCTCGCGCTCACGCTGCTGGCCGCGCTCGTCCCCCGGCGGGTCGCCGTGGTGGAGGCGCGTCCGGCGCTGGCGGTCGTCGCGGGCGGGATCCTGTTCGCGGTCGCGGTCTGGCTTGCCAACCGCGGCGCGGTCTCGGGCGACGCCCTCTTCCACCTCGGCCGGGCGCGCAAGCTGGCCGAGCTCGACTCGCTCTCGCTGAACGCCCTCAACGAGTTCCGCGACGGCGGCCTCCACCCCGGCTACGCCTTCCCGCTCTGGCACGGCGTGCTCGCGCTGGTCGCGCGGGTCGGGGGCGTGGATACCACGCTGGTCGTCCAGCACCTCGCGGCGGTGCTGACTCCGGGGGCGTTGCTGGTCGCCTACGGCGCCGGCCAGGCGCTCTTCCGCTCCTGGGGCGGCGGCGTCGCCGTCGCGCTCGCCCAGGCGGCGCAGCTCGGCTTCGCCCGCGCGGGGACGGGCTCATTCGGCTTCCTCGCGTTGCCCGCCTCCGCGGCCCGCGTGCTGCTCGCGCCCGCCCTGCTGGCGCTCGTCTTCGCCGCGGCGCGGCGGGACGCGCCGCGCACGCTGTTCGCCGGAGTCGCGGCGGCCGGACTGGCGCTGGCCGTCGTCCACCCGACCTACGTCCTCTTCGTCGGCCTCGTCCTCACCGGCTTCCTGGTCGTCCGTCCGCGCCTACGCCTCGCGGTGGCACTCGGGGCGATCGCCGTCCCAGCGGGGCTGTTCCTGCTCTGGCTGCTGCCCGTCGTCCGGGACACGATCCCGCACCTCCCCTCCGAGGCGCAGCGCGCCCAGGACTTCGCCCGTTACGCCGCGCAGCTCGACGGCGACGCCGGCTCGTTCCGGCTCGCGCCGAGCACGATCGCCCGCGGTGGCGCCGCGGCGGTCGCCGCGCTGCTGGTGATCCCGCTCGCCGCCTTCGCGGGCCGGCGCGTGGCCGCCTTCGTCCTCGGCGGCTCGCTCGCGGTGCTGGTGGTCGTGCTCGTCCCGGCGCTGTTCACGCCCTTCGCGGACATCGTGTCGCTCTCGCAGGGGCGCCGGCTGGCCCAGTTCCTGCCGCTGCCGTTCGCGCTCGCCGCCGCCTCGTTCCTCGTCGGCCGCGGACGGCTGCTCGGCGTGGGGGCCGCGCTCGCAGCGGGGATCGGCCTCCAGCTCGCCTACCCCGGCTCCTTCGACTACGGCGGGGGAGACGGGCCGTCGTATCCCGTCTGGATCGCGCTGATCGGCGGCTCGCTGGCGCTGGTCGCGGTGATCTGGAGATCGCCGGCGCCACGCCTCGCGGCGCCGTCCTGGGCCGCGGCCGTCGCGGCCGGGTTCGCCCTGCCGATCGCCGTCGCCGGCCTCGCCGACCTGCCCGAGCCGGCGAGCGACCCGTACGCGCTCACGCCGGGGCTCGTGACGGCCCTGCGCGAGCTACCGGACGAGGACGTCGTGTTCGCGAATCTCGAGACTTCGTACCGCGTCGCGGCCTACGCACCGGTCTACGTCGCCGCCGCCCCGCCCGCGCACGTGGCGCGGACGACCGAGAACCGGCCGTACGAGCGGCGGCGGGACGTGGTGCGCTTCTTCGCGGGCGACGGCGGCTTCGAGGTCCTCACGCGCTACGGCGCCGAGTGGCTCCTGGTCGACCGCACCCGCGCCTATCCGCGCGCGGTCGCGGCGGTGCTCGGCATCGCCTACGAGGACTCCCGTTACACGCTCTACCGCGTCAGCGCCCTCTGAAGACTACGATCGCGTCCAGTCAACCAAGAGGAGGCTCCATGGCCGTGCTCGTGATCGCTCAGGTGCCCGGTGGATCGGCGGAGCAGGACGAGGCGATGATGAAGTCGCTGAACCTCGAGGCCGACCCGCCCGCGGGCATTCGTGTCCGTATGGCGGGTCCGACCGAGAGCGGCTGGCGGATCGTGGGCCTCTGGGACTCCCAGGAGGCGTTCGACACGTTCCGTCGCGAGCGGCTCGCACCGGTGATCGAGCAGGCCGGGCGCCCTGAGCCCGAGTTCGAGTTCTGGCCGATCGAGAGCGTCATCATCCGCTGACCCGGTGGCCGACGAAACGACCAATGACGAGGCCGGGAATCTGCGAGTGCTCATCGCCGACGAGTCCCAGGAGCGCCTGCAGAGGACGGCTGGGATCCTGCTCGAGTTGGGCCACGTCGTCGTGGCGCGCGAGACAAACGTCTCACAAGTAGGGGAGGCGACACGTCGTGAGCGCCCCGATGTCGCACTAGTCGAGGTTGATCAGAGCGAGGCGCATGCGCTCGAGCTGATCTCGCAAATCGTCGAAGAGTCGGCCTGTCCCGTAATCGCCTTGATCGCTGCCGAGGATCCGACCTTTGTGCGCGAGGCGGCGGAGCGTGGCGTCTTCGCCTACATCGCGAATGGTGAGCACGACGAGCTGCAAAGCTCGCTCGAGATCGTCCTCCGCCGGTTCCGCGAGTACCAAAGCCTCGAGGGGGCGTTCGGTCGGCGAGCTTTGATCGAACGTGGCAAGGGGATTCTCATGGAGCGCCACCAGATCGACGAAGGCCAGGCCTTCGAGATGATCCGCGCCCACGCCCGTCGGATGGGCCGCAGGGTGGTTGAGATCGCCGAGGCGGTCGTCGACGGCCATCTGCTCCTGCCGCCGCACGCTTCGACCGCGCTAGAAGAACCACCCTAACCGCGCTAAAAAGTCCCCTGAATTTGGCAGGGAGGCTCGTTATACTCGGTCGTCGCCGGAGCCCAGTCCCCTGTTCCGGCAACCCCAACCCAAGTGACCCGGTTGGACAGCTGCGCGGCGATGACCGCTGCAGCCTCCTTTTCGATCGAGCGGAGGAGTTTGGGTGGAGGGAACGGCGGGCACGCTTCGGAGTGGCCAGGTCTTGGTGGTCGACGACGAATCGAATATGCGCTTCCTGGTCCGGATCATCCTCGAGGGCGCAGGCTACGAGGTCGTCGAGGCGCCGCACGGGGTGGCCGCGCTGGAGCGGGTGAAGGAGTCGCGCCCGGCCCTGGTGGTGACGGATTTGATGATGCCGGTGATGAGCGGGCGGGAGCTGGTCGAGCGGTTGCGGGCCGATCCGGCGACGGCCTCGATCCCGATCCTCGTCGTCAGCGCCAACTCGAGTACGGTTGTGACTGCGGCCGACGCGGTGCTGGCCAAGCCCTTCGAGCCCTTCGCCCTCCTCGAGGCCGCAAGCTCGCTCGCGCGAAACGGGGGTGGCTGAGGTGGAGCGCCGCACGACCGGCGTCACCGAGCTCGACCTCGTCCTCGGCGGCGGGCTGCCGGCCGGCTCGCTCGTCGTCCTTGCGGGCGGCCCGGGGACGGGCAAGACCATCCTCGCCCAGCAGATCTGCTTCGCGAACGCGACGCCAGAGCGCAAGGCGATCTACTACTCGACGTTCTCCGAGCCCCATGTGAAGCTCGTCCGCTACCTCGAGCACTTCGACTTCTTCGACCCGCGCGCGCTCGAGGAACGCGTCGAGTTCATCAACCTCGAAGCCTTGCTGCTGGACGAGAGCGGCGGTACCGAGAGCGGCCTCGGGCCGCTGGTCACCGAGGTCGTACGGACGTGCTTCGAGCACCGGCCCTCGGTGGTCGTGTTCGACAGCGCCAAGGCCCTGCGCGACTTCGGCAACGAGCAGGCCGTGCGGCAACTCTTTTACGAGCTGAGCGGCCTGGTCGCCCACACCGAGACGACCCTGCTCTTCCTCGGCGAGTACGGGGCGGCCGAACTGGAGGGCTCACCCGAGTTCTATCTGGCCGACGGGCTCGTGCAACTCGCCTACGAGCCGTTCGAGCCGCTCGACCGGCGCTGGCTCCGGGTCGTGAAGATGCGCGGCGCGAAGCACCTCGCGGGCAAGCACTCGGTCGAGATCGGAGAGACGGGTATGGCGGTCTTCCCGCGCCTGGAGGCGCTCGCGCCGGAGGACGCGAAGCCCGACGGCGGGCGGATCGCAAGCGGGATCCCCGGCCTGGACGAGATGATGGGAGGCGGGATACCTGCCGGCAACGTCTCGGCGATCCTCGGTCCGTCCGGCTCCGGCAAGACGATCGCCGCCCTGCGCTTCATCGCTCACGGCATCGAAGCGGGCGACCGCTGCCTCTACTACTCCTTCCAAGAGGACGGCGACCAGCTCGTCAAGAAGGCCGCCTCCTTCGGCTGGGATCTCGCTGCTGCGCGCGAGTCGGGCCAGCTCCTCGTCCACCATGTGCCGCAGGGGAACCTCAACCTCGACATGCTCGGCGCCGCCGTGCGGGCGGGACTCGCTCAAGGCTCGGTGGGCCGCGTGGCGATCGACAGCCTCGCCGAGCTGGTCTTCGCGGCGCGCGAGGTTCACCGCTTTCCCGCCTACGCGCGAACGCTTGCGGGCTTCATCCGCTCCGCCGGCGCCACCTCGCTGGTCACCAGCGAGATCGCAACGATGGGCCCGATCGCCGAGCCGATCGGCGGCACCGGCTTCCTGTTCCACAACGTCGTCCTGCTCCGCTACATCGAGATCGAGTCGGAGCTCCGCCGCGCCGTGTCCGTCCTCAAGATGCGCGACTCGGACCACGAGAAGGGCCTTCGCCAGCTCGAGATCGACGGGCACGGCCTCAAGGTCCTGGACAGGCTCGAGGGCGTAACGGGCGTGCTCGGTTGGAGCGCCCTGCGCGAGACCTCTCCGGAGTAACGCCAGTGCGCCCGGCAGGATTCGAACCTGCGGCCTCTGCCTCCGCAGGGCAGCGCTCTATCCCCTGAGCTACGGGCGCGGGACGGCCTAGTGTAGCTGCCTTGTGGCGCGGCCCCCGACGGCCAGCTCGGCGCCGGAAGGCACCTCGTCGCGCACGTAGGCAAGCGCCAGCCCGGGCACCGAGCTCGTCACCCGGCCCACCGCTTTCTCGCCGTGGAAGACCTCGGTACCCGGCGGCGGCGGCGGCGCGCCCTCCACCTCGAGCAGCCGCAGCCCGCGGTTGGCGTGGCCGCGGTAGTGCAGGCGCGCGATCGGCTCCTGGCCGGGGAAGCAGCCCTTGGTCAGGCTGACGGCGCGCTCCACGAGGCCGGCCTCGGCCGGGAGCACCCGCTCGTCGATCTCACTGCCCCAGGCAGGCGTGCGGGCGCGCAGGCGCAGGCGCTCGATCTCCTCGGCGTCGATCGGCTCCCCCTCGGGACGCTCGTCCAGAACCTCCACCGCGGGCATGCCGTAGTCGGCGTTGGGGATGCCTGCGTCCTCCTGGCCGAGCACGAGCCACGACTCGTGCCGCTCGGGCTCGACCTCAAGCTTCGAGGCAAAGCGGGCGCGCAGGAGCGCGGACTGGAGGGGCTCGCCGAGCCCCGGCTCGGTCAGCAGCAGGAAGTCGTCGGCGCCGCGGCGCCAGGCGACCACCGGCGCGATCACACGCGCCTTCGGGGTCAGCAGCAGCGCCTGGCAGGAGCCGCCCACGGCGAGGGCCGCCACGTCGTTCGAGAGCATCCGGTCGAGCAGGTCGGCCGCGTCCGGGCCGGCGACGCGGACGAACTCGCGGGGGCGCTGGGTAACGCTGGGCACCCTGGCTAGTCTAGGCAGCGATGGCGCTCTTCCGGACGAAGGCCGAGGAGAAGGTGCGCGCGGCGGGTTACGACCCGGCGCGGTTGCCCCCCGGTCAGTACCTGACCGACAAGTGGCCCGTCCTGCACGCCGGCGAGGTGCCCAGGACCGAGCTCGCGACCTGGGACTTCAAGGTCTGGGGCGAGGTCGAGGAGCCGCTGACGCTCACGTGGGAGCAGTTCAACGAGGTCCCGAAGAGCGAGAACGTCCAGGACATCCACTGCGTCACGCGCTGGAGCCGCTTCGACACGAGCTTCCGGGGCGTCCACTGGCGCGAGCTGGCGAAGCTCGTGAAGCCGAAGCCGACGGCCAACTTCGTGATCGCCCACGCCGAGCAGGGCTTCACCGCCAACGTCCCGCTCGCCGCCCTCGAGGACGACGACGCCCTCCTGGCGACGGAGGCCGACGGCGAGCCGCTCGAGCCCGAGCACGGCTGGCCGCTGCGCCTCGTCGTGCCCGGCCGGTACTTCTGGAAGAGCGCGAAGTGGCTCCGCGGGCTCGAGCTCTCCTCGATCGACCGGCCGGGCTTCTGGGAGCGGTACGGCTACCACAACGACGCCGACCCCTTCAAGGAAGAGCGCTACGGCTTCTAGAAAGCGGAAGGGCGCCCGGAGGCGCCCTTCTCGCTTCGAACCGCAGTTACTCGCTCAGGACTTGCGCACCCACCAGGGCGCCTTGAGCGTCGTAGACCCGCACATGACCGTCACGTCGCCGCTGTGGTCGCCCGCTGCGAGCGAGCGGCCCGCTTCGAGTGCGACGGTCAGCGTCCTCGTTCCGCCTGGGGCGAGCGCGAAGGCGGTCGGGGAGACGCTCACGAACGGCGAGCCGTCGGTGGCGGCGGTGCACGTCTGCGGAGCGCCGCTGACGTTCCTGACCGCCACGGCCATCGAGGCCGAGACCGGCTTGCTGCCCTTCCACTCGCCGAAGCTCACGCTCGCCGGAGCGAACGTGAGCGGCGTGGCGTCAGCCGCGTCGATGTCGACGCGACCTCCGCCGCGGGCTAGCGCCTCGCGGCCGACGACGTCGTGCGCGCCGGTGCGGAGGTTCTCGGTCCCCGCGTTCGACGTCCCGTCGAGGAAGCTGAACACGGGCCGCTTCGCCGTCTGGACCATCGCCGACTTCACGTCCTCCGGCGACCAGTCGGGGTGCAGCTGGCGCAGGAGCGCGGCCGAGCCCGCGAGGTGGGGAGCGGCCATGCTCGTGCCCTGGAAGTAGGCGTAGCCGAGCTCACCCGTCTGCTCGTCGAACACCGACGAGTAGACGTTCACCCCCGGAGCCGTCACGTCCGGCTTGATCAGGGCCGTGAACGGCGTCGGGCCGCGGCTCGAGAAGCCCGCGATGATGTCCTCGTTCGCGGTGATGAACTCCAGCGGCGCGGTGCCGTCGACCGTCACCGTGCCAGACGGCTTGATCGCGTTCCCCTCGGCGAGCCCGAGCATCGCTGCGGGGATCGTCGGGAACGCGAGCCCGTCGTGGGCCATCGCCGTTGGATCTCCGGCGGAGTTGTTGACGATCAGCACGCCGACCGCGCCGGCGGCCTCGGCGTTCCGGACCTTCGTCGAGAAGGTGCAGGCGCCGCGGTTGATCAGCGCGATCTTGTCCGTCACGTCGGTCGTGATCGCCGTGCACCCGTTCGCCGGGGTCGTGACCGTGTAGTCCGCCGTGATGGCGGGGTCGAAGTTGTTGAAGTCGCCGAGGGCGGCTCCATGGACAAACGCCGCGCCGCCGTCGACCGTGCCGCTCGCCGGGATGCCGACGAAGTGCGGGTTGGTCGAGGCGCCGGCGGTCAGCGCGCCGGCGGCGCTGCCGGGCGAGCCGATCGTGCTGTCGCCGGGGCCTGAGTTGCCCGCGGAGACGGCGACGACCACGCCGGCGTCGTTGGCCGCGTTGACGCACTCTGCGAGGTAGTCGTGCTGCCCCTGCACTGCCCCACCGAGGCTCAGGTTCAGCACCTCCATGCCGTCCGCCACGCCGTCCTCGATCGCGAGGCAGATGTCGTGGCTGAACGCCGACCCGCCGAAGGCGATGAAGCCGCCGCCGAAGCCCGGGAAGACGTTGTAGTCGTACAGGTTCGCCCCGGGGGCGACGCCGCTCCAGGTCCCGGTGGTCGGCCCGCCGTTCGTGCGCTCGCCCTGCTCGAGGACGCAGCCGGCGACCGTGCCGGCAACATGCGTGCCGTGGTTGAACACGATCGTCTCGGCCCCCGCCGGCGGCGGGTTGCCGCCGCTCGCGTAGACCTTGTGCGGGATGTCCGCCTTGCAGCCGAACGCTTCGTGGTCGTCGCGGATGCCCGTGTCGATGACGCCGACGTCGATGCCCGCGCCCGCGTTCTCGCGACCGCCCGCGCTCGGCCAGACCTCGTCGGCGTCGATCAGATCGCTGCTGACCGTCATCGCCGGCCGGTAGAGCGCGCTCGGCGCGACGTACCTCACGCCGGGCCCCTGCTGGAGCGTCTCCGGCTTGGCGCCGTTCGCCTTGATCGCGATCGAGTTCGCGGCCAGGAAGGTCTCGCGCACCACCTCGGTGGCCGGCGACTTGCCGTTGAGCCAGCCGCGGTACTCGGCGTGGACGCCCTTCAGGTGGTCCACGTAGGCCCGCACCTCGGCCGCGAGCGCGTTCAGCTTCTTCCCGCGCGCGGGCTTCGTCGGCTTCAGGCCCTTGACGCCGCCGGCGTAGCTCGCGGCGGGCGGATCCTTGAACGTGACGACGTAGTACTCCGACTGCGATTGCGCCGTCGGCGACTCTGTGAAGTCGCTCTGCGGCGTGGCGGCCGCGCCCGCGAGGGCAGTGCCGACAAGCGCGACGACGGCAGCCGTCGCAAGCGCGCCCACGACCCAAGTCCTTCTCCTCATCCCAATCCCTCCGTCAATCGAGATTCCCCTAGACCAGTACGGGCCGCAGTATAAGTCGGATCCCCCAAACGGGGGATAACGGGCTCCGAGGGCCGGCCGATACCTCACTCAGACCCACCCTCCCATCCCACTGCGACGGCGGCTGCCCTGCCGCCGTTGCGCTTTTCGGAAACAAAAAGGGCCGGCGCGAGCCGGCCCTTTCCGTTGGAACGAACCCGTAGAGCGGACTACATCATGTCGGGCATTCCGCCCGGCATACCTCCGCCCATCTGGTTCTTCTCGGGCGCCTCGGCGACGATGCACTCGGTCGTCAGGATGTTCTTCGCGATCGACGCGGCGTTCTGCAGCGCCGAGCGGACGACCATCGTCGGGTCGGTGATCCCCGCCGCGAACAGGTCCTCGTAGACGCCGGACTCGGCGTTGAAGCCGTGCCCGGTCTCGCCCTCGCGGACCTTGTTGATCACGACGGAGCCCTCCATGCCCGCGTTCTCCGCGATCTGGCGGAGCGGCTCCTCGAGCGCGCGGACGACGATGTTCGCTCCGGTGCGCTCGTCGTCCTCGACGCTTCCGGGCTTCACGCCCGAGACTGCGTTCAGGAGCGCCACCCCGCCGCCGGGGACGATGCCCTCCTCGAGCGCCGCGCGGGCGGCCTGGAGTGCGTCCTCGACGCGGTGCTTCTTCTCCTTCATCTCCGTCTCGGTGGCCGCGCCGACCTTGATCACGGCGACGCCGCCGGAGAGCTTGGCCAGCCGCTCCTGCAGCTTCTCGCGGTCGAAGTCCGAATCGGTGTCCTCGATCTCCGACTTCAGCTGCTTGATGCGGGCCTTGATCTGATCCGACTCGCCGGCGCCGTCGATGATCGTGGTCGAGTCCTTGTCGACGACGACCTTGCGGGCCCGGCCGAGCTGGGTCAGCTTGGTGTTCTCGAGCTTGAGGCCTAGCTCCTCGGTGATCACTTCGCCGCCGCTGAGGATCGAGATGTCCTCGAGCATGCGCTTGCGGCGATCGCCGAAGCCCGGTGCCTTGACCGCGACGGCCGTGAAGGTGCCGCGCAGCTTGTTGACGACGACCGTCGCGAGCGACTCGCCCTCGACGTCCTCCGCCACGATCAGCAGCGGCTTGCCGGCCTGGATGACCTGCTCCAGGACGGGCAGGAGGTCCTTCACCGCGCCGACCTTCTGGTTGGCGATGAGGATGTACGGCTCCTCGAGCACGGCCTCCATGCGCTCGGCGTCGGTGACCATGTAGGGCGACAGGTAGCCCTTGTCGAACTGCATGCCCTCGACGAACTCGAGCTCGAGGCCGAAGGTCTGGCCTTCCTCGACGTTCACGACGCCGTCCTTGCCGACCTTGTCGATCGCGTCGGAGATCTTGTCCCCGATCTCGCGGTCGCGGGCCGAGACGGTGGCGACCCGGGCGATGTCCTCCTTGCCCGAGATCTCCTTCGACTGGGCCTTGAGGCTCTCGACGACCTGGTCGACCGCGTTCTCGATGCCCCGCTTGAGCGCCATCGGGTTGGCGCCGGCGGCCACGTTCTTCATGCCCTCGCGGACCATGGCCTGCGCGAGTACCGTGGCGGTGGTGGTGCCGTCGCCGGCCACGTCGTTGGTCGCCGTGGCAACCTCGCGGACGAGCTGGGCACCCTGGTTCTCGAAGACGTCCTCGACCTCGATCTCACGCGCGATCGTGACGCCGTCGTTGGTGATGGTCGGCGCGCCGAACTTCTTGTCGAGCACGACGTAGCGGCCCTTCGGGCCAAGGGTGACCTTGACCGCGTCGGCCAGCTGGTTCACGCCACGCTCGAGCGCCCGGCGAGCGTCCTCGTTGAAGAGAAGCTCCTTGTGTGCCATCTGTGTCCTGTTCCTCCCTCTTCCTAGACTGCCGCGCGGTCGCCGACGACCTTCGCCAGGACGTCCGACTCGCGCAGGATCAGGATCTCGTCGGTGCCGAGCTTGATCTCGGTGCCGCCGTACTTGGAGAAGATGATCTCGTCACCCTCTTCCATGTCCATCTTGATGTACTCCCCGTCCTCGTCGCGCGGGCCGGGGCCCACCGCGAGAACGCGTCCACGCTGCGGCTTTTCCTTCGCCGTGTCCGGCAGGACGATGCCGCTCAAAGTGACTTCCTCTTCCTCGAGTACCTCGACGATGAGGCGGTCACCCAGAGGCTGAAGATTCATGCAAATGCCTCCCTGGTTCCGACTTTGTGACAGCTCTTGGCACTCTCGGTGCCTGAGTGCCGAGCCATTCTAGCCGCAGCCTGAGAGCTGTGCAACCGGGAGCGGCGCGACGTGTTACAAACTCGGCATGGAGCGTGAGTTCTCGGCCGGCGGGGTGGTGGTGCGGCGGCTCCGCGGCCGCTGGATGCTGGCCGCGATCCGGCCCGGGGGCAAGCCGGAGGGGGTCTGGGCGCTCCCGAAGGGGCTGATCGGCCCCGGCGAAGGCCCCGAGGAGACGGCGGCGCGGGAGGTGGCGGAGGAAACCGGCGTCCGGGTGCGGCTCGTCCGCAAGCTCGGCGACGTCCGCTACGTCTACACGCGCCGCGGCGAGCGGGTGTTCAAGGTCGTCAGCTTCTTCCTCTTCCGTTACGCGGGCGGCCGGCTCGGCGACATCCCGCCCGAGCTGGCCTTCGAGGTCGACGAGGCGCGCTGGCTGCCGCTCGAGGACGCGCCGCGGCTGCTCGCCTACGGCGGGGAGCGCGAGATGGCCGAGCGGGCCGCGGCTGCCCTCGCCGACGAGGCTCTATGATCGGTCGGCCCTGAACACCATGTACGCGCTGAACTTCTACTCGCCGCTGGTCGCCGACCAGCTCCGAAGCCACCGGAAGACGGCGACGATCCGGCTCGGCGACAAGTCCGGCAAGTACAAGAAGGGGATGGTCGTGAACGTCCTCTGCGGCACGCGGTTCTCGCCGCGGGAGCGCATCTTCGACGCCGTCATCGACAAGGTCGAGGTGAAGCGCCTCGGCGACCTCTCGCCGCGCGAGATCGAGCACGACAACCCCGAGATTCGCCGCCCCGAGGAGATGGCGGGCTTCCTCGGCCGGCTCTACAACCGCGAGGTGACCGAGGACGACACCGTCACGGTCATCCGCTTCTCTGCGATCAAGTAGCCCAGGGCAGCTCGGCCCAGCGGGCGGGACGCTGCAGCGGCCATGGCCCGAAGCGCTTGTGCGGGAAGCGCGTCGTCTCCTCCTCGACGCCGGCGCCGTGGCTCAGGGCGAGCTCGGAGCGGGGCCTCACGATCTCCCCCTCGTTCGTCCGGTTCCCCGCGCCCACGATCACGCACGGGCCGTCGCCTGCGCCGACGAATCCGTGCGCCGTCCCGGGCGGGCAGTGGACGTAGTCCCACGCGCGCAGGCGTCGCTGCTGCTCCTCGATCAGGAGCAGGCACTCGCCTTGCACGACGAGGAAGTCCTCCTGCTGGTGCGTCTCGTAGTGATAGAGCGCGATCTGGCCGGGCTGGATCACGCGGACGTTGAAGCCGGCGAGCTGCTTCTCGTACGCCGTGAGCTCGGGCCGCCCCTGCAGGAAGAACTCGTCGGACTCGAGGATCGTGATGCCGCCCGCAAGCTCGTTCTCCACCCAGGCCGCGTCCGAGAGGTTCAGGACGAACCAGCCCGCGCTGACCGGCACGAGCCCCGAGTCGACGGCTTCCAGGCGGGCTTCCTCGACCATCAGCGCCGCCGCTTCTGCTTGCGGATGGGCGTGCCGAAGAGCTCGGGCGGCCTGAGCGCGCCACCGCAGGCCTCGCACTCAACCGCGAACGCGGACGAGAAGCGGGCGCCGCAATCCGGGCAGCGCAGCCGCAGCTCGCCTGCACACTGGGGGCACTCCGGGGGCAGCTCAGCCTCGCCAGCGTCGACATAGCGGACGGCGAACCCGCAGGCGAGGCAGACGGCGACCCAGTCGCCCAGCGTCTTGCGGCGCTCCTCCTTCAACCAGTTCATCGCCCGGACTCTAGAAAAAACGCGGCCACTGAAGGAAGATCCGGGAGGCGAGCGTCGTCCAGAAGGCAAGTTCCCCACGAGGAGGAAGTCATGAGCGACGAGAAGCAGCCGATCGAAGGGCTCGAGTCCGACGAGGACATCGAGGCCCATCTGCTCAAGGAGAGCCTCGCGGCGGCAACGGCCGGCGCGGCGATCTTCGCCGGCAGCGCATCGGCCGGGATGTATCCCCCGCCGAGCCCGGCCCCGAGCGACGCGGCCGCGGAGATCGCGCTGATCGAGGCCGGCCGCACGGCGGCCCGCGGCGCGAAGGCGGACAAGGCGGCGAAGAAGGCCGTCAAGGCGAAGAAGGCCAAGAAGTCCGCCGGCGGCGGCGGCGGCAGGCACCAGCCGCAGTAGCAACGCCTGAGCGGGTCATGTCCTGGGGTCAGACCCCGGGACATGGCTCGTCCGCCCTCCGGAACGCACTCGTTAGACTCGCGGCGATGGCCGTACGCGAAGCCGAGCCGGTCACGTCGCTGCGCGAGATCCGCGAAGCAGGCCTCGACCGGGAGGATCTGCTCGGCATCTACCGCAACCTGCTGCTCACGCGCGGGATCGAGGACCGCGGCCACATCCTCTACAAGCAGGGGAAGATCCCGGGCTCGTTCTACACCGGCCGCGGCAACGAGGCTTCGGCCGTCGGCGTCGCCACCGCGATGGGCCCCCGCGACGTCGGCACGCCGCTCCACCGCGACCTGGGCGTCCACGTCACCCGCGGCATCGAGCCCTGGCGGATCTTCGCGCAGTACATGGGCCGTGCCGACGGGCCGACGAAGGGCAAGGACGGCAACGTCCACATGGCCGACGCGAAGCTGGGGCTCCTCGCCATGGTCAGCCACCTGCCCGCGATGCTGCCCGTCGCCGTCGGCTGCGCGCTCGCCTTCCGCATCCGCGAGGAGCGGAGGGTGGCCGTGGCCTGGTTCGGCGAGGGCGCCGCCGCCCGCGGCGACACGCACGAGGGGATGAACCTTGCAGGCGTGCGCCGCCTGCCGGTTGTTTTCATCTGTGACAACAACCAGTGGGCCTACTCCACTCCCACCTACCTCGGCTACGGGATCGAGCACGTGGCCGACCGCGCCGCGGCCTACGGCTTCGAGGGCGTGGTCGTCGACGGCACCGACGTGCTCGCCGTCTACCGCGAGGCCAAGCGCGCGATCGAGCACGCCCGCGAAGGCGGCGGGCCGACGCTGATCGAGAGCGTCACGCTCCGCATGGAAGGCCATGCCGTCCACGACGACGCCTTCTACGTGCCGAAGGAGATGTTCGAGGAGTGGGCCGCGAAGGACCCGCTCGAGCGCTTCCGCACCTGGCTGCGCGAGAACGCGGAGCTGACCGACCAGGAGGAGGACGAGATCTCGGGCGGTGTCAAGAAGATCCTCAACGACGCGATCGCCCGCGCCGACGAGTCGCCGCTCCCCGACCCGTCGACCGTCACCGACGGCGTCTACGCCTCGCCCGAAGACCTCGACACGCCCCACCACTGATGGCCGAGATCACGTACATCCAGGCGATCTCGAACGGCCTGCGCGAGGAGATGCGGCGGGACGAGCGCGTGTTCGTGATCGGCGAGGACGTGGGCGTCTACGGCGGCGCCTTCAAGGTGACGCAGGGCTTCCAGGAGGAGTTCGGCCCCTGGCGCGTGATCGACTCCCCGCTCTCGGAGACGGCGATCATGGGCGCCTGCACCGGCGCCTCGATCATGGGCCTGCGGCCGGTCGCGGAGATGCAGTTCTCGGACTTCGTCTCCTGCGCGTGGGACCACATCGTCACCGTGGCGGCGAAGCAGCACTACCGAGCGGGCACGCCGGTGCCGATCGTCCTGCGGCTTCCCTCGGGCGGGGGCTTCTCCGGCGGGCCGTTCCACTCCCAGAACCCGGAGTCGTCCTTCGCGCACATCCCGGGACTGAAGATCGTCTGCCCGTCGACGCCCGAGGATGCCAAGGGCCTGCTCGCGGCGGCGATCGAGGACCCGAACCCCGTTCTCTACTTCGAGCACAAGCACCTCTACCGGCGGGTCAAGGCCGAGGTGCCCGAAGAGCGTTACGTGACGCCGATCGGCAAGGCTCGGATCCACCGGGAGGGCACCGACGTGACCGTGGTCACCTGGGGCGCGATGGTCTACACCGCCGAGGAGGCCGCCAAGGAGCTGGAGGGTGACGGGATCTCGGTCGAGATCGTCGACCTGCGCTCGATCCTGCCGTGGGACAAGCAGGCCGTGCTCGCCTCGACGGAGAAGACTTCGAAGGTGCTCGTCCTGCACGAGGACACGCGCACGGCCGGCTTCGGGGCCGAGATCGCCGCGACGATCGCCGAGGAGGCCTTCGAGCACCTCGACGGCCCGGTAAAGCGGATCGCCGCCCCGGATACGCCCGTGCCGTTCTCGCCCCCGCTCGAGAAGGCGTTCATCCCACAGGTCGAGGACGTCGCCGCCGGCCTGCGCGAGCTCGCGGAGTACTGAGCCGTGGCCACCACGCAGACGATCGACGTCGTCATGCCGCAGATGGGCGTCTCCGTCTCCGAAGGGACGATCACGAAGTGGCTGAAGCAGGAGGGCGACACGATCGAGGCCGACGAGTCGCTGCTCGAGATCTCCACCGACAAGGTGGACACCGAGGTGCCGAGCCCGGGGACGGGCGTGGTTGCCCAGATCCTCGTCCAGGAGGGCGAGACGGTCGACGTCGGGACGAAGCTGGCCGTGATCGCGCCCGAGGGCGCGGAGATCGAGGCGCCGAAGGCACCCGAGCCCGAGCAGGCACCCGAGCCCGAGCAAGCGCCCGAACCGGAGGAGGCACCCGAGCCCGAGCCGGTCGCCGCCGCGCCGGCGCCCGAGGCTCCCGCTGACGGCAAGGCATTCGTCTCCCCGGTCGTGGCGCGCATCGCCGCCGAGCACGGCGTCGACCCCGGCCAGGTGCCCGGCACCGGCCGCGGCGGCCGCGTGACGAAGAAGGACATCCTCGCCTTCATCGAGCAGGGCGCGCCCGCGCAGCCGGCGGCGGCGCCCGCCGAGGAGGCCAAGGCCGCGCCCGCGCAGCCGGCGGCTCCGCAGGCCGGCGAGCAGGAGGAGCCGATGACCGCGATGCGGCGCGGCATCGCCGACCACATGCGCCGCTCGCTCGACACCTCGGCCCACGTCACCAGCGCGATCGAGGTCGACATGACCCGGGTGGTCGCCGCGCGCGAGCGCCTGAAGCCGGAGTACCAGCGCGACCACGGCGTCAACCCGACCTACCTCATCTTCGTCGCCCGCGCGGTCGCCGAGACCCTGAAGGACTATCCGTGGGTCAACGGCGAGATCCGCGGCGACAAGATCGTCACGCGCAGCAGCGTCAACCTCGGCTTCGCGGTCGAGCTCGAGGACGGCAAGGGCCTGATCGTCCCGGTCGTCAAGAACGCCCAGGACCTGAACCTGCTTGGCCTGGCGCGGGCCGTCACCGACATCGCCGACCGCGCCCGCAACAAGAAGCTCAACCCCGACGAGGTCCAGGGCGGCACGTTCACGATCACGAATCCGGGCGGGTACGGCACCTTCCACGGCACGCCGGTCATCAGCCAGCCGCAGGCCGCGATCCTCGGCACGTACGCGGTCGTCAAGCGGCCGTGGGTGGTCGAGGACGAGTACGGCCAGGACGTGATCGCGATCCGGCCGATCATGAACCTGACCCTGACCTACGACCACCGGCTCGTGGACGGTGCGCTGGCCGGCCGCTTCCTGCGCGACCTGCGCGAGAAGCTCGAGACCTGGGAGGCCGAGCGCTACTGAGCGAGCAGCGAATCGTCCCGTTCATCGGCTACGAGGACGCGGCTGCCGCGATCGAGTGGCTCGGCAAGGCGTTCGGGTTCGAGGAGAATGCGTCCGAGCGACACACCGAGGACGGCGTAGTGACTCACGCCGAGGTCTCGCTCGACGGGGCGACGATCTACTGCTCGACTCCGGCGGGCTACGCGAACCCGCGCACTCTGCGGGCGGAGTCCAAGGCGGCGCGGCGCTCGTACGACAACCCGTGGGTGATCGACGGTCACTTCGTGGAGGTCAACGACCTCGACGCGCACTACGCGCGCGCGGTCGCGGCCGGCGCGACGATCCTGCGGGAGCCTGAGGAGCCCGGGACCGGTTTCCGCATCTACTCGGCGGAGGACCCGGAAGGGCACCGCTGGATGTTCGGCCAGCGCAACTGAGCCGAGTGGTGGAGCTTCGCGTCTCTCCGGACGCCATCCAGTGGATTCGCGAACGAGGCGCCGCCTCTACCTCTGGCTCGAGCCGTTCCACAACACCGACTGGGTCGTGGACAGAGCGACGACCGCGCCGCCTCCTGAGGGGCGACTCTTTGTTAAGCACGAGTTCGGTGGAATCGAACTCTTCGTCGACGGCGAGGTGGCACTGCCCGAGGAGCTCGAAATCGAACTTCGCCCCGGACCGCGTCGTGGGCTCAGGATCGTCTGGGACCGGAAGGTCTGGGGCGCGCGCGGGGCGATGTGAGCTAGTTCCAGGCGCCGAGGATGGCGCCCATCGCGACCTGCATCGCCAAGAAGGCACCGGTGTTGATCGCCCACAGTCCAAGCGGCATGCGCGCGAAGATCACGGGCCAGCTCATCAGCGTTGCGCCGAGGCCGATGCCCAGCACGAGGCCCGCGACGATGCCGTCGCCCACCGAGTCCGCGCCCATCGCCTCGAGCGCGAGGGCGAGCGCGATCGCGTTGACCGCCATGCCGACGAGCCACTTGGGCAACGCGGCGGCCATGCTGCCGGCCGCCAGCTCCTCTTTGCTCATGCGAGTGAAGCCCGTGACGTAGCCGGCCCAGCGGTTGCCGAGCACCGGCGGCGCGTACCAGACCGAGCCGATCGCGAAGGCGGCGAGCCACGCGACGAGCACCGCCACCCAGTTCAGGTCGTCGAAGAAGTCGAGGATCATCGGCCGATCCTCTCACGGCTAGGCTGAGCGCGTGAAGGAGGGCGCGTACCTGATGAATCTCGGCCTCGTCCCGTACGGCGAGGCCTGGGAGCTTCAGCGCTCGCTCGCGGCGGCGGTCTCGCAAGGGGCGATCCCCGAGACCGTGATCCTGCTCGAGCACCCGCCCGTAGTCACCCTCGGCCGCCGCACGTCACCCGATGAGCTCCGCGATGTCCCCGTCGAGGTCGTCGAAACCGACCGTGGCGGCAAGTCGACCTTCCACGGCCCGGGGCAACTCGTCTGCTACCCGATCCTCGACCTCAAGCGCCACGGCAAGGACGTGAAGAAGTACGTGCGCGACCTCGAGGAGGCGCTGATCCGGACGGTCGCCGCGTTCGGCGTCGAGGCGACTCGGATCGAGGGACTCACGGGCGTGTGGCTCGCATCACCGCCCCGGAAGATCGCCTCGATCGGCATCCACATCTCCCGCTGGGTGACGACGCACGGCTACGCGCTGAACGTCGACCTCGACCCGGCGCCGTTCACCGAGTGGATCACGGCCTGCGGGCTCGACGACGCCGCATTCACGACGATGGCGCGCGAGCTCGGGCGGCCGCTGACCGTGGACGAGGTCAGGCCCGCCGCCGCGGCCGCCATCGGCGAGGTCTTCGAGCTCGAGCTGGAGGAGCTGCCGGCCGACGAGGGCCACGGCCTCTGGCCTCAGCCCAGGCACGAAGCGCTAGCCGGGTAGCCAGCCCTCCTGGTAGCGCGTCGGCTCGTCCGGGTCGAACCGCGCGTAGGCCTCCTTGCTCGAGGTCGTCTCCTGCTCGACGCCGGCGCCGTGCCGCAGCGCGGCCTCGTCGGCGACGTAGGCGCCCCGGTCCTCACCGGCGGTCCGGGCGCCAACCGCCAGCACGACGGCGGGGCGGTCCCCGGCCCCGACGATGGCGTGGCTCGTACCGCGCGGGCAGTGGACGAAGTCCCACTGCTTCAGCGGCCGCTCCTCACCCTCGACGATAAGCAGCGCCTCGCCCGAGAGGATGAGGAAGTCCTCCTGGTCGCTCTCCCAGTGGTACATCGTCATCGAGACGCCGGGTTGCACGATGTTGAGGTTGATCCCGAGCTGGTCGAAGCGCGGCTCGCCCTCGAAGTTGCAGAACGCGCCGAGGCCGCCGACCGACCAGCGGGCGTCGCGAGCGTTGAGGACGTACCAACCCTCGCCCGCGGGGATACGGCCGGCGGGCGTGTCCTCGAGCGGGGCCTCGGGCACCATCGGGGCCGTACACTGCCAGACGTGGAGACCTCGCGGCCAGTCGCCGAGCGGCCCCGCCGCCCCGAATGGATGAAGGTGCGTGCGCCGAGCGCCGACTCCCGCTACGCCGAGGTGCGCGAGCTGATCCACGGGGCGAGCCTGCACACGATCTGCGAGGAGGCGCGCTGCCCGAACATCGCCGAGTGCTGGGGCCGCGGCACCGCGACCTTCCAGATCCTCGGGGACACGTGCACGCGCGCGTGCCGCTACTGCTACGTCCACTCGGGCAAGCCCGACGGGCCGCCCGACCCGCTGGAGCCGATGCGGCTGGCGCAGACGGCGCGGCGGATGGGCCTGAAGCACGTCGTCGTCACCTCGGTGGACCGCGACGACCTGCCCGACCGCGGGGCAGCCCACTACGCGGCGACGATTCGTGCTTTGAAACACAAGCTCCCCGGCATGTCGGTGGAGGTGCTGACGCCGGACTTCCTGGGCGTGGAGGAGGACGCTCTGCGGGTCGTGCTCGCCGAGCGGCCGGACGTCTTCAACCACAACATCGAGACCGTCCGGCGCCTACACGCCCGCATGCGCGGCGCGAAGGCTTCCTACGACAAGGCGCTCTGGCTGCTCGCGCGCGCGAAGGAGGTCGCGAGCTACCCGGTGCTGACGAAGTCCGGGCTCATCGTCGGCCTGGGCGAGACGAACGACGAGGTCGTCGAGACGATGCGCGACCTCCGGGCCAACGGCGTCGACGTCGTCACGATCGGCCAGTACCTCCAGCCGTCCCCGAAGCACGCGCAGATCGACCGCTGGGTGCACCCGGACGAGTTCCGCTGGCTCCGCGAGCAGGGCGAGGCGCTCGGCTTCGGCTCGGTCTTCTCCGGGCCGCTCGTCCGGTCGAGCTACCGCGCGGACGAGCAGCGCCACGCGGCCAGAAAGTAGGGAGAAGCGGAAGGGCCGCCCGGAGGCGGCCCTTCGCGCTTGCTCTGCTTCGACTGGCGCTACGGCCGGTCGATCGTGAAGACCGGAGACGTGTACGTCTCCTTGTGGCCGGCGATCGTCGGATCGCCGCCAGCCTTCAGAACCTCGACCATCAGCTTGTAGTCGCCATCGGGGACGTTCTTGCTCGTGGCCTTCCCCTGCTTGGTCAGGGCCGACACCGTGCCGTCCCACTCGAACGCGAAGAACCCGCCCGCGGTGCTGTTCCTCGGCAGGAACTCCTCGAAGAGGGCCGTCGCGTCGACCGGCTTGGAGCCGTCGAGCACGAGCGCGCTCCCGTCGGCGTTGAGCACCGTCATCTTGAGCCACCGTGCCTGGTGGTCGAGATGCACTGCAACCGTCGGGAAGTCGCGGTACGAACGCCCGAACGCGTTGTACCCCTGCATGTCGTACACAGGAGTTCCGGTCGGGAACGTGTACGCCGGCGTGAAGTCGCCGCCCGAGACGAACCCAGACCGCTTCGCGAGCTTCGGGAACGGCGGGGTCGCCCCACCGCTGGTCATGACGCCGAAGCCCTGGTAGTCCCCGCCGAAGCCGGCGTAGGGC
The DNA here is from genome assembly GCA_040902725.1 of Gaiellaceae bacterium. Taxonomy (GTDB): domain Bacteria; phylum Actinomycetota; class Thermoleophilia; order Gaiellales; family Gaiellaceae; genus JACVRU01. Next base: position 87,577 of record JBBDWU010000019.1, on the reverse strand, counting down.
ACCCGAAGGGTGATTCCGCCGCCCTGCGGCACGAAGCGAATGTACCCGCCGTAGACGAGCTTGTTCGCCGAGCCGAAGTTGGGCCGCGGGATCGTGACGTCCACGCTCGCCGTGCCGCCCGCCGGAACGAGCACGCTCGCCGAACTGAACGTGATCGGACCGCCGGCGCTCGCCCCGCTCGTCGTCGCGGAAGGCGCGAACGTGCTCCCGAACGTCGACAGGGCGGCCTGATGCGACAGGTCGTAGGTGACGTCCGACCCGCTGCTGTTCGTAAGCGTCAGCGTGTGGGTCGCGGCAGATCCCGCCTCACCCTGGAGCAGCTTGCCCGGAGTGATGTGCGTGGGGGCGTCGATGGCGCGGTCGATCCGCACCATGCCGGCACCCTGGCGGTGAACCTGGTCGAGGAAGCCGAGACCCGGGTTCCCCTGCCACGGCTTGGGATCGGCCGTGTTCTGCAGCCGGTTCCTGACCTCGGCCGGGCTGAGACCCGGCTTCGCCTCGAGCAGCAGCGCTGCCGTGCCCGCCGTGTGCGGCGAGGACATCGACGTTCCGCTGATCGTGGCGTAGGCGCCGCCCTCAAGCGGCCAGGTCGAGCGGATCAGCCCGCCCGGCGCGCCGATGTCCGGCTTGAGGTCGAGCTCGGCCCCCAGGCCGTACGAGCTGAAGCTGGAGATCAGCCCGCCGGTCGGGTTGGCGAAGACGCCGGTCTCGTCGGTCCAGTTGAGCGTCTGAGGCTCAGAGGCGATCGCGTTGTTGATCGCCACGCCATCGGCGTCCGACACCGCCACGACCGGGATGGTGATCGCCGGGGTGCCGGCGACGGTCGGGCTGAACCGGCCGGCGACGTTGTTGTAGAGAACGACCGCCGCCGCGCCCGCGTTCTGGGCGTTGAGCGACTTCGCGTGGAACGTGCACGTCCCGCGCCGGATCAGCACTGCGCTGCCGGCGGGAATGCCCGCGAAGTCGGCGGCGGCACAGCCGTCCGCTGCCGAGGCCGGCGTTCCGGTCTTCGCCAGCGGCAGGCTGCCCGAAGTCGGGGCAGGCGGTGCCGCCGCGGCGTTCCCATAGCCCACCGTCAGTCCCGCGGGCGTGACCGTGAACGTGGTCAGCTCGGTATGGCTGTTGTCGAACGACGCCACGCCGATGACCTTGCTGCCGACGCCGGGAGCGCCGGCCGACCAGACGCCGTTCGCGCCGCTGTTGCCGATCGACGCGACGACGACCACGCCCTCGTCGACGAGGTTGTTGCTCGCCGCCGCGGTCGGGTACTGGTCCCAGTTGGCGAACGCCGAGCCGATGCTCATGTTCAGGATGTCCATGCCGTCGGCCAGGGCGCGCTCCATGGCGGCGACCATGATGTCCGCCGTCGTAGAGCCCTGACAGCCGAAGACCCGGTAGGCGCCGAACGTGACGCCCGGGGCGACACCGGTTGCGCCGCCCTCTGCGGCCGCATCGGCGCCGACGATGCCGGCGACGTGCGTGCCGTGCCCGTTGCAGTCGTCCGGATAGTTGTCCGGATGCGGCTTCGGGCTGTAGAGCGGCGAGCTCGAGTCGGCGCGGAAGTCGTCGCCGACAAGGTCGTAGCCCGCGACGACGCGCGAGGTCGGGAAGGCGCTGCTGTTGGTGCGCGTAACGCCGTCCCCCCCGAGATCCGCGTGGTCGTAGTCCACGCCCGTGTCCATGATCGCGACCTTGATGCCCGCGCCCGTATAACCGTTCCCCTGGGCGATGTCAGCACCGGTCATCGTGATCGCAGTCGCGAGCTCGGGACTGATCCCGCCCTCGGTCGGAGGAATGGACGCGGTCAGAACCGGATAGACCGCCTGGACTCCCTCGAGGCGCGAGAGGCGCGAGATCTGCTGCGCGCTCGCGTTGACGGAGAGCCCGTTCCAGAGCTTGTCGAACGCAAAGCGCTCGGTGTAGGCGATTCCCTTCTCGGCCGCGGCCTTGCGGAACGCCTGCTTCTCCGCGTTCAGCTTGGCCTCGCTCGTGCCCTTGACGGCCGGCGGGCTCTTCAGCTCGACGAACCACGCGTCGAGCGTCTCTGCGCGCGGCTCGTTCGTATCGGCGCTCGGAGCCGCCGAGAGCGGCTCGATTGCCTCCGGGGTCGTCATGGCCGACCCCGCGGCCGCAAGTGTGAGACCGGCGAGCGCGACAACCGTCGCGAAGCCGGTGAGCGCCCGGCGTGACCGCCGGACGCGGAAGCGTTCAGACATTCCCTCTCCTCCCAGTCCCTCGTTTCGAAAGTGACGGCCCACCCACTTCCGGCCGCCCGCGCACTGTAGATGAAGTCTCCGAGATTTTCTACCTCGCGAGGAATAAAGGAGGGGCCGGCGCGTTGCCGGCCCCTCCTGTGGTTCGGTGAAGCTGGACCTACGGGGTGCGCACGCTCAGGATCGTCCGACCGATGGTCGTCGAGCCGTCGCTGTACCGCACCTCGCCGAGGTACCGCGTCCCGGCGGCGAGGCCGCTACTTTCTAGGTCTCGGACCGGAAAGGCCGCTCAGTGAGGCTTCGCCATCGCGCGGTAGTCGAGCGCCTGGTCGAGGATCGCCTCGTCGACGCCCGCCTCGCGGGCCACGTCCCGCAGCGACCGGCCGCTCGCGGCGGCCTCCTTGACGATCTCGGTCGCGCGGTCGTAGCCGATGTGCGGGTTGAGCGCCGTCGCGGCTGACAGCGTCAGCTCGGCGTAGCGCTCGCATTGCTCGCGGTTGGCCTCGATGCCGTCGACGCACCTCTCCGCGAACAGGCGCGACGCCGCCGCGAGCAGCTTGATCGAGTCGAGGATGTTGCGCGCGAGCAGCGGCACGAAGACGTTCAGCTCGAAGTGGCCCTGCAGGCCGCCAACCGTGATCGCCTGGTCGTTGCCGATCACCTGCGCGGCGACCTGGGTCACGACCTCCGGGAGGACCGGATTGACCTTTCCCGGCATGATCGAGCTGCCCTTCTGGAGCTCCGGGATGAGGATCTCGGCGAGCCCCGCCCGCGGGCCCGAGCCGAGCCAGCGGAGGTCGTTGGCGATCTTCGTCAGCGAGACGGCGACGGTCTTCAGGGCGCCGGAGGCCTCCACGATCGCGTCGCGCGCCGCCTGCGCCTCGAAGGGGTCGGCGGGGGGCAGGATCGTGAGGCCCGTCTCCTCGACGAGGCGGGCGCGGACCCGCTCGCCGAACTCGGGATGGCCGTTCAGCCCGGTGCCGACAGCCGTCCCGCCGAGCGGGATCTGGCCGAGCCGCTCGAGCGTGCCTTCGACTCGGGCGATCCCCTGCCGCACCTGAGCCGCGTAGCCGCCGAACTCCTGGCCGAGGGTCACGGGCACCGCGTCCATCAGGTGCGTGCGTCCCGCCTTGACGACGTCGTCGAACTCCGACGCCTTCGCCTCGAGCGAGGCGGCGAGACCGTCGAGTGCGGGCAGCAGGTCGGCCGTGATCTCGCCCAGAGCGGCGAGGTGCACGGCTGAAGGGAAGACGTCGTTCGAGGACTGGCCCAGGTTGACGTCGTCGTTTGGGTGGACGTCCTCGCCGGCGAGCGCGGCGATCACCTCGTTGGCGTTCATGTTCGAGGAGGTGCCCGAGCCGGTCTGGAAGACGTCGATCGGAAACTGGTCGTCGAGCTCGCCCGCGGCGACGCGGTCGCCCGCGGCCGCGATCCGCTCGGCCTTGTCGGCGTCAAGCAGCCCGAGCTCGGCGTTGACGCGGGCGGCGGCGGCCTTGATGCGGCCGAGCCAGCGCGCGACGGGAACGGGGATCGGTTCGCCCGAGACCGGGAAGTTCTCGATCGCCTTCCGCGTCTCGTCTCCCCACAGCTCGCTCACGCGAGCGAGTCTAGTCAGCCGGCTAGGCGAAGCCGGCGGGCCTCCGGCGGCCGCGTGCGGATCAGCCGGCGGAGGGCCTCGTCGAGCTCCAGTACCGACGCCCAGCCCAGGTAGCCGCAGCGCGGGCACTCGCTGTCCTGAACGTAGGTGCGCGAAGCGCGCTCGAGCGCGTGGCGGTCGCCACAGCGGAGGCACTCGACGTCGAAACGGCCCACGTCCCGTATTTCGGCATCAGCGGGCGGCGGGTTTAGGTCCGCGTGCGGCCCCCAGGAGGTCGTCCCAGGTGGAGAGCTTCACGCGCGGGCGGCCGAGGGGCGTCCCCTGGGAGCGCTCGAGCTCGTCGATCGCCTCCCAGCCCGCGTAGACGACCGGCTCGGCGCCCCGCTCCTGGAGCAGCCCGACGATCGCGTCGGCCGGAGCGTCGCTCCCCGGCAAGCGCCCTTCGCGGGCGTCTTCGAGCAGCAGCTCGACGGTCTCGTTGGCGTCCTTCTTATTCGTGCCGATCACGCCGGTCGGACCGCGCTTGATCCAGCCGGCGCAGTAGACGCCGGGCAGCGGCTGCCCGGACGCGTCGAGGACGCGCCCCCCGTCGTTCGGCAGCGTGCCCCGGTCCTCGTCGAACGGCACGTCGGGCAGCGGCACGCCGTGGTAGCCGACACTGCGGAAGACGAGCCCGCAGGGGATCGTCTCGCGCTCCTCCGTGGGGACGGCGCGCTGATCCACGAGCTCGTTGCGGACGACCTCGACGGCCTCCACGCGGTCCTCGCCAAGGATCGCCGCCGGCGAGACGAGGAAGCGCAGGCGGACCGTCTTCGGCTTGCCCTCCGGCTCGCGCGCGGCGAACTCGCGCAGCACCTCGAGGTTGCGGCGCGCGTTCGTGTTCGTCTCGAGCCACGCCTCGCTGGCCGGGTCGAGCTCGAGCTCGGCTGGATCGACGACGATGTCGGCGCCCGCGAGCTCGCCCATCTCCTTCAGCTCGGGCGTGGTGAACGCCGCCTGCGCTGGGCCGCGGCGCGCCAGCATGACGAGCTCGCGGATGCCGGAGCCGGCGATCGCCTCGATCGAGGCGTCGGTCGCGTCGGTCGGGGCGAGCTCCTCGCGCGTCAGCGCGAGCATGCGGAGGACGTCGAGGGCGACGTTGCCCGCGCCCACGACCACCACCCGCTCGGCCGCCAGGTTGAACTCCAGGCCCTGGAAGTCGGGGTGGCCGTTGTACCAGGCGACGAGCTCGGTGGCCGACCAGGAGCCGGGCAGGTCCTCGCCCTGGATCCCGAGGCGCCGGTCGGTCTGCGCGCCCACGGCGTAGACCACGGCGTCGTAGAGGCGCACGAGATCGTCGTGGCGCAGGTCGCGGCCGAGCTCGACGTTGCCGAAGAAGCGGAACCCCGGCTGCAGCGCGATCCGCTCGAACGCGCGCGAGACCTCCTTCAGCTTCGGGTGGTCGGGCGCGACGCCGAGCCGGACGAGCCCCCAGGGCGTCGGCAGCCGCTCGAGCATGTCCACCTCGGCCGGCGGATCGGCCGCGAGCAGCGCGCCGGCCGCGTAGAAGCCCGCCGGGCCCGAGCCGACGACCGCGACGCGCACCAGCTAGAGCCCGAGGACGAGCGCGAGGGCGCGGTCGATCGCGCGTAGCTCATCGTGCGTCACAAGGGTCTCGGTCTGGCCCAGCGACTCCGGCGCGACCGCGCGGAGCTGCTCGATCAAGACGCGCGTCGGCGTCCCCCGAATGACGATCTCCGGACGAAACCTCGTGCCGATCGAGGAGGTCGAGGTGGGGGCGACGATGACTGTCGAGAGGTCCAGGAGCTGCTCAGCCTGTACCACCACGCCATACCGGCGCCCGCGCTGCTCGTGGCCGCGGGCTCGCCGCGGCGCTGGGAGGCGGACGACCTCACCGCGCGTCATCGAGACCTTCCATGAACTCCAGCACCGCGCGCGCCTCGGCGCGATCCTGCGGATCGGCCGCGACGCGCCTCACCTCCTCCCGGAGGGCCTCCCGTTCACGGGCCTCCACTGCGGCGACGAGCGCTTCGCGAACAACCTCGGAGCGAGAACGGCCTCCACGCGTGAGCTGGCGCAGCGCGCGCCGCGCCGCTTCGTCGAGCCGGACGGTGAGCGTGTCGCTCATGGGCCGAGACATCGTACGCCCAATTGTGTCACATCTGTGTGACGATTGTGTTACAGGCGCAGGCTGCTCAGTGGCTGCAGCCGGAGCCGCAGGCGTGCGCGCCTTCGGCGGCCGCCTGGTCGTCCTCGACCTGGAACGAATGCCCGCAGCCGCACGACGCGGTGGCGTTCGGGTTCTCGATCTTGAACCCGGACTCCTGGAGCCCGCTGAGGAAGTCGACCGTCGCGCCGCGCAGGTACGGGGCGCTGAACGGGTCGACGACGACGCGGACGCCGTGCTGGTCGAACTCGAGGTCGCCCTCGGCCGACCCGCTGTCGAAGCCGAGGCCGTACTGGAAGCCGGAGCAGCCGCCGCCCTGGATGGCGACGCGCAGGACGGCAGCGTCGCTGTCGGGCTCCTCGTCCATGAGCTGCCGGATCTTCGCCGCCGCCGTGGCGGTGAGGGTCAGCAGGGTGTCCTCGCGCTCGATGATCTCCATGCCGGAAGTGATCGTAGCAGGGCCGGTCGGAGGTCTTTTCATCCCCTCCCGTGAGGCCCCGATCCGCACGACTTTGTAACAGCGGATACCTGCTTGGTTGAGCGGAATCCACCTCCTCTCGTGCGCCTGTTTCGAACCTGCTAAGTTGCCGCCTCGGTACGCGCTGGTAGGAGGCCGCCGCGGGATGCTCGAGAACTGGCTGCCCTTCCTGATCTACGGGAGCTTCGCCTTGGCGATCCCGGCCTCCATGATCCTCTTCTCGTTCCTCTTCGCGACCCGCCCGAAGCGGCGGACGTCGACGCGCGGGCTGCCGTTCGAGTCGGGCGTCTCGACCGGCCCGCCCAAGCAGCACAAGTTCACGATCAGCTTCTACTTGACGGCGATGCTCTTCATCGTCTTCGACATCGAGATCGTGTTCCTGTACCCGCTCGCGACCGTGCTCGGCGACCTGGCGTGGTTCGCGTTCTTCGAGTTCCTCTTCTTCATCGGGATCCTCGTCGTCGCGTACGTCTACGTCTGGCGCAAGGGGGCCCTGGAGTGGCAGTGAAGCCGCTCGCCTGCGGCTCGCTCCCGTGGGGGAAACCATGTTTCCCCCACGAGCCCCCTTCTTTCAAGGTGCGCCTCGGCCTCCGCGCCGCGCAGGTCGGCGCGGAGGCTGAGGAGGTCGAGCGGTGGCAGTGAGGGGTCGCAAGAAGCCGACCAGGCTGCGCGACTTCGGGCTCCAGAGCGAGCGGCTGCTGTGGCCTACGAAGGGCCCAGGCGTCTTCGAGCAGGAAGTCGGCACCGACCAGCTCGAGCAGCGCCTGATGCTGACGACGCTCGACAAGGCCGTGCGCTGGGCGCAGGCGAACTCGATCTGGCCGGACACCTTCGGCCTCGCCTGCTGCGCGATCGAGATGATGTCGATCGTCTCGTCGCGGTACGACATCGCCCGATTCGGCGCCGAAGTCTTCCGATCCTCACCCCGGCAGGCCGACCTGCTGATCGTCTCCGGCCGCGTCTCCCACAAGATGGCGGCGCCGCTCCGCCAGATCTACGACCAGATGCTGGAGCCCAAGTGGGTGATCGCGATGGGCGCGTGCGCGAGCTCGGCCGGGATGTTCAACAACTACGCCGTCCTCCAGGGTGTGGACAAGATCGTCGCCGTCGACGTCTACGTCCCCGGCTGCCCGCCGCGGCCGGAGATGCTCGTCGAGGGAATCGTCAGGCTCCAGGAGCGGATCAGGAGCGGCGTGCCGCCCGCGTACGACGTCCGCGGCGTCGCCTCGTGAACGAGGAGACGCTGGTCGTCGAGCCAGGGGAGCTGCTCGAGACGTGCAGGCGGCTGCGCGACGAGGAGGGCTACAACTTCCTCTCCGACATCACGGCCACCGACTACCTCGGCTGGCCCGGCGGCGCGGGCGAGGTCGCCGGCTACTACGGCACCCACGACGGCCGCGACCTGAACGCGCCGGGCGCCGCCGGCCTGGCCGCGCTCCCGGCGGCGAAGCCCAAGCGCTTCTCGGTCAGCTACCACCTCCTGAAGCTCGTCGACGGCGCTCCGCGCCTGCGCGTCCAGGTCTGGGTGGACGACGGCGAGCCGGTGCCGAGCGTCGTCGAGGTCTGGCCGACCGCCGACTGGCACGAGCGCGAGGCCTGGGACATGATGGGCATCCCGATCGAGGGCCACCCGAACCTCGTCCGGATCCTCATGGACGACGACTGGGAGGGCCACCCGCTGCGCAAGGACTACCCGCTCGGCGGCGAGCCGGTGCGCTTCTCGGAGGACGAATAATGGCCCTCGCAGTCGAGCGCCCGCGCGCGGTCGTCGACCCGTCGCTTCTGCGCGGCGACCAGCCGCTCTACGCGGGCACGAAGATCCCGCGGCCGATCCCCTCGATCCTCCAGCTGCCCGAGGAGCTGGCGGACTCGGAGGACGTGATGCAGGTCAACTTCGGGCCCAATCACCCGTCCACGCACGGCGTGCTCCGGCTGGTGGTCGACCTGCTCGGCGAGGAGATCGTCGGCCTGCGCGCGGTCGTCGGCTACCTCCACACGGGCATCGAGAAGAACATGGAGCACAAGACGTGGTGGAAGGCGATCACGTACCCGGAGCGGATCGACTACGTCTCCTTCCAGAACAACGAGCTCGTCTTCGTGCTCGCGATCGAGGAGCTGCTGGGGCTCGAGCCGCCGCCGAAGGCGACGTGGATGCGGATGCTGCTGTGCGAGCTGAACCGAATCCACTCCCACCTGGTCTGGCTCGGCACCTCGGCCCTGGAGCTGGGCGCGATCTCGATGTTCTGGTACGCGTTCCGCGAGCGCGACACGATCCTCGACCTCTCCGAGCTCGTCACCGGCGCGCGGATGCACACGCGCTACTTCCAGGCGGGCGGCCTGGCCGAGGACATCCCGCCGGGCTTCTACCCCGAGTGCCGGAAGTTCTGCGAGTGGATGCCGAAGGCCGTCGACGACTACGAGGGCCTGGTCGACCGGAACGCGATCTGGCTCGAGCGCACGCGCGGGATCGGCGTCCTCTCGGCCGAGGACGCCGTCGCGCTGGGGCAGTCCGGCCCCGTGCTGCGCGGCTCGGGCGTCGACTGGGACCTGCGCAAGCGGGCTCCGTACCTCGCGTACGGCGAGGTCGACTTCGACGTCCCCGTCTACACGCACGGCGACGTCTACGACCGCTACCGCGTGCACATGGAGGAGATGCGGCAGTCCACCAGGATCGTCGCGCAGTGCCTCGACCGGCTCGAGGAGCTGGAGGGCGAGCCGTGGATCGCAGACGACCGCAAGGTCGTGCTGCCGCCCCGGCACGAGCTGCACACCTCGATGGAGTCGCTGATCCACCATTTCAAGCTCGTCACGGAGGGCTACCGGGTGCCCGAGGGCGAGGTCTACGTCGTGATCGAGTCGCCGCGCGGCGAGCTGGGCTGCTACGTCGTCTCGGACGGCGGGCCGCGGCCCTGGCGGGTCAAGTTCCGGGCGCCCTCGTTCATCGCCACCCCGGCCGCGGCGACGCTCTGCCGCGAGGCGCTCGTCGCCGACCTGATCGCGATCGTCGGCTCGCTGGACACAGTCATGGGGGAGGTCGACCGATAGAGGCCGTGTATCCCGACCGGCAGTCGACGGTGCTGGCGGCGCTGCGGGAGGCGCAGGAGCAGCGTGGCTGGCTGCCGCCCGAGGCGCTGCGGGAGGTCGCGGACGCGCTCGACGTCACGCCCGCGTACTGCCGTGCCGTCGCGTCCTTCTACGACATGTTCCACCTGGCGCCCGTGGGCGAGCATCTGGTCGAGGTCTGCACGAACCTCTCCTGCGCGCTCGTCGGCGCTCAGCAGGTGCTGGAGGCGTTCGAGCGCGAGCTCGGGATCGCGCCGGGAGAGACGACCGGGGACGGGCGCGTGACGCTGCGGACCGTCGAGTGCGCCGGCGGCTGCGGCTGGGGGACCGTCGTCGCCGTCGACCACCGCTACCACGAGCCCGTCCGGCCCGAGGATGTCCCCGCGATCGTGGAGCAGCTCCGTGGGGATTAGGAGAATCGTCCTCGCCGGCGCGGACGAGCGCGACCTGGCAAAGCTCGACGAGTACCGCGCGGTCGGCGGCTACCAGGCGCTTGCGAAGGCGCGGCGGATGGCGCCGCAGGCCGTGGTCGAGGAGCTGGCGACCGCGAACCTGCGCGGGCGCGGCGGCGCGGGCTTCCCGATGGGAAAGAAGGCGAGCTTCCTCGCGCAGGGCACCCGCTACCTCGTGGTCAACGCCGACGAGTCGGAGCCGGGGAGCTTCAAGGACCGCGAGATCATGCTCACCGTCCCGCACCGGCTGCTCGAGGGCTGCCTGATCGCGGCGCACGCGATCGAGTCCCGGAACGTCTTCATCTACCTGCGGGGCGAGTACCTCGACGTCTTCGAGGTGCTCCGCGCGGCCGTGGACGAGGCGAAGGCGGCGGGACTCCTCGCGGACGTCACGGTCGTCATTCACCGCGGCGCCGGCGCGTACATCTGCGGGGAGGAGTCGGCGCTGCTCGAGTCGCTCGAGGGCAAGCGCGGGCAGCCGCGCTCCCGGCCCCCGTTCCCCGCGGTCGCCGGCCTCTACGCCTCGCCGACGCTGATCAACAACGTCCAGACCGTTGCCACCGTCCCGGCGATCATCGAAATGGGCGGCGCCGCCTATGCGGCGATCGGCCCCGAGGCCTCCCCCGGCACCGTCGTCTTCTCGCTCTCCGGCAACGTCGTCAATCCCGGCAATTACGAGCTGGAGCTCGGCACGCCCCTCCGCGAGCTGATCTACGACATCGGCGGCGGCATCCCGGACGGCCGCGAGCTGAAGGGGATCATCCCCGGCGGCTCCTCGGTGCCGGTGCTGACGCCCGACCAGCTCGACACGCCGCTCGACTTCAACTCGGTCGCCGAGGCGGGATCGGCGCTCGGCGCGGCGGCCGTGATCGTGATCGACGACCGCTGCTGCATGGTGCAGCTCGCCCTGCGCGCCACCCAGTTCTACATGCACGAGTCGTGCGGCAAGTGCACGCCGTGCCGCGAGGGGACGCGCTGGATGGTGCAGCTGCTCAGGAAGATCGAGGACGGGCAAGGCACGCGCGCGGACCTCGACCTGCTGCTCGACCTCTGCGACCGCATCCTCGGGAAGTCGCTCTGCGCGCTCGGCGACTTCGCCGCCTGGCCCGTCGCCGCCTACGTCAGCAAGTTCCGCGACGAGTTCGAAGCCCACCTCGACGGCGGAGGCTGCCCGTTCGGCGGCGAGTCCTCCCTCGACCGGATCTTCGCGCCGGTCGACCAGCACACTCACGACCCGGTCGCCGAGGTGCCGGCGTGAGCGCCCCCGAAGCGGTCACGCTGACGATCGACGGGCGCGAGCTCCAGGTGCCGCGCGGCCTGGGCCTGGTCGAGACCGCGGCCGCGGCGGGCATCGAGATCCCCGTCTTCTGCTACGAGCCGCGGCTCGGGCCGCCGGTGGGCGCCTGCCGCATGTGCCTCGTCGAGGTGGAGGGGATGCCGAAGCTCCAGGCCGGCTGCACCCTGACCGCGCAGGACGGGATGGTCGTCAAGACGGCGCAGACGTCGGAGCGTGCGGCCGACGGCCAGAACTCGACGCTCGAGTTCATCCTCGTCAACCATCCGCTCGACTGCCCGGTCTGCGACAAGGGCGGCGAGTGCCCGCTGCAGGACCTGACGTTCCGCTGGGGCCCCGGCAACACGCGCATGCGCTTCCCCAAGCGGACGTTCGACAAGCCGATCCCGATCTCGCCGACGATCGCGCTCGACCGCGAGCGCTGCATCCTCTGCTACCGCTGCACGCGCTACTCGGAGGAGGTCGCGCAGGACGGCCAGCTCGTCGCCGTCAACCGCGGCGCCCAGTCGCTGATCGCCACCTTCGAGGACGAGCCCTACCGGGCGCCGTTCTCGGGCAACGTGATCGAGCTCTGCCCCGTGGGCGCGCTGACCTCAACGCAGTACCGCTTCGAGGCGCGGCCGTGGGAGATCCAGAACGTGCCGACCGTCTGCGGCCTCTGTCCCGTCGGCTGCAACATCCAGGCGACGACGCGCGAGGGCAAGGTGAAGCGGGTCCTCTCCCGCAACCACCCCGAGGTGGACGACGGCTGGCTCTGCGACAAGGGGCGCTTCGCCTACCCGCACCTGTACGCGGGCGACCGGATCCTCGAGCCGCTGCGGCGCGTGCGGCGGCGCGGCCTCGAGGCGGTCGGCTGGGACGAGGCGCTCGACGAGGCCGAGCGGCTGCTGCGGGGCGCCGAGGGGCGCATCGTCACGGCGCTCTCGGGCTCGGAGACGGTCGAGATCGCCTACGCGCTCGGCCGCGTGCTTCGCCAGGGGCTCGGGGCGCACTCGGCGTTGCTGCCGGAGGAGCTGGACGAGTCGATCGGGGCCTTCCGGCTGCCGCTGTCGGCGCTCGCCGACGCCGACCTGATCATCGTGATCGGCGACGACCCGGTCGCCGAGCGCGCGCCGATCGTCGACCTCTGGCTCCGAACGGCCCGCCGGCGCGGAGCTGAGGTCATCTCGTACGGGCCGGACGGGACCGAGCCGCGGCTTCCCGGCGAGGGTCCTCAGGTCTGCCGCGAGCTGGCGAAGTCGAAGCGGCTGCGGGAAGCCGAGAACCTGATCCTCATCTGGTCCGGTCCAGGAGGCGCCGGCGGCGCCGAGATCGCCCGGCTGGCGGCCGAGCTGGATTGTGCGGCCTTCCACCTCCCCTCGACCCCCAACGGACTCGGCGTCGCCGAGGCGTGGTCGGCCGCATCGGACGGGGAGGCCGAGAACCCCGAGCCGATCGGGCTGCTGATCGTCTCAGGGGACGAGGCCGCCGGCGACCCGAGGGTGCGCGCCCTGGCGGAGCAGGCCGAGACGGTGATTGCGATCACCATGTTCCAGGCGCTGGCGGCCGGCTGGGCCGACCTCGTCCTGCCCGGGACGAGCTACCTCGAGCGCGACGGGTCGCTGGTCAACCTCGAGGGCCGGTTGCAGCGGCTGCGCCGCGCCGTGATCCCGCCCTGCCCGGACGAGCTGGCCTGGCTGTCGAAGCTCGCTGCGCGCTTCGGCGTGGAGCTCTCGCCCTACGCGGCGGCGGTCTTCGAGGAGCTCTCGCAGACGCTCTTCTCCGGCCTGGCCTACGGGGACGTGGGCGAGCGGGCCGAGCTGCGGTCCCGCACCGAGGCGCCGCCGCCGGTGCCGGAGTACGAGCCGGAGCCCGTCAAGCCGCGCGACGGCCACTTCCTCGCGCTGTACCGCTACCGCCCGCTCTTCTCGGGGCCGGCCGTCGAGCGCGTGCGCGAGCTCGCCTTCCAGCGGCCGGCCGCCGAGATCGAGCTCTCGGCCGAGGACGCCGGGCGCCGTGGCATCGCCACGGGGGACGAGGTCGAGGTGCGGTCGAACGGCACCTCCGCGACGCTTCGCGCACGCGTGAACCGTCGGCTTATCGCCGGCGTGGTGCGGGTCGCCGAAGAACACGCGACCGACCTGTACGCCACGGTGGAGGTGACGAAGCCGTGAACGAGGTCTGGTGGATCTCGCTGCTGAAGGCGTTCGTGATCATCAACCTGCTGATGCTCGTCTTTTCGTACATGACCCTGACCGAGCGGAAGGTCATGGCCCGGATGCAGCTCCGCTACGGGCCCAACCGCGCGGGGCCGTACGGCCTCGGCCAGCCCTTCGCCGACCTGATCAAGCTGATCCGCAAGGAGAGCTTCTTCCCCGCCACGGCGGTCGACCGGCTCTACATCGCCTCGCCGGCGGTGGCCGCCTTCACGGCGCTGGCCGCCTTCGCCGTCATCCCCTGGGGGCCGGGCTGGGTGATCGGCGGCTACACCGTGGACGGCGCGGTGTTGGACGTGCCGATCTCGCTGATCCTCGTCTTCGCGCTCGGCTCGATCGGGATCTACGGGTTCATCGTCGGCGGCTGGGCGTCCGACTCGAAGTACGCCCTGCTCGGGTCGATGCGAACGTGTGCGCAGCTCGTCAGCTACGAGGTCTCGCTCGCGCTCTCGGTGCTCGGCGTCGTGATCATGGCGCAGTCGCTCTCGCTGACCGAGATCGTGACGGCGCAGAACGACTGGTGGTACATCCTGCCCCAGTTCGTCGGCTTCGTCGTCTTCATGTTCGCGGGCACCGCCGAGACCGCGCGCGCGCCGTTCGACCTGCCCGAGGCCGAGCAGGAGCTCGTCGCCGGCTACCACACCGAGTACAGCGGCATGCGCTACGGCCTCTTCGCGATGGCCGAGTACATCAACCTGATCACGCTCTCCGCGCTCGCGGTGGCGCTCTTCCTCGGCGGCTGGCGCGGGCCGTTCCTGCCCGGCCCGATCTGGTTCCTGCTCAAGCTGATCCTGCTGCTGTTCGTGTTCATCTGGATGCGGACGACGCTGCCGCGGCTCCGCTACGACCAGCTGATGCGCTTCGGCTGGAAGGTGCTGCTGCCGGTGGCGACGCTGAACGCGGTCGCGACGGCGGCACTGGTGGTGGCCTACTAGTGGCCAGGAAGAACCCAATCCTCGGCACGGTCTCCGGCTTCGGCGTCACCTTCAAGCAGATCTTCAAGCAGCCGATCACGCAGCAGTACCCGGAGTACAAGCGGCCCGTCTACCCGCGCTTCCGCGGTCGCCACCGGCTGCACCGGTTCGAGAACGGGCTCGAGAAGTGCGTCGGCTGCTCGCTCTGCGCCGCGGCCTGCCCGGCCGACTGCATCCGCGTCGTCGCCGCCGAGAACACGCCCGACAACCGCGTCTCCGCCGGCGAGCGCTACGCGCGCATCTACGAGATCAACATGAGCCGCTGCATCTTCTGCGGCTACTGCGAGCTCGCCTGCCCGTTCGACGCGATCACGCTCGGCAACGACTTCGAGATCTCGGAGTACTCGCGCGACGACCTGATCTACACGAAGGACATGCTGCTTGCGGAAGCGGTGAAGCGGGTGCCGGTGGCCGACCGCGACCTCTACGACACGCCGATCCCGTACTACGAGCAGAACGCCTGAGGGTCATTGGACGCGGGCAACATCCTCGTCTGGATCGTCTGGTTCGTCGCCGCGTTCGCCTGCCTCGGCTCGGCGATCGCCGTCATCACCTTCACCAACCCGTTCTACTCGGCGCTCTCGCTGATCGCGAACCTCGGCTCGCTCGCCGTCCTCTACCTCCTGCTCTCGGCCGAGTTCGTCGCCGCCGCGCAGGTGCTCGTCTACGCGGGCGCCGTCGTCGTGATGTTCCTCTTCGTGATCGCCTACCTCGGCGGCCGCGCGGACGTCCCCTGGGCGGGCGGCCCAACCTGGCAGGCCGTGGCCGCCGCGACCGCGTCCGCCGCGCTGCTGCTCGAGATCGTCGTCGTGATCGCGCTGAAGGCGGGCGACCGGCTCTCCGACCCCGCCACGGTGCGCGAGGGCTTCGGCGGCCCGCAGCAGATCGGCCGGCTCTTCCTCTCCGACCACCTGCTCGCCTTCGAGATCACGTCGATCGTCCTGCTCGTCGCCGCCGTCGGCGGCGTCATCCTCGGCGCCCACTCGCGGGAGCGGGCGGACTAGTGCTTGGCCCCGAGATCGCCTGGTACCTGAGCGTCGCCGCCTTCCTCTTCGGGATCGGCTCGCTCGGCGTGCTCGTCCGGCGCAGCCCGCTGATCGTCCTGCTGTCGCTCGAGATCATGCTCAACGGCGCCAACCTCGCCCTGATCGGCTGCTCGCGCCTGTACGGCGGCGGCGACGGCCAGATCTTCGCGCTGGCGGTGATGGCTGTCGCCGCCTCGGAGGTCGTCGTGGGGCTCGGCCTGATCGTGGCGATGGCCCGCCGCGGCCTCGCGCTCGACGTCGACCGCCTGACGACGCTCAGAGGATGATCACCGCCGCCTGGATCGCGCTCGCCGCGCCGCTGGCCGCCGCCGTCGCGATCACGCTCGCGGGCACCAGCATCTCGCGCCGGGGGGCGGGCTATCTGGCCACCGGCGCGGTGGGCGCCTCCTTCGTCGCCGCGGCGGTCGCGTTCGTCGCCATGTGGGGGCGGGACGCCGAGGAGCGGGCGGTCCTCTCCACCGGCTGGACGTGGCTCTCCGCGGGCGACTTCTCCGTCGGGGTGACGCTGCTGATCGACCCGCTCTCGGCTATGGAGATGCTGATCGTGTCGGGCGTCGGCGCGCTGATCGTCGGCTACTCGCTCGGCTACATGGACGGCGAGCGCGAGGAGCGCCGCTTCTTCGCCTACATGGCGCTCTTCGTCTTCTCGATGTTGCTGCTCGTGATGACCGGCAACTTCCTGCTGCTGCTCGTCGGCTGGGGGCTCGTGGGCCTCTCCTCCTACCTGCTGATCGGCTTCTGGCACGAGCGGCCGACCGCGGTTGCCGCCGCGAAGAAGGCGTTCGTGATGAACGCGGTCGGCGACGCGACGATGGCGCTGGCGCTCTTCCTGCTGATCTGGAAGACGGGGACGCTCGACTTCGGCACCGCCTTCGCGCGCGTGGACGACCTCAGCCCCACCGTCCAGACCCTGATCGCGCTCGGGTTGCTCGGCGGTGCGGTGGCGAAGTCAGCGCAGCTGCCGCTGCACACCTGGCTGCCGGACGCGATGGAGGGCCCCACACCGGTCTCGGCGCTGATCCACGCGGCGACGATGGTGACCGCCGGCGTCTACCTCGTCGTCCGCGCCCACGCGGTCTTCGAGGCCGCGCCCGAGGTCCAGGCGCTCACCGCCTGGCTCGGCGCCGCCACCCTCCTGCTCGCCGGGCTGGTCGCGCTCGTGCAGACGAACGTCAAGCGCGTGATCGCGTACTCGACGATGTCGCAGATCGGCTACATGTTCCTCGCCGCCGGGATCGGCGCCTACGCGTCCTCGATGTTCCACCTGATGACGCACGCGTTCTTCAAGGCGCTGCTCTTCCTCGCCGCCGGCATCGTCATCCACGCGCTCGCCGGGGAGGAGGACATGCGGCGCATGGGCGGCCTCCGGCGGCTGCTGCCGCGCACCTGGTGGGCCTTCCTGATCGGCGCGCTCGCGCTCTCGGGCCTGCCGCCGTTCGCCGGCTTCTTCTCCAAGGACTCGATTCTGGCGGCGACCTGGGCGTCGGGCGGCGACGGGCTCGCGCTGTACGCGATCGCGCTCGCGGGCGTGTTCCTGACCGCGCTCTACACGTTCCGGATGGTCTTCATCGTCTGGGGCGGGGAGCCTTCGGCGTTCGTCCGCGAGCACGTCCACGTCCCCGGCCGCGACCTCGTGGGAATCTCGATGGCGATCGCGGTCGGGACGCTCGCCGTGCTCGCCGTCGTCGGCGGCTGGGTGCAGTGGGCGATCCTCTACACGCCGGTCGAGACGTGGCTGCACCCGGTGGTGGAGGACCTCGTGCGCCCGACGGTGGCCGAGGACGTGATCACCAGCGTCCTCGCCTCGCTCCTGAGCCTCGCCGGCATCTGGCTGGCCTGGGCGATGTACTCCGCCAAGCGCGTCCGGGTGCCAGAGGCGCCGGCACTGCGGTCGCTGCTCGAGCGCAAGTTCTGGTTCGACGAGGCGTACGACGCCGTCTTCTACCGTCCCGCCGCGGCCCTCGCGCGGGTCTGGACGCGCTGGGTCGAGGAGCCGTTGATCGGCGGCTCGATCGCCGGCGTCGCCCTCGGCACGCGTGAGCTCGGCCGCGGCGTGGCGGCCGCGCAGACCGGCTTCCTGCGGACGTACGTGCTCGCGATCGCCGCGGGCGCCGCCCTCCTCTTCCTCGTCTACCTGGCGGCGCGATGACCACCGCGCTGATCCTCCTCCCGCTCGGCGGCGCCCTCCTCGTCTGGCTGCTGCCGTGGTCCCGCTTCTGGGCCGGCTCGGTGGCCGTCCTCGTGGCGCTCGTCGAGGTCGGGCTCTGGGTGCAGGTCGTGCTCGGGTTCGACCTTTCCGATCCGGGGCTCCAGCTCGAGCAGCGGCAGGAGTGGTTCAGCGACCTCGGCGTCTCGTACCACGTCGGCTTCTACGCCTGGTCGCTCTGGCTCGCGGGGGCGGCGGTGGTCGTGATGGCGGCGGCGACCGCCTACGCCTTCTGGGCCGGCCGCGAGCGCCCGCGGGCGTACTTCGGGCTGATGCTCTTCCTGACGGGCGCGATCGTCGGCGTCTTCGTCGCGCAGGACCTGCTCGTCTTCTACGCCTTCTTCGAGGCGATGCTGATCCCGCTCTACGTGCTCGTCGGCGTCTGGGGCGGCGCGGGCCGCGTCGGCGCGACGC
Organism: Gaiellaceae bacterium; assembly: GCA_040902725.1. Lineage (GTDB taxonomy): Bacteria > Actinomycetota > Thermoleophilia > Gaiellales > Gaiellaceae > JACVRU01. The sequence continues at coordinate 69,478 of JBBDWU010000019.1, read as the reverse complement.
TCAAGTTCGTGATCTACACGATGGCGGGATCGCTGCTGATGCTGGCGGCGATCGTCGTCTTCGGCCTCCAGCAGGGGACGTTCGACCTCGTCGAGTCGGGCACGAGCGGCAGCACCTGGCTCTTCCTCGGCTTCCTCGCCGCCTTCGCGGTCAAGGCGCCGCTCTTCCCGCTGCACGGCTGGCTGCCGGACGCGTACCGCGAGTCGTCACCCGAGGTGGCGGCCGTGCTCTCGGGGATCGTCTCGAAGGCGGCCGTATTCGGGCTCCTGCGGATCGCGATCGCCAAGTTCCCCGAGCCGGCTTCCGACCTGCGCGTCCTGGTGCTCGCGCTCGCCGCCGCGGGGCTCGTCTACGGCTCGCTGGTCGCCTTCCGCGCGCCCGACCTGCGCGGGATCGTCGCCTACTCGAGCCTGGCGCAGATGAGCCTGATCACGATCGGCCTCTTCTCGGGGACAGCACTCGGGCTCGACGGAGCGATCCTCCTCTCCGTCAGCCACGCGCTCGTCTCGACGACGCTTTTCCTGCTCGCCGGCGGGATCGAGCGGCGGGCGGACACCGGCGAGCTCGCGCTGCTCGGGGGCATGGCGCGCGGGCGGCCAGCGTTGGCGACGGTGCTCCTGACCGCCGGGATGGTGGCGCTCGCGGTCCCGGGCTCGAGCGCGTTCGCGGGCGAGTTCCTGATCCTCGCGGGCGTGTTCGACGTTGGCTGGTGGTGGTCGGCGATCGGCGCGGGCGCGATCGTGCTGGCGGCGATGTACGTGCTGCGGCTGATCTCGGCCGTGCTGCACGACGCGCCTGGTCCGCGCACGAACGAGGCCGTGCTCGACCTCCGCCCCGCCGAGCTCGGGATCCTCCTGCCGCTGCTGGGCCTGCTCGTCGTCCTCTCGTTCTGGCCCGACGCGATCAGCGGCCACTCGTTCGCCTTCGAGCTCCTGCAATGACGACGCCGCAGATCGACTGGTTCGCGCTTTCGCCGATCCTGGCGCTGCTCTCCTCAGGGTCGCTGGCGCTGCTCGGGGCCGTGCTCGTCCCGGCCGGGTGGCGGCGGCCGTTCGCGTTCGGCGTCACCGGGATCGGGTTCGCCACCGCCTTCGGGTTCGCGGCCGCAGTCTTCCGCGAGAGCGAGCAGGCCGGGGGGATCGTGGCCGACGCGATGCGGCGCGACCGCTGGTACGCGCTCGCGGCCGTGATCGTCTGCGGCGCCGGCTTCCTGGCGACGCTCGTCTCCTGGCGCGAGCCGGAGAGCGAGCACGTCGGCGAGTACTACGCGCTCCTCTCGGTCGCCGCCGCCGGGATGGTCTTCCTGGCGGGCGCGAGCAACCTGATGACGATCTTCCTCGGGCTCGAGTGGTTCTCGATCGCGCTCTACATCCTCTGCGCGGTCGGCGGCGCCGCCGCGGGCCTCGAGGCCGGGCTCAAGTACCTGATCATCGGCAGCTTCGGCTCCGCGATCCTGCTCTTCGGCTCCGCCCTCGTCTACGGCGCCACCGGCGAACTCCAGCTCGAGGCGATCGGCGCCACGGCCGCAGGCGACCGGCTCACCGTGGCGGGGCTCGCGCTGATCCTCGTCGGGCTCGGCTTCAAGGCCTCCGCAGCGCCGTTCCACATGTGGACGCCCGACGTCTACCAGGGGGCGCCGACGCCGGTCACCGCCTTCATGTCGGCGGCGACGAAGACGGTCGCGCTGGTGCTCGCCTACCGCGTGCTCGTGACCGCCTTCCCGCAGGAGGAGGGCTTCTGGACGGCGACGATCGCCGCACTCGCGGTCGCCTCGCTCGCCATCGGCAACCTGGCCGCGCTCGTCCAGCGGGACGTCAAGCGCCTGCTGGCCTACTCCTCGGTCTCGCACGCCGGCTTCATGCTCATCCCGCTCGCCGCCGCGTCACCGCTCGGCGGCCGCGCGCTGCTCTTCTACCTCATCCCCTATTCGGCCATGTCGATCGGGGCCTTCGCGGTCGTGGCCGCGCGCGAGCGGGAGCTCGGGCGGCCTGTCGACCTCGACGGGCTGGCGGGAATGGGCTGGGAGCGGCCGTTCCTCGGAGTCGCCCTCTGGGTCTTCATGCTCGGCTTCGCCGGCCTGCCGCTGACGGGCGGCTTCGTGGGCAAGCTCTATGCGTTCTCCGCCGCCTACGACGCGGGGATGCTCTGGCTCGTGATCGTCGGCGTCGTCGCCACCGCGGTCAGCCTCTACTACTACCTCGGGGTCGTGCGGGCGCTCTACATGCGCGTCGGGCCCGCGGGCGGCTCGTCGCCGCGCGAGCCGATGGTGCACGCGGCCGTCGCGGGAGCGCTGGCGGTGACGGTCGGCTCGTTCTTCGGCGTTCAGCCGCTCATCGAGCTGGCACGCGATGCTGCCGCGACACTGCCGTTCTGACGACCGCGGCCAGGCTTAACAGGAGGAGCGCGCCGATCGTCCCCGAGACCGCGACCTGGGGAACGGTCTCCGCCGCCGCCGTCTGACCGCGCGCCGCGGCCGCGACCAGCACGAGGACGACCGCGAACCCGCCCAGCACCGCCTCCAGCCGCGCGAACGCCTCGCCGGTCTCGACGAGGTCGCCGAACGCGGAGAGCGCCCCGACGGCAGCCGCCGCGAGCGCGAAGACGAGCAGGTAGAAGCCCGTTCGGTGCTGGCCCTGCGCGTCCACGACGAGCGTGAGGAGCAGGAGGCCGAGGGGGAGGAAGCGCGTCGCCATCTCCGCGCCCTTCGTTCGCGTTCCGGCGGCCCGTTCCTGCGAGAATCGCCTGGTGGCGGGCGTCTCCCTCACCTGGCTCGGGCACTCGACGTTCCGGGTGGACACCCCCGGCGGCAAGCGCCTTTACATGGACCCGTGGCTGTCGAACCCGAAGTGTCCCGAGGGCGAGCGGGAGCCGGAGCGCGTCGACGTGATCGCGATCACCCACGGGCACGGCGACCACATCGGGGAGGCCGTCGAGCTGGGGAAGAAGTTCTCGCCGAAGCTGATCGCCATCTACGAGCTGGCCGCCTGGCTCGAGGGCCAGGGCTTCCCCGGCGCGACCGAGCTGGGCATGAACAAGGGCGGCACCGTCGAGGCCGAAGGCATCAAGTTCTCGATGACGCACGCGCTCCACTCGAGCGCCATGCTCGGCGACGGCCCGCCCGTCTACCTGGGCGACGCGGCGGGCTACGTGGTCGAGTTCGAGAACGGGACGAAGGTCTACTTCGCCGGCGACACCGCCGCCTTCACAGACATGCAGATCATCGGCAAGCACCTGGCGCCGGACGTCGCGGTGCTCCCGATCGGCGACCACTACACGATGGGTCCCCGCCAGGCCGCGGTGGCGCTCGAGCTCCTGGGCGTCAAGCGCTGCGTCCCGTGCCACTACGGAACCTTCCCGATGCTGGTCGGGACGCCCGACGAGCTGCGCAAGCACGCCCCGGACGTCGAGGTGATCTCTCCGGAGCCCGGGGAAGCGATCGCGGTATGAGGGAGCGCTGGTTCGGCGCGACCGGGCGGAGCGTCCCCGAGCTGGCGCTCGAGGGCGATCCCGCCGTGCCGGTCGCGGAGGCGCTCGTGCTCGAGAACGTGGGCGATGTCGCGCGGCTGCGCGAGGCGCACGAGCAGGGCACGCCCGTCGTCGTCCGCGCGGACTCGCCCGAGCGCGTGCGCGAGGCGCTCGCGCGGCCCGAAGTCGCCTGCGTGCTCGTCCCGCCCGACCGGCCCGACCTGCTCGAGCTCGACCTGACCGCGCTCACCTACGGCGGCCGGTGACCTACTCGATCGCGGCCTTCGACGCCGGCGCCGAGCAGTGGGGCGTGGCGGTGCAGTCGAAGTTCCTCGCCGTCGGCTCGGTCGTCCCCTGGGCCGAGCCGAGGGTCGGGGCAATTGCAACCCAGGCCTACGCGAACCCGCGCTACGGGGCGGAGGGGCTGGCGCTGCTGCGAGAGGGCTTGGGCGCCGAGGACGTAGCCGCGCGGCTGACGGAAGCGGACAAGGGCCGGGCCGAGCGGCAGCTCGGCGTGGTCGACGCCCAGGGACGCGGCGCCTCCTACACCGGCGCGGAGTGCATGGACTGGGCCGGCGGGAGGACGGGCCCCGGCTACGCAGCGCAGGGCAACATCCTCGTCTCCGGCGAGACGGTCGACGCGCTCGCGGACGTGTTCGAGGCGACGGCCGGCGCGCCGCTCGCCGAGCGGCTGCTCGAATGCCTCGATGCCGCCCAGGCGGCCGGCGGCGACAGCCGCGGCCAGCAGTCCGCGAGCCTGCTCATCGTCGAGCGGAACGGCGGCTACGCGGGGCTCTCCGACGTCGTGATCGACCTGCGCGTCGACGACAGCGAGCGCCCGCTCGTCGAGCTCCGCCGGCTCTACGTCCTCCACCGGGAGCTCTTCGGCAAGACGCCGCGCGAGCGCTGGATCCCCGTGGACGAGCCGCTGCGCCAAGAGCTCCACTCGCGGCTCGCCCGGCTCGGCTACGACCGGCTCGAGGACTGGGCGGGCGTCGAGAACCTGGAGGAGCGCGTGGAAGGCGAGGATGCGATCGACCCTGTCGTGCTGGAAAAGCTGAGGAGGACGAGCGGATGAAGATTCTGCGGCTGGACGAGATCGAGTCGACGCCCATCGCCGGCGTCAACTGGAAGCCCATCCGAGCCGAGCTCGGGCTGAAGGCTTTCGGCATCAACGCGTACACGGGCGACGCGGGCGAGCACGTCGTGGAGCCGCACGACGAGCTCGGCGGCGGGGCCGGTGGCCACCAGGAGCTCTACATCGTCGCCGCGGGCCGAGCGACGTTCACCGTGGCCGGCGAGAAGGTGGACGCGCCCGCCGTGAGCTTCGTACTCGTCGAGGCGGACGAGCACCGGGAGGCGACGGCGGCCGAGGACGGGATGACCGTGCTCGCGCTGGGCGGCAAGCCGGGCGAGCCCTTCCGCGTCTCCGAGTGGGAGTACCGGTTCCGGGCGCGCCGCGCCCACCTTGCCGGGGACACCGAGCGCGCGCTGGCGCTGCTCGACGAAGGGCTCGGGACTATCCCAACAGCGGCGGAATCCGGCTGATGCAGGCCTACGCGGCCCTCGAGGAGGGCGACGAGGAGCGGGCGATCGCGCTGGTGCGCGAAGGGGTCGAGAAGGAGGAGCGCGTCCGCGCCTGGGTCGACGAGGACGAGACGTTCGACCCGATCCGCGACCGCCTCTAGCGGCCCGGAAGCCGCACGCCGGCGAAGCGCGAGACGTCGACCGGCTCCGCGCGCAACGCGACGAGCACGGCGCCGTAGCCCTCGCCCACCTGCGAGTCGACCAGCAGCTGGAGGCCGAGCGCGAGCGCGAAGGCCTTGTGCGCCTGCTCGCCGCCGAAGGGCACCAGCTCCGCCTCCTCGGCCAGGCCGGCGAGTACGTCGCCGTAAGTGAACTTGCCCATCGAGACGTCGACGACGACGGGCTCGCCGTCGGCGGTCGGGATGCCGATCGCCAGCGGGTTCGTCCCCACGAGCGGCGGTCCGCCCGCCGGGTGCGGCAGCCGCGGCGGTGACGTCGCCGTCAGGGCCGCCACCAGCCCCGCTTTGGCCAGCCGGCGCACCCAGTGGCCGAGCATGCCGGTCGGGAAGCAGTCGGCCGCGACGACCACGCGCGCGGGGGCGGGCGGATCGGCCTCGAGGTCGGCGCAGATCGCCGCCAGCGTCAGGTAGCCAAGCGCGCCGCGGCCCTCCCAGCGGTCGAACCCCGGCGCCGCGGCCGTCTTCTCCGGCCGCGCCTCCGGCTGCAGCTCCGGCAAGGTCTCGAGCCACTCGACGCGCGAGAAGCCATGGCCGAGCTTGCCGCGGACCTCCGCGTCGGCGAAATGCGCGAACAGGACGCCCGTGGCCCCCTCGTCGAAGCCGAGCGCGCGGATGCGCTCGCGTGCTTCCTCGGCGCGCATTACCGAATCCTTACCGCACGCACCCAGAAGCCACAGAACCGCCCTTCATCGTTCGAGCCGACACCCAACTCGGGGGGTAGAGATGACGAAGAAGATCATGTGGATCGGCCTGGCGGGGGCACTGGCGCTCGTCGGCGCCGGCCTCGCGGTGGCCGCCATGCAAGCGAAAGGCACGTCGGCGGGCGCCTTCGCGTTCACAGCGAGCGCGGGCGAGCCGGCGAAGACACGCACGTGCACCGGTGTTGACGGGACGTACAGCATCTCCCACACCGTCTACACGGGGACCGCGTCGAGCGGCCTCTACAACGGCCAGGCCGTGACCGTACGGCTGAAGACGACCGTCAACACGACGGAGAACGCGGGCGTTGCCAAGGGGACGATCGCCTTCCGCGGCGACGACCAGCTGCAGGCCAAGGGCAACCTCGTCGGCGTCGTCGACGGCGACACGATCACCGGCGTGGTGACCGGCCGCGACGTCCGCGGCGAGGACCGCGGCGCGCTGATCGCGAACTACTCGGCCACGCTCGGCACGGGGACGCTCTCCCTGACCGCCGGCGACGGCTCGGCCGCGAACGAGGCGATCCTCTTCGGCGGCACCGGCTGCGAGCGCCGGACGACCTCCGGCGCGACCGGCCAGGTCTCGGCGATCTCGACGACCTCCGTCACGGTCGCGACGTCGGGCGGCAACGTCACCTGCAGCCTCTCGGCGGAGCAGGGTGCACGCCTCGCAGACCGCATCGAGGTCGGCGACCGCGTCCGCATCACCTGCGACGCCGACGGCAAGCTCGTCAAGCTCGGCCGCCAAAGGTAGCGGCCCTCCCGGCGGGGCGCTCGCGCCCGGGCGCCCCGCCGACTATCCCACCAAGGGCAGCGGCTTCGCGATCTGACCCGCCGGCGCGGGGATCGCCTCGGCGAGCGCCGCGATCTCGGCGGTGACGAGGGGCTCGCCCCTGTCGCCCGCCTCCCGCAGCCGCGGGTCGAGCGGGATCCGGCCGAGCAGCGGCACGCCGAGCTCGGCGGCCAGCAGGTCGCCGCCGCCGGAACCGAAGACGTCGCCGCTCATGTTCTCCACGACGCCGAGCAGCCGCATGCTCGTCTTCTGCGCCATCACGGCGGCGCGCGAGGCGACCTCCCGCGCCAGCGGCTGCGGCGTCGTCACCACGATCACCTCGGCGCGGGGCAGCAGCTGGCCGAGCGAGATCGAGACGTCGCCGGTGCCCGGGGGCATGTCCACGAGGAGCGTGTCCAGCTCGCCCCAGTGGACGTCGGAGAGGAACTGCTCGAGCGCGCGGTGCAGCATCGGCCCGCGCCACATGACTGGCGCGTTCTCGTCGAGGAAGAACCCGATCGACATCAGCTTCAGGTCGTGCGCGACCGGCGGGACGATCATCCGGTCGACGAGCACCGGCTTCTGCGAGATGCCGAGCAGGTGCGGAATCGAGTGGCCGTAGACGTCGGCGTCGAGCACGCCGACCTCCTGGCCCAGCTGCGAAAGGGCGGCGGCGAGATTCACGGTCAGTGTCGACTTGCCGACGCCGCCCTTGCCGCTCGCGACGGCGATCACGCGCGTGCCCGCGTCGAGGGAGATGCCCTCGCTGCGCTCGCGCATGCCGCCGCGGAGGCGCGTGGTCAGCGCCGCCCGCTCGTCGGGCGTCATCACGTCGAAAGAGAGGGTGACCTCGTCGACACCGGGGACGTCCGCGAAGGCAGCGGCGACCTGGTCCTCGAAGCTCGACCGGAGGGGGCAGCCCGCGATCGTGAGCGCGATCGTCACGGAGACGTGCCCGCCGTCGACGGTCACGTCGCGCACCATGTCGAGCTCCGTGACCGGCTTCCGCAGCTCCGGGTCGATGACGCGCTCGAGCGCCTTCAGGATCTCGTCTCTCACGCAGTCGAGGTTAGCTTCTAAGGGCCTGGGCCAGCGTGCGGCACAGGTCGGGCGTTCCCGCGGCGGCGATGCGTGAGCGCGCGGTGACGTCGAGCGGGGCCTCGAGCAGCGAGTCGCCGTCGACGAGCTCGATCGCCAGCCCGCGCTCGCGCACGAGCAGCTGCGCCGCGGCGACGTCCACCGAGCGGATCGGCTTCAGCGAGACGACGCCGTCGAGCCGCCCGGCGGCGAGCTGGCAGAGCGAGAGCGCCAGCGAGCCGAAGATGCGGATGCGGTGGGCGATCCCGACCATCGCCGCCGCCTTGTCCGCCACCTCCGACGTGAGCGTCGCCTCGAACGAGAGCAGCTCGATCCGGTCCTTCGGCCGCTGCTCCGGCAACAGCTCGCCGTTCAGCCGGGCGCCCTCGCCGCGGGTGGCCGTCCACTCCTCGCCCCAACCGAAGTCGTAGACGTAACCGAAGAAGACGTCGCCCATCGTCCGCCCCTCGGCGACCGCGATCGAGAGCGCGAAGTGCGGGATGCCGCGCTTGGCGTTCAAGGAGCCGTCGATCGGGTCGACCACCACCGTCAGCTCTCCCTCGCCGAGCTCGCCCGCCTCCTCGGACACGATCCGAGCGCCGAGTCCCCGGAACCGCTCGAGCACGACCCGCTCGGCCGCCTCGTCGACTGCGGTCGTGTCGTCCCCGCCCAGGCCGGCGCCGACGACGGGCTCCCGCTCGAGCCGGCCCGGCATGCCGCCGAGCACCCCGCGCACGTCCTCGGTCGCCGCGCGGCAGGTCGCGAGCCAGTCAGTCAAGCGGATGGAACAGGAGGCCCGAGAGGAGCTTGGGATAGAAGTAGGTCGTCTTCTGCGGCATGACCTCGCCACGGCGCGCGCGCTCGAAGACGGCGTCGATCGGCGTCGGCCTGACGAGGAACGCAGCCGCCGCCTCGCCCCGGTCGACCGCGGCCTCGGCCTCGGCGCGATCGGGCGTGTACGTCACTCCCTCGGGCGCGCAGCGCTCCACGACCTCCACGTCGAGGCCTTCCCCCTCGACCAGCAGGTACTTCCCGTCCCGGTAGAGCACGACGCCGGGCAGCTCGCCCTCGGGCCGCTCGATCTCGGTGCCCGCGACCTCGCCGACCCGCTCCGCGATGCGGTGGGTGGGGAAGATCGTCAGGCCCGGGTCGGAGGTCGAGACCAGCACCACCGGGATGTCGAGCCCGGCCTCGAGGGCCGTCTCGTAGCGGTGGTGGCCGTCGGCGATCAGCAGCTGCGTGTCGGCGAAGAATTGCTCGACGTCGATCGCCGCCACGCGGCGCAGGCGCACGCCCTCCAGCTCGAGGTCCGGCTTCCCCGCCGCCGAGAGCGGCGGCGGCCCCTCGTAGAGCAGCAGAATGGGCTCGAGCTGGGCGCCGACGGCGCGGAGCAGGCGCAGGCGCTCCTCCTTGGGGCCGCTGTGCGTGCGTTCGTGCGGGAGGACGGCCCCCGCCTCGTACGGCTGGGGCTGCAGCGACGCGACCACCCCGCGACGCGTGCGCCCCCAGCCGTCCGGGCCCTCGTAGTCCTGCTCCAGCTCCCAGACCGCGGGGAACTCCTCCTCCACGAGCACGCCGCGCTCGCGCCACTCGCGCCAGAGCCGCGCCGCCTCGTCCTCGGAGTCCGGCAGGGTGAGGTGGACGACGTTGTGCGGGCTCCGCGCCCGGAGCTCTTCGCGCTCGGCGGGGCCGATCACGTCGTAGGGGGGAGCGACGAGCGCGGCGAGCTCGCCGGCTTGCTCCTCGTCGTAGCGGACGGCGCGAAACGGCTTGACAACGGCCACGGCGCCATCCAGCGTAGTCCCTAGACTCGGCACGTGGCGGCAATTGCGGAGCTGGCCGAGGACCGGATCGTCGAGGGCGTCTACGCGGTCGCGCGCAAGCAGCGGCTGCGCACGCGTTCGGGCGCGTCGTATCTCGCGCTCGAGCTCGTCGATCCCAGCGGCCGCATCGAAGCACGCGTCTGGAACGACGTCGACCTGCTCGAGCCGCGCTTCCAGGAAGGCGATGCGGTGCGGGTGCTGGGCCGCGTCGAGCGCTACCGCGACCGGCTCCAGCTCGAGCTGCGCTCGCTCGAGCCCGTCACCGACGTCGACCCCGCGAGCCTCGCGCCGGCGATGCGGCGCGATCCCGACGAGCTGGACGGGTTCCTGGAGTTCCTCGCCGCCGAGCTCTCGCATCCCGGGCTGGCCACGCTCGTGGGAGCCTTCGTGGCGGACGACGAGATCCGGCGGGCGCTGCGCGAGCTTCCCGCGGCGCCCGAAGGGCATCACGGCTACGCGGGCGGCCTCCTGGAGCACACCGTCGGCGTGGCCACGATCTGCCGCGAGACGGCCCAGCTACACCCCCGGCTGCGAAGTGACCTCCTGCTCGCGGCCGCGCTCCTCCACGATCTCGGCCGGATCCGCGAGCTGACCCGGGGGCCGGTGCACCGGCAGACGGACGAGGGTCGCCTGCTCGGCCACGTCCATCTCGGCCTGCGCCTGATCGAGGAGCGTGCCGGCGAGCTTGAGGCGGTCGCGCGGGCCGAGCTCCTGCACGCGGTCGCGTGCCACCACGACGCACGCGCCGCCCGCACGGCGGAGGCCGCAGTGCTCTACCACGCCAACCAGCTCGACGCGGTCGCGGCCACCAGACCCGTCGACTAAGTGGTCGCGGCCGCAAGTACGCCCGGCTCGCCCGGCTGCAAAGCTCGGCCAGGCGTCGTCCTCGGTCGCGCCCGTAGCGCAGGGGCTACGGGCGCTCCCTGCGTCCTAGCCTGGCCGGCTTTTCGCTCGGGCGATCTCGACCGTACTTACGACCGAGACCACTAGTGACCGGGGTCGCGTTCGCCCTCGGGGCGAGCCTGTCCTGGGGCGTCTCCGACTTTCTCGCCGGGCTCAAGAGCCGGAGCCTCCCGGTCGTGGCGGTGCTCGCGATCTCGCAGCCGGCCGGCCTGGTGCTCGTGGCGATCGCGCTGCTGGCGATCGGCGGTGCGGCCCCGACGGCCGGCGAGGCGGCCTGGGCGGCGGCCGCGGGAGCCGTCGGCCTGCTGGCGCTCGCCGCGTTCTACCGCGGGCTCTCGGCGGGGGCGATGTCGGTGGTCGCGCCGGTGAGCGCGACCGGGGCGGCCGTGCCGCTCGTGGTCGGCCTGGCGCGGGGCGAGCGGCCGAGCGCGCTCCAGGCGGCCGGCGTCGCGCTCGCCCTCGTCGGGGTCGTGCTCGCGTCGCGCGAGGCCGAGGAGGGAGCGCGCCGGGGCAGCCGCGTCGCCGCCGGGTTCGGCTTCGCGCTGGTCGCCGCGCTCGGCTTCGGCTTCTTCTTCGTCGCCGCCGACGCGGCCAGCGAGGGGGGCGCCTCCGTCCTCTGGATCACGCTCGTCCTCCGGGCGGCCTCGTCGACGCTCGTCCTCGCGGCGGCGTTCGCGGTGCGGCCGCGGCTGCCGCGGGACCCGGCCACGCTCGGCGTGCTCCTGCTCGTCGGCGCGCTCGACATGGGCGCCAACGTCGCCTTCGCCGCCGCTTCGACGCGCGGGCTCGTGAGCGTCGTGTCGGTGCTCTCGTCCCTCTACCCGGTGGTGGTCGTGCTGCTGGCGCGCACCGTGCTCAAGGAGCGGATCGCGAGAGCGCAGCAGGCGGGCGTCGTGCTCGCGCTCGCCGGCGTCGCCCTGATCAGCGCAGGGTAGGGAGGCGCCGCTCGATCTCGTCGCGGATCGCGCGAACCTCCTCGACGCCCTTCCCCGCCGGGTCGTCGAGCTCCCAGTCGACGTACTGCTTCCCGGGGATGTACGGGCAGCGGTCGCCGCAGCCCATCGTCACGACGACGTCGGCCCACTCGACGTCCTCCCGCTCGAGCTTCCGCGGCACGCGGTCGGCCAGGTCGACTCCGAGCTCGCGCATCACGTCGACCACTTCGGGGTGGACGTGCGCGGCGGGCTCGGTGCCGGCCGAGCGCGCGCTGCCGCCGAGGCGCTCGTGGAGCGCCTGCGCCATCTGCGAGCGGCCTGCGTTCTGAACGCAGACGAAGAGGACGTTGGTCACCCGGCGAGGGCGATGCGGAGGTCGTCGATCGCCTCGGGGACGAGGCGGTAGTACGCCCACGTCCCACGCCGCTCGGCGTCGACGATGCCGGCCTCTCGCAGGAGCTTGAGGTGGTGCGAGATGGTCGGCTGCGAAAGGTCGAACTCGTCGACCAGCTCGCAGACACAGACCTCGTCGCAGCCGGCGAGCCGGTTGACGATCGAGAGCCGAGTCGGGTCGGCGAGCGCCTTGAATCGCGCCGCGAGCGCCTCGGCCGCGGCCGCTTCGATCGGCTCGGCGCCGGGCGTGCAGCAGGCACAGATGACGGGGAGCGCCTTCTTCATTGACAGCCTTCAATCTAGCAAGCTAGGCTGCGCCCTTGATCGACGTTCTTCGATGAAGGGAGGCTGCGATGGAGTGCTGCTCCGGCTGCTGCGGCGACGACTGCTGCTGACGTAGCGTTTCGGGGTGCTCGCAGTGGCCGCCGCCGTGGTCGCGCTCGCCGCGCCGCCCTTCCAGGGGACGATCTCGCCGATCGGCCCCGAGCTGCGCAGCACCATGACGGGGTTGTCCTGGCGGCCGGGCTGCCCCGTCGGCTTCAAGCGCCTCCGCCTGCTCACGGTGTCCCACTGGACCTTCGCGGGCGGGGTCCGCACGGGCCGCGTGGTCGTCCACGAGTCGGTGGCGGCGCCCGTCCTCCAGGCCCTCCGCCGTCTGTACGCGCGCCGATTTCCGATCCGCCGCCTACGGCTGGTGGACGCTTACGGCGCCGACGACTTCCGGTCGATCGAGGCCGACAACACCTCCGCCTTCAACTGCCGCCGGGTGGCCGGGACGAGCCGGTGGTCGCTGCACGCCTACGGCCTCGCGATCGACGTCAACCCGATCGAGAACCCCTACGTGAGCTCGGACGGGAGCGTTTCGCACCGGGCGAGCCGGCCCTACGTCGACCGCTCGCGCATCCGGCCGGGAATGGCGTACGCGGGCGGCGCGCTCGTGGAGGCCTTCCGCTCCATCGGCTGGGGCTGGGGCGGAACGTGGTCGGGGGTCAAGGACTACCAGCACTTCTCCTCCACCGGGCGCTAGTGCTCGACGAGCACGTCTTCGAGAGCGAGGCCCTGCGGGGCAATCCGCTGGGCGATCCGCACGTTCGCCCGCTCTGGGTCTGGCACCCCGGCGGCGACGGGCCGTATCCGTCGGTCTACGTCATCCAGGGCTTCACCGGCCAGCTGGACATGTGGCGCAACCGTTCGGCCTTCCGGCCGAACTACCTCGAGCTCATCGACGCGGCGGCGCCGGAGTGCGTGGTCGTGTTCGTCGATACCTGGACCTCGGTGGGCGGCTCCCAGTTCGTGGACTCACCGGCGACCGGCCGCTACCACACGTACCTCTGCGACGAGGTCGTCCCCTGGGTGGACGCGCACTACCCGACCTCCGCCCACCGCGGGATCCAGGGCAAGTCCTCCGGCGGTTACGGCGCGGTGCTGACCGCGATGCTGCGGCCGGATCTCTTCTCCGGCTGCGCCAGCCACGCCGGCGGCGGGCTCTTTGACGTGTCGATCCGGCCGTTCTTCCGCGAGGCCGCGCGCACGCTGCGCGACCTCTACGGGGGCTCGGTCGAGCGCTGGCTCGAGGACTTCCGCGCGCGACCCGCGTTCAGCCGGCCGAACGACATCCACCTCCTGCTCCAGTGGGGCTTCTCGGCCGCCTACTCGACGACGCCCGATGTCCGGCTGCCCTACGACCCGGGGACCGCGGAGATCGTCCCCGAGCTCTGGGAGCAATGGCTCGCGTGGGACTTCCCGACGCTCGTCCCGCGGCACGCCGATGCGCTGCGAGGGCTGCGGGCGATCTACGTGGACTGCGGGACGCGCGACGAGTGGTACCTCGACCTGACGGCGGAGTGGCTGCGCCGCGAGCTGACGGCGCTCGGCGTCGCCGATCTCCACGTCGAGCTCTTCGACGCCGGTCACGGGGAGATCGAGTACCGCTACCCGATCGGCCTCGCGTACCTCGTCGAGCGCCTCTCCTAAGGGGGTCAGACGTTGAAGCGGATGTTCAGGACGTCGCCGTCCTGGACGACGTAGGCCTTTCCTTCGAGCCGCTCCTTGCCGGCCTTCCGCGCGGCCGTGTGCGAGCCGAGCTCGACGAGGTCGTCCCACCGGATCACCTCGCAGCGGATGAAGCCGCGCGCGATGTCGGTGTGCACGGCGGCCGCGGCGTCGAGCGCCGTCTTCCCGCGCTCGAGCGTCCACGCCCGCGTCTCGGTGTCCCCCGCCGTGAAGAACGTGATCAGGTCGACGGCCTCGAACAGGCGCCGCACCACGTCGTTCAACGGCGAGGGCCCCTCGCGGTAGGCAGCCGCGTCTTCTTCGGGCAGCTCAACCAGTTCCGCCTCGAGCTTCGCGTCGATCCCGCCGGGGCCGTTCTCGAGCGGCACGAACGGCTTCGTCGTCAGCGGCTCGAGCCCTCCGGGGAGCTCCTCCGGCCAGTCGGCGAGCGTCCGGCCCTCGTCCAGGTGGGCGAGCAGCCGCTCCAGCGCCGTGACCTCCACCCGCAGCTGCGGATCCCCCGACTTCGCCAGCTTGACGACCCGCTCCAGCCGCCGCTCGACGTGGTCGCGGTCGGCGACGAGCAGCTCCAGCCGCAGCGTCTCGAGATCGGCCGCCGGGTCGGCGCCGGGAGAGAAGGCGTCCAGGACCGCGATCAGGGCATCGAGCGGCCGCATGTTGCCGAGGTAGGCGGCCCCGCTGCCCGGGACGTCGACGATCCGGATCGCCGCCGGCGTCACCTTCCGCGCCCCGACGACGCGCGCGATCTGATCGAGCCGCTCGTCGGCGATCTGCGCCATGCCCACGTTCTCGCGCGCCGACGTCCCGCCCGCGTGCGTCAGGACGTTGAAGACCGCTGTCTTCCCGGCGCCGGGAAGGCCGACGATGCCGATGTCCAGCGCCACTTAGTCCGAGGCTATTCGCTTCTGCAGCGCGACGAGTGCCCGGTGCTGGAGGGACTTCACCGCGCCATCCGTCTTCCCGAGGATCGTCGCCACCTCGGCGTTGCCGAAATTGAAGACGAACTTCAGCGTCAAGACCTGCTTCTGCTCGTCGGAGAGCTCCTCGATCAGGTCGAGCATGCTCTCGCGGCCGATCGCCTGGAGCGCCACCGCCTCGGCCGAGAGCTCCTGGTGGTCAACCGGCTCGGGGATCTCCGCCTCGGGCTGAACGCGCCGCGACGACCGGAAGTGGTCCATCGCCAGGTTGTGGGCGATCCGGAAGAGCCACGCCGAGAACGGCGCCGCCGTCACCCTGAACCGCCCGATCGACTCGAGCATCTTCAGGAAAGTCTGCGTCGTCAGGTCCTCCGCGTCGTGGCGGTTGCCGACTCTCATGTGCAGGAAGCTGTAGATCCGGTCGAAGTGGAGGAGGTAGAGCTCCTCCAGCGCGTCCCGGTCGCCGCCCTGCGCGCGCTCGACCAGGCGCCGAATCTCCTCCGGCGACGGGGCGGACGTGCTCGGCGCGGCCTGGGCCATCTACGTGACCTTGCCCTGCCCTACGGGAGCCGTAACGCGGCTAGTCGCGGAAGCCGACGCGGCTGTCCCGCGCAAACCGCTTGACGTAGACGATCCGGTCGAGGCGGAGCGTGTAGCGGCCGTCCTCCGCGTCGACGGCGATCAACGGCTCGCCCTTCTCGAGTGCGCGCTCGATGGCGTCCGCGCCTTCGGCCCGGACGACGGCGCCGGTGATCTGGCCGCCGTCGAAGCCGATCTCGATCCTGATCCGGTCACTCGTCGCCACGCGAGACCACCTCCGCGAGCACGCCGTGCACGGATTCGGGGTGGATGAACGCGACCTGGAGCCCGAACAGCCCCTCGTGCGGCTCGTCGTCGATCAGCTCCGCCCCCGCGCCAGCCAGGCCGTCGAGGACGACCTGGACGTCGTCGACCTCGTAGGCGATGTGGTGCATGCCCGGGCCCCGCTTGGCGAGGAAGCGCCCGACCGGACTGTCCGCCTCGGTCGGGCTGAGCAGCTCGATCCGCCCCGAGCCGACGACGAGCGACGCGGCCTCGACGCCCTGGCCCGGTACCGGCCCGCGGCCTTCGACGGTCGCGCCGAACAGCCTGGAGTAGGTGTCGACGGCCTCGTCGAGGTCGCGGACGGCGATCCCGACGTGATGGATGCCGCGCGCCTGCACGCGGCCGATGCTAGCTGGTTGCCTCGCCCTCCCCGGCCGGCAGCAGCCTCACCGTGCCGACCGTCTCGCTCGCCTGCGACTCCGGCTCCACGTCCACCAGGAGCGCTTCGAGCTCGTTCCGGACCAGAGTCTCCTTCTCGAGGAGCGCGTTCGCGACTCGATCGAGCGACGGCCGGTGCTTCCCGACCAGCCGGACCGCTTCGGCATACGCCTGGTCGGTCAGCCGCCCCTGCTCCTGGTCGCGCAGGCGCTTCGTCTCCTCGGAGAGCGAGTAGTTGTCGGCGCGCATCGTGCGGGACGCGACCTCGTCGCCCATGCCGTACTCGAAGACCATCGCGCGGGCGATGCCGGTCGCTCGCTCGAGATCGCTCGCCGCGCCGTTCGTGACGCGCCCGAAGACGACCTGCTCCGCAGCGCGCCCGGCGAGCAGGATCGTCATCACGTCGATCAGCTCCTCGCGCGAGTCGAGGTAGCGGTCCTCGGCCGACAGGTTGAGCGTGTAGCCGAGCGCGTCGCCGCGGGAGACGATCGTCGCCTTCTGCACCGGCCAGGCGTCGCCCATCAGGTGGGACATGAGCGCATGACCCGCTTCGTGGTAGGCGAGGATCCGCCGTTCCTTCTCCGTGATCGTGCGCCGCTGCTGGAGACCGCCGACGATCCGGTCGATCGCCGCGTCGAAGTCTGCATGGCGGATGTGCTGCTGGTCCTTGCGACCGGCGAAGATGGCGGCCTCGTTGGCGATGTTGGCGAGGTCGGCGCCCGTGAGGCCCGACGTCTGCCGCGCGATCTGCGAGAGGTCGACGTCGGCGTGCAAGGGCTTGCCGCGCGTGTGGACGCGGAGGATCTCCTCGCGCGAGGCGACGTCGGGGGGCGCAACGAGGATCTGACGATCGAAGCGGCCGGGGCGCAAGAGGGCCTTGTCGAGGTCCTGGAGCCGGTTCGAGGCGCCCATCACAACGACCTGCTCGCGCTTGTCGAAGCCGTCGAGCTCGACCAGCAGCTGGTTCAGGGTCTGGTCGTGCTCGCGGTGGAGCCCGTGGCCCTGGCGCGCGGTGCCGACGGCGTCGAGCTCGTCGATGAAGATGATCGCCGGCGCATGCTTGCGCGCCTCCGAGAAGAGCTTGCGGATGCGCGCCGCGCCGAGGCCGGCGAACATCTCCACGAACGAGGAGGCGCTGGCGGCGAAGAAGGTGGCGCCGGAGTCGTTGGCGACCGCCTTGGCGAGCATCGTCTTCCCGGTGCCCGGCGGCCCGTAGAGCAGGATGCCCTTCGGCACGCGGGCGCCAAGCCGCTCGAAGCGCCGCGGGTCGCGCAGGAAGTCGGTCACCTCCTGGAGCTCCTCCCGGGCCTCTTCGATCCCGGCCACGTCCGCCCAGGTGACCGAGGAGGCCGAGTTCGGCGAGATCTGGGCCGGCTTCACGCGCGGCATCAGCGAGACCGTGCGCCACAGCAGCGCGACGATGAAGATCAGCAGCACGAAGAACGCGATCGGGAGACCCCAGATCACGAAGTCGCGGAAGATCCCCCCGATGTCGGCGAGCGGCATCACCCCCATCATCGGCGCGCGGGCTCCGAACGTAAAGGGGTCAGAACGAGATCGCCTCCGCTCTGGCGAAGACGACGCCCCGCTCGCGCCAGGCGGCGGTGCACGTTGCGGTGCGCTCCGCGTCCAGGCCGCGGGCGGCGTCCTCGACGAAGACGACGCGCCGGCCGCGGTCGAGGAAGCCGCGAATGGCCGCGTCGTCGCAGACGTCGGTCGCCAACCCGAAGACGACGATCTCGTCGGGGTCGAGCCACTCCAGCAGCCGCTCCGCGTTCGGGTTCGTGAACACGTCGAAGCTCTTCTTCAGCAGGATGAACTCGCGGCCCTCGAGGTAGCGCTCGGGCAGCGGCTCGAGCGTCATCGGGACGGGATCGTCCTGATCGGTCTCGGGGATCTTCCGCGCGCCGCGCGTGCCGCGCAGGCAGTGCGGCGGGTAGGTCGTCGAGAAGTCGGGCTGCTCGGAGAGCTCCGGGTCGGTCAGCTCGTGGTCGTCCGCGGAGGCCACGTGCACCGCGCCCGCCGCCCGGGCCGCCTCGACGACCCGAGCCATCGCCGGAATCGTCTCCTCCGCCCCCGGCACGTAGAGCTTTCCCTCCGGGAGCATGAAGTCGACCTGTGTGTCGACATCCCAGAGGATCCGCCTCACGGCTCTGGCCGCCCTTCGCTCCCGGCCGGCGGAGCCGGCCTCCGCGAACGGCTGACGCCGCTGGCGGCAGGATGCTTCGCCTCCGGCGCTCGGCCGTACCGGGATGTACTGTCCTCGCGCCGCAGGCTCGCCTCCTTTGCCAGCGACGCCCCAGAGCCGTGAGAATTCACTCGACGAGCTCGAGCCGCTCGTTCGGCCGGAAGCGGCGGCCCACCTTGCCGGAGGGACGGCCGTCCGTGAGCACGACGTCGGCCGTGAAGTCGTTCGCGCCGCGGATCAGCGTGGAGCCGACGCCGTAGGCGTCCACCGGCACGCCCCTCCCCTCGAACTCGCGGATCTTCTCCACGTTGAAGCCGCCCGAGACGACGATCTTCACGCGCTCGAAGCCGTCCGCGTCGAGCGCGTCGCGCACCTTGCGCACGAGCCGCTCGTTCACGCCGGTCGGCCGGAAGTCGCCGAGCTCCTCCCAGAGCGAGCGGTCGACGAGGCTCTCGGAGGTGTCGAGCCGCACGCCCCAGAGCTTCGGGCCGAGCGCGCGGGCGACTTCGAGCGCGGTCTCGACGGAGTTGTTCTCGAAGTCGACGAGGACGGTGACGTTCGTGTCCGGCGGCGCCCACTCGGCGAACTTCGTCGCCGCGAGCACGGTATTGCCGCCGTAGGAGGCGATCAGCGAGTGCGGGACCGTCCCGATCCCCCGGCCGCCCCACCAGCTCGCCTGGTCGTCGGTGGTGACGCCGACGGGCGCGCCGCAGACCTGGCCGGCGACGTAGGCCGCATAGCCGTCGCCCGTCTGCACCTTCCAGTGATCGTGCCGCGCCGGCATGAAGATCACCGGCTTCCCGGTCGCCGCCTCGAGCATCTCGACCACGTTCGTGGTGATCAGCGTGCGCCGCGCGAGCACGCCGAGGTAGAGCGTCTCCAGGTGCGCGAAGAGGGTGTAGTCGCCCTCGATCGTCAGTACCGTCTCGTGCGGCTCGATCCGGTCGCCGTCGTGCAGCGCGTGGACGGTCAGCGCCTCCCAGTCGTGCGAGCAGAGCTTCAGGATCGCGATCGCCTCGTCCATGCCCCCCAGGTAGGCGTGCTTCTTTTGGAAGGCCTGCATCACGACGCGCGGCCGGCGTCCGTCGTCGACGAGAGTCGAGCGAGCGTGGTTGAAGTACGCGTCGGTGTAGTAGCCGGAGCGCATCTTCTCGACCGGGAGGTCGAAGATCTCCGGCGGCAGCCGGCGGCGGCGGGTCTCGACCTTCACGCGGCCTGCTCCAGCTCGAGGCAGGCGGCGAGCGCGGCCTCGGCGACCTCGAGCTGCGCCGGCGAGGGCTCGGCGGTCGAGAAGCGGTGCTGGAGCTCGTGGCCCGGCCTGGAGAGGGCGCGGGCGAGCGGGTTCCGCGGGTGCTTGACCATCCAGCCGAAGATCTCCATCGAGGCCGCGATCGCGCCGAGCGAGGCCGCGAGGCGCGCGGGCCCGCGCAGGTGGATCGGTGCCCTGCCCGCGAGCGTGTTGCCGAGCACCGTGGTCGCGACGAGCGGCCCGACGAGGTGGCCGCCGCAGCGCTCGTGCTCGCGCGCGGCGCGCTCGCCCTGCTCGTAGCTGCCGATGGAGACGTGCTCCGCGCCGTGGTAGGCGGCGAGCTCTCCGCCCCGCAGCGCGAGCAGAGCAGGGGCCAGAGCGAGCAGGCCGCTGGCGAGCTCCTGCGCGGCGGGTCTGATCGGCGACGAGCGGACGACGCGGACGGCGACCCCCGAGCCCAGGAGAGCGGCGATGATCCCCGGCCGCTCGAAAGGCAGCCTGGCCTCCGGCAGGCGCCGCCGCAGCTCCGGCAGCAGGGCGAAGACCTCCGCCAGCCGCGCGGGGCCGCGCAGGAACGGGTTGTCGATCCCGGCGGAGCGGAGCCGCTTCGGTCCCGAGGCGACCTTCAGCTCGCCCGAAGGCAGCCGGACGGCGCAACCCCAGGAGGTCGGCCCGTGGACGAGGACGCCGTTCGCCAGCGCCATGCCGCCCAGACGGATCTTCTCGTCGGCCATCGACGTCACGTTAGCGCGCGCAATGCGGCTTGCAGCGCCCGAGCGGCGGGCCCGAGGGCGAAGGTGACGCCGTCCACCGAGGCAACGGGCATGAGCTCGCGCACCGAGGAGGAGGTGAAGACCTCGTCGGCCTCGAGCAGCACCGGCAGCGCGTACGCGCCCTCCTCGGCGCGGTAGCCCAGCTCGGGTGCCGCCTCCTGCACGACCGCGCGGATGACCCCCGCCAGGACGCCGAGCTCGAGCGCCGGCGTGAAGAGCGTGTCCCCGCCCCGCCACCAGATGTTCGTCGTCGGCCCCTCGAGCACGACGTCGCCGCGCGCGAGGAAGAGCGCGTCGTCGGCGCCGCGCCGCTTGGCCTCGTCGACCGCGACCATGTTGACCGCGTAGCTCGTCGACTTGACGCCGCCGAGGAACCAGGGCGGCTCGATCCCGAGCGGCACGGTGATCAGCGCGATTCCCCGCGCGCGCAGCGTCTCCAGCTCGGGCGGCAGCTCGCCCACGAGCGCCAACGCGCGCGCCTCGCCGCGCTCCTCGCGGCCGGGCGTGACGTAGAGGCGCAGGAATGCGTCCACGGGCCCCGCCGCCCCGAGCGCCTCGCCCGCCAGCTCCGCCACTCCGCCCGGCACGGTCAGGCCGAGGCGGGCCGCCGACTCGCCCAACCGCTCCAGGTGGCGATCGAGCCGGAACGGGCGGCCCTGGTACACGCGCGTCGTCTCGAAGGCGCCGCGGCCGCGCAGGAAGCCCTCGTCGTCCGCGTGGATGACCGGCTCGTCAGGGTCGACGAGCCCCAGTCCCGAGACCGCCAGGGCGATGAGCGTCATACGGCGGCGAGCAGGGGGCGGGCCTTGACCCAGGACTCCTCGATCTCCGCAGCAGGATCCGAGTCCCAGACGATCCCGCCGCCCACCCAGAGATGGATGCGGCCGTCGGCGACGGCGAAGGTGCGGATCGTCAGCGCGAGGTCGAAGTCGCCGTTGGCCTGGATCGTTCCCAGAGCGCCCATCGAGGCGCCGCGGCCGACGGGCTCGAGCCGCGCGATGTGGTCGATCGCGGAGATCTTCGGCGCCCCCGTGACCGAGCCGCCCGGGAAGACGGCGGCGAGGACGTCGGCGAGGCCCGCGTCCTCGCGCAGCCGCCCCTCCACGGTGGAGACGAGGTGGACGACGCCGGCGAGCTCGCGCTCCACGAGCAGCTCCGGCCAGTGGACGCTGCCGGGCTCGCAGACGCGCGAGAGGTCGTTGCGCTCGAGGTCGACGATCATCACGTGCTCGGCCGCGTCCTTCTCCCCTTCCACGTGCTCGCCGAGCGGCCGCGTGCCCTTGATCGGGCTCGTCCAGACGCGCCGGCCGCGGCGGGCGAGGAAGAGCTCCGGCGAGGCCGAGACGATCGCCCACCCGTCGCCGGCGAGCGGGCGTGGGTGGAGCGGCGCCAGCGGCGCCATGCGCTCCGCGAGCCCTGTGGGACTCCCCGCGAAGGGCGCCGAGAGGTGCTGGACGAGGTTGACCTGGTAGACGTCGCCGCGCTCGATGGCTGCACGCACCTCCTCGACCGCGGCCCCATACTCGGCGTCGCTCCAGCTGCGCTCCCACTGCCCAATCCGGACCGGTCCCGGGGCCTGACCGTGGGACCTGTCCTCTTCCCGCACGCTGCACGCCAGCAGCGGCAAGCGGCAGGGCTCGGGTGGCGGCGGCGAGGCCTCGCGGCGCAGCGCCTGCGAGAGGCCGTAGCCGAGATAGACGTCCGCGACCAGCCCCGGCCGCAGCTCGTCGGCCAGGTACGCCTCGAGCGCCGCGAAGGGACCCTCGGGCGTCCAGAGCTCGAGCACCGGGCTACTCCAGGCGGCCGATGTACTGCGCCGCGTGGCGCAGGAACTCGACGCCGAGCTCGAGATCCTCCACGTGTGCGCGCTCGTCGGCCGAGTGGATCAGCATCGTCGCCAGCTCGGCGTCCATCGTCTTGATCGGGAAGAAGCCGTAGGCCACGGTGTCGAAGGCCGCCCGCATCCAGTGGCTGTCCGTGAACCCGGGCACGCAGAGCGGCAGCGTGCGCGCCCCCGGCTCGAGCTCCTGCACGAACGCGTCCACGGCGTCCCAGAGCGGCGTGTCCATCGGCGAGCGCGTGCCGCCGTGCGCCTCGGTCACCTCGTACTCGTAGTCGAGCTCCTCGGGCAGGAGCGCGCGCACGACGGCCTCCGCCTCCTCGAGCGTCTGCCCCGGCTGGAGGCGCCGGTCGACGGTGATCTCGCAGACGGCGGGAATGACGTTGCGCTTGCGGGAGGCCGAGATCATCGTCGGGGCCATCGTCAGCGAGAGCAGCGGCTCCAGCACCGCGGCGGCGAGCGGATGGACAGCGGCGGCGCGCTCGACGGCCTCCTCCACCGGCGGCAGCTCGCCGCCCGTGAGCGCGCGCATGATCGCCTCGGTCTCGGGCCCGTAGCGGCGCTCGGGCTCGTAGCCGGCGATCAGGTCGATCACGCCGGCCGCCTTGACGAGCGCGTTGTCCGCGATCCCCGGCATCGAGGCGTGTCCCGAGCGGCCGAGGATGCGGAGGACGAACGGCGCGCTCATCTTCTCCGCGGACGCGCAGGCGTAGAGCGGCGTTCCGCCGAGCACGAGGCGGTCGCCCGCGCCCTCGTTGAGCGCGTATTCGGCGCGCACCGCCTCCGGATGCGCCTCGACGAGCCACTGGAGGCCGAAGCCGGCGCCCACCTCCTCGTCGGCCGCGGCCACGAAGATCAGATCGCCCGCCGGCTTGAAGCCCTCGCGCGCGAGCGAGGCGATCGCGACCGCGCTCGCCGCCACCTGGCCCTTCATGTCGAGCGCGCCGCGGCCCCAGACGTGCTCGTCCTTCAGCTCGCCCGACCAGGGGTCGACCTGCCACTCCACCGGGTCGGCGAGCACGGTGTCGGTGTGGGAGAGGAGCGCGAGGCGCGGCCCGCCGTCGCCGCCGGGGATGCGCGCGACGAGGTTCGCCCGCTCGGGCACCTTGGCGTACAGCTCGCACTCGAGGCCGCTCTCCTCCAGGTACTCCTTCAGCAGCTCGGCCGCCTGGGTCTCGTTGCCGGGCGGGTTGACGGTGTCGAGCCGGATCAGCCCCTGGAGGAGCTCGATCGTCTCAGCTCGCAGCGAGACGGTCGTCATCCTTCCTGCTTCGCCAGCTCGGTCAGCTCGTTCCGGGCCTGCCACAGCTCCGGGAAGAGCTTCTGCTTGATCAGGCCGCCGAGCAGCTCCACCGGCGTCCCCTGCGTGCCCACGACCTCGTCGCCGATCACGCGCGCGACGACCTTGTAGTGGCGCATCCGCCACACGACCATGCGCTCGTCCAGGTCGATCACCTGCTCCGCCAGCTGGTAGAGCTCCTCGTGCTCGCGCGCCTGCGTGTACACCTCGACGATCGAGAGCCCGGCGTCGCGGCGCAGCTTGTGGAAGGCCTGGCCGAGCGCCGGCGCCACGCGGCGCAGCCCGCGCCAGCCGGGCGAGTCGAAGCCGCTGCCGTGGCCGAGCAGGGGCCGGATGTGCTTCGTGTACTCCCACGGCGACATCTGCTCGAGCATGTCCAGTTGCCCGTGGATGAAGTGGAGGCAGAGGTTCGCGCGGCGGAGCAGCCGCAGCGCGGGCGCGATCTCGCCCTCGTCCAGACGGCTGGTCGCGAGCTCGACGTCGCTCCAGGCGAGCTTCAGCCAGAGCTCGGACGACTGGTGCACGGTCTGGAAGAGGAGCTCGTCGTGATGCGCGCGCTCCTCCGGAGTCTTCTGGAGCTCGAGCAACTCGTCCGTGCGCAGGTAGCGCTCGTAGTCCGAGCCGCCCTTGCCCGGCAGTACCGGCTGGAAGTCCTCGGCCTCGGTCGCCACGGGTCACGGGAGCATACTTCGGGCCATGTCCGACCTCTTCAGCGACGCCGCCGCGGGACGGGCGGAGGCCGCTGCTCCGCTCGCCGCCCGCGTGCGCCCGCGGACGCTCGAGGAGGTCGTCGGCCAGCTCCACGTGCTTGGGGAGGGCAGCGCGCTGCGACGCGCGATCGAGGAGGACCGCGTCCGCTCGTCGATCCTCTACGGCCCGCCCGGGAGCGGCAAGACGACGCTGGCGCGCATCGTGGCGGGCGCGACGGGCTCCGCCTTCGAGGAGCGCTCGGCGGTCTCGGCCACCGTCGCCGACGTCCGCGGCGTGATCGCCGAGGCACGCGAGCGGCTGGGAGCCCACGGGACGCGCACGATCCTCTTCCTCGACGAGATCCACCGCTTCAACAAGTCGCAGCAGGACGCGCTGCTGCCGGCGGTGGAGGAGGGACTCGTCACGCTGATCGGCGCGACCACCGAGAACCCGTACTTCGAGGTCAACTCGGCGCTGCTCTCGCGCTGCCAGGTCTACGAGCTCGAGCCGCTGACGGACGAGGAGGTCGGCGTCGTCGTCCGCCGGGGCGAGGCGGCGCTCGAGACCGAGCTCCCCGACGAGATCGTCGCGCTGATCGCGCGCAAGGCCGGCGGCGACGCGCGCACCGCCCTCAACATCCTCGAGCTCGCCCACGAGACCGCGGGGAGCACGATCGAGGAGAGCCACGTCGAGGACGCCGCCCGCAAGCGGCCGCTCGTCTACGACCGGGCCGCCGACCGCCACTACGACTTCATCTCCGCGTTCATCAAGTCGATGCGGGGCGGAGACGCGGACGCCGCCGTCTACTACCTCGCCGCGATGATCGAGTCGGGCGAGGACCCGCGCTTCATCGTGCGGCGGATGATCGTGCTCGCCTCCGAGGACATCGGGAACGCCGACCCGCGCGCGCTGCTCGTCGCGGTCGCGGCCGCGCACGCGCTCGAGCACGTCGGTTTGCCGGAGGCGCGCCTGAACCTGGCCCAGGCGGCGATCTACCTCGCCCGGGCGCCGAAGTCCAACGCTTCCTACACGGCGATCAAGGAGGCGACGCGCGACGTACAGGAGCTCGGGAACATCCGGCCGCCGAAGATGCTCCGCGACACGAGCATCGGCGCGCAGCGCACGCGCGGCCACGGCGAGGGCTACGTCTACCCGCACGACGACGCGGCGGGTTTCGACCTCGACTATCTCCCCGAGGAGCTGCGCGGGAGGAAGTACTACCGGCCGAAGGACAGCGGCGAGGAGGACCCCTCTTGACGCCCTTCTCGCTGCGCAAGGACGTCCACGCTCAGGGCACGGACTTCGTCGTGGGCGACATTCGGCCGGACGCTCGGGAGGAGCTCGACGGGCTCGACTGGCTGATTCCGGGCGTGGAGCCCCGCGGCGACGAGTACGCGTTCACATACACCGCCGGCACTCCGTACGTCGATGCCGGTTTCGAGAACCTCTCCCGCTCCGCAGCAGCGATGTGGCGCCAGCACACAGGGGTGGAGCGCGCCGACTGGGAGGGCGCCTTCCGCCACTTCCTGTCCGTCGTAGACGGTGCAGGCATCGATTGGGCGTTGATCGGGGGCGTGGCGCTTGCGATCCGCGGCGTGACTGCTGCGGCAGCGACTCCGGACGTCGACATCATCACGACCCCTGCCGACGCTCGGCGGCTGGACGACCTGCTCTCCGATCGGCTCACGAGTCCGACAGTGGACCTGCCGATGTTCGGCTGGTTCGGACGCGCCTTCATCGGTGCGAGGGTCGAGTGGCTCGGCAACGACCAGCACGCGAATGCGTGGCGCTTCGACTACTCGTGGGAGGAGTACGAGTGGGACGGCCGGACGCTGCTCGTCCCGCCGCTCGAGCTTTATCTGAAGATCGAGCAGGGGCGCGGGCGCACCGACCGCGCCGAAGGAATCCAGGCGGTACTCGGCGCGTAGCTAGAGGATCCGCTCGCCGAGCGCGCTCGCGAGCAGCTCGACGACCAGGCGCGCGGTCGCGTTGCGCCGGTCGAGGATCGGGTTCACCTCGACGACCTCCAGCGACGTGGCGATGCCCGCCTCGGCGATCAGCTCCATCGCCAGGTGCGCCTCGCGGTAGGAGAGGCCGCCGCGGACCGGGGTGCCGACGCCGGGAGCGACGTCCGGGTCGACGGCGTCGACGTCCAGCGAGACGTGCACGAAACCAGGCCCGTCCACGCGCGCGAGCGCCTCGTGGATCGCCGTGTCGATCCCCCGCCGGTCGACGTCGCTCATGGTCGCGACGGAGATCTGCCCCCCGAGCAGGCGCTCCCGCTCGCCGGGATCGACCTCGCGGAGGCCGACCAGCGCCACCCGGGCCGGGTCGACGAGCGGCTCGCTGCCGAAAGGGTCGCCGCAGAGGCCGAGCGCGGCCGCCAGCACCATCCCGTGGATGTTCCCGCTCGGGGAGGTGTCGGGCGTATTCAGGTCGGCGTGCGCGTCGATCCAGAGCACGCCGCCCGGCCCGCGCGCGGCGGCGAGGCCGCCGAGCGTGCCCAGGGCGATCGAGTGGTCGCCGCCGAGCACGAGCGGCGTGGCGCCGTCCTTCACCGCCTGCTCGACGAGCTCCGCGACGCGGGCGCAGGTCTCCAGCACCTGGGGCAGGTACCGGGTCCGGTCGTCGTGCTCGGCCACCGACTCGACGACCGCGGAGGCGACGTTGCCGAAGTCGGCGTACTCGAAGCCGAGGCCGCGCAGGCGCGCCGCGAGGCCCGCGTAGCGGATCGCGGACGGGCCCATGTCGACGCCTCGGCGCCGCTGGCCGAGGTCGAGCGCGGCGCCGATCACGGCCACCTTCCGTGCCATCCGGGCAAGGCTACCCGGGGCTACACTCCCGTTCCTCAGGGCGAGGTAGCTCAGTTGGTAGAGCACGTGGCTGAAAACCGCGGTGTCGCCGGTTCAAGTCCGGCCCTCGCCACTAAGCTCACGCGGTGAGCGAGATCGCATTCCTCTCGGCCACCGAGCAGGCGAAGCTGCTCGCGGCCGGCGAGCTCTCGGCGGTCGAGCTCGTCGAGACGTACCTCGAGCGGATCGGGCGCCTCGACGGCGCGCTGAACGCCTACGTCACCGTCTGCGCGGACGAAGCGCTGGCTGAGGCGCGCGTGCCGAAAGGGGCGCCGCTGCACGGTCTCCCGCTCCCGATCAAGGACCTCACGGCGACGGCCGGTATCCGGACGACTCTCTCCTCCCGCGCGTTCGCCGACAACGTCCCCGCGGTCGACGCCGCGGTCGTGACGCGGCTCCGGGACGCCGGCGCGATCGTGATCGGGAAGACGAACACGCCCGAGTTCGGGACGATCCCGGTGACCGAGTCGGAGCTGAACGGCGCCTGCCGGAACCCGTGGGATCTCGAGCGCACGCCTGGAGGCTCGAGCGGCGGCGCGGCGGCAGCCGTGGCGGCCGGCCTCGCGCCGGCGGCGCACGGCACGGACGGGGGCGGCTCCGTCCGCATCCCCGCCTCGTGTTGCGGGCTCGTGGGGCTGAAGCCGTCGCGCGGACGCGTTTCGCCGGCGCCCTTCCTCTCGTTCGAAGGTCTCAGCACGTCGGGGCCGATCACCCGGACAGTCCGCGACGCGGCCCTGCTGCTCGACGCGATGAGCGGCTCCGAGCCCGGCGACCGCTTCACCCTGCCGCCGCCTGAACGGCCGTTCCTCGACCAGGTGGAGGAGCCCCCGCAGCAGCTCCGCATCGCCTTCACGGCGACGCCGCCGGCCGAGGTCGACGTCGATCCCGTCTGCGAGACCGCGCTCCAGGACGCGGCGGCGCTCCTCGCCGAGTTGGGACACGAGGTCGAGGAGGCCATGCCGCCGTGGCGCGACCCCGGGCTCGTCGCCGCGTTCGGCCGGATCTGGTCCGTGCTTCCGACCCTCTATCCCTACGGGGACGAAGCCCTGTTGACGCCGATCAACCGCGACCTCTTGGAGCGCGCGCAGGCGACCACCGCTGCCGAGTACGTCGCGGCCACGCAGCGGCTCCAGCTGATCGCCCGGGAGCTAGCGCCCTTCTGGGCGAGCTACGACGTCGTCGTCACGCCGACGCTCGCGCGACCGCCGGTGCCGATCGGCTGGCTCGATTCGGAGGAGGGCCGGTCGACCCTCGGCCTCCATTTCACGCCCTTCACCGCCGTGGTCAACGTGACCGGCCAGCCGGCCGTGTCGGTGCCGCTCTCGTGGAGCGACGGCCTGCCGATCGGCGTGCAGCTGATCGGGCCGCCCGAAGGCGACGCGCTGGTGCTCCGGCTCGCCGCGCAGCTCGAAGAGGCGCGTCCCTGGGCCGGCCGGAGGCCTCCTCACTCCTAGAAAGGAGACGTCCGGACCGGTGATACCGCGCCGCGAACGTCCCCTTTGCGGCGAGTCTAAACCGGGCGCCGCCGGCGTGCCAAGACAGTCGTACCCGGGCCGGCGGCGAGGTCCCGGACGACCTCGAAGCCCGCTCGCTCGAGCCCGCGGCGCAGCTTCCGGGGGCCGACCCAGATCGGCGTGCCCGACCCTTGCGAGAACGCGACCACGAGGTGACCGCCAGGCGCGACGACCCGTCCTAGCTCGCCGAAGAACGGAATCATGTTGTTCATCGCGACGAGGTCGAAGGCGCCGTCCGCGAAGTCGAGGTGCCGCGCGTCCCCGACCTCGAAGCGGGCCGCGCCCCCAGCCTTTCGCCGAGCCTCCTCGACCATGGCGGGCGCGGCGTCGATCCCGAGCACCTCCGCGTCCGGCCAGCGACGCACCATCGCCAGCGCGCCGTCGCCGGTGCCCGTGCCGAGGTCGAGGACGCGCTGCGGCGTTTCCGGCACCAGTTCGAGGCCGGCCTCGAACGCCGTCATCCGGTCCGCGCTCGTCATCGCATCCCAGTGCGGCGCTATCGCGTCGAACATCCGGGTCAGCCGGCCGCGCAGCAGCGGCCAGAGGAACGGCGCTCGCACGACCACGACCGTGACGACCCGCGCGAACCGCTGACCCCACGTCACTCCTCGTCCCTCAGGAGGATCCGCACCCGGTCGCCCGGGTGGGAGTTGAAGAGCTCGGCGACGTTGCCGCCCGAGATCGCCACCGAGACGTTCCGGTACGCGTCGACGTAGAGGATCAGGTCACCCGGCCGGGCGTCCGCGAACGTGCGCGCGGCCGTGGCGTAGTAGCGGTCCGGCCCAAGGACGAGCTCGACGCCGATCCCCGGCTCGATGCCTGCGTGCCCGAGGTCACCGACGGTCAGGTTCAGCTGAACGTTGCCAAACGAGTCAACGTAGAGGACCGTCGCGTCGATCGACCGGCGACCGATGTCAGGCGCCGGCACTTCGATGCGGACGAGGTCCCCCGTCGGCACCGGCGGGCCGAGCGCGACGAGCTCGACGCCGAGCGCGAGGTGCGCCGCGGCGGGGGCGAAGATGTCGCGGCCGTGGAAGGTCATCGAGACCTCCGGCAGCGCGTAGTCAGGGTTCGTGAGCTCGAACGCCTCGGCCACGCCGCCGTTCGCCTCGGCAGCCGGAATCAGCAGCCCGTTGTCGGGGCCGACGTAGACGCGGCCCGAGGCATCGCGGAGCGCGAGCGCCTTTCGGGCGGTGCCGACGCCGGGGTCCACCACCGCCAGGTGGACGCCCTCCGGCATGTAGGCGACCGTGTTCGCGAGCACCAGCGCGCCCTGGAGGATCTGCTGCGCCGGGATGCCGTGAGTGATGTCGATCACCTGGGCCTCGGGGGCGATCCGCTTGATCACCCCGTGGCAGACGCCTACGAAGTCGTCGGTCGGCCCGAAGTCGCTCAGGAAAGTGACGAACATGCCTCTACGAGCCCCTCCACGTCGTGGGTCTTCGCCTCCGCGACGATTCTCACGCCTGCGGCCCGCGCGGCGCTCGTCGTCTGCGGGCCGATCGAGACGGCCGGCAGCCCCGCGCCGAGCGAGCCCAGCGCCCGCGCGGCGGAGGCGGAGGCCAGCACGGCGACGTCGGCCGCCGGCAGGTCCGGCCGCAGCTCGACCGTGCGGTAGAGCGTGACGACGTCCGCGCCGAGCTCGTCGGCGAGCAGGGTGCGCGCCCCCTCGGCGCCGGCGAACAGCACGCGACCGGCCGGCCGCGGCAGCTCAGCGAGCAGCCCCTCCTGCGTCGAGACGGCGGGGACGAGGTCGGCGCCGCCGAACGCCTCTGCGGTGGCGGCACCGATCGCGGCAACCCGCCGGGGCCGCCCGCGCAGCCGCCGCTTCAGCTCCTCCGCGCCGGTGACGCTCGTGACCACCACCCAGTCGTAGCCGTCGACGTCCACCGGCTCCTCACCGACCGGCTCGACCCGGACGAGTGGGCAGACGAGCACCTCGTGACCGGCCTGCGCGAGCCGCGTGCGCAGCGGCTCTGCGCGCGTGCCCGTCAGGAGAATCCTCACGCGGAGACGAACGCAAGCAGCTCGCGGGCGACGGCCTCGGGGTCGTCGCCGCTCCGCCGCTCGACCCAGGCGCCGTCCTCGTCGGCGACGAGCGCCGTGAGCCGCTCGCCGTCGTGGTGGGCCGCCACGGGTGCGAGGCAGCCGCCGCCCACGAGCGCGACGCAGGCCCGCTCCGCCTCCACGCGGCGGCGCGTCTCCGGATCGTCCGCCGCCGCCACGACCTCCTCCTCGCCCGCGCGCACCTGCAGCGCCAGCGCCCCCTGGCCCGCCTCGGGCAGCAGCTGCCCCGGGTCGAACCGGAGGCCGATCTCGTCAGCGAGACCGAGCCGGTCGAGCCCGCACGCCGCCAGCACGATCGCGTCGAGCCCGCGCTCGCTCAGCTTGCGCAGCCGCGTGTCCACGTTTCCCCGCAGCGGCTCGATGGACAGGGTCGGCTCGAGAGCCAGCAGCTGCGCCCGGCGGCGCACCGACGCCGTGCCCACGCGCATCCCCGGCCGCAGCGCGGCGGCCCCGACGAGCGCGTCCCGCGGGTCCTCGCGCTCGAGATAGGCGCCCACCGAGAGACCCTCGGTGTCCGTGGAGGTCATGTCCTTCGCGGAGTGGACGGCCACGTCGATCCGGCCGTCGAGCAGGGCCTCCTCGATCTCCTTGACGAAGACGCCACGGCTGCCGATCTCGCCGAACGGCTTCGTCCGGTCGCGGTCGCCCGCCGTCGTCATCGGCACGAGCGCGAGCTCGACGCCGTCCCGACGCAGCCGCTCGACGGCCAGTCCGGCCTGCGTGAGCGCGAGCCTACTGCCGCGCGAGCCGACGCGAATGAGCACAGCTGGCGGGGCCGACGCGGGTCCGTCCGCACGTCCGCCGGCCTCGCGGGCGCACGCGCACGAAAGCGGTCGGCGTCTGCACCGGCAGCGGGCGGCCGGTCAGACCCTTCGTCACTGCTCTTCCTCGCCGAGGCCGAACAGGTGCCGCACGGTCTCAGCATAGATCACGCCGTCGGCTGTCACAGCCGCCTCCTTCAGGCGGACGATGGGCAGGTGCAGGAGCTTGTTGACGATCTGCGCCGTCGCCGACTCGACCGCCGCGCGCTCTTCGTCGGAGAGCCGCCGGGAGACGCGGGCCAGCTCTTCCGCCCGGATCTCCTCGGCGCGGGCGCGCAGCGACGCGATCGCCGGCACGACGCCGAGCGAGGCCTGCCACTCGCGAAACTTCTCGGCCTCGGCGGCCACCATCGCCTCGGCGCGCGGAACCTCGGCGCGTCGGCCGGCGAGGCTCTCCGCGACCACGGCCTCCAGGTCGTCCACGTCGTAGAGATAGCAGTCGTCCAGCTCGTGGATCGCCGGGTCGAGGTCGCGCGGCACGGCGAGGTCGATCAGGAAGAGCGGCCGGCCCTTGCGCGGCGGAATCTGGCCCGGCGAGAGCACGAACCCGGGAGAGCTGGTCGAGGAGACGACGACGTCGGCGGCGGCGAGCTCCTGGGCGAGGGCCTCGGGCTCGGCGGTGAGGGCCCGACCGGCGACGACGGCGATCTCGGCGCCGCGCGAGGTGAGGTTCCTCGCGGCCTGGCCGCTGACCTTGCCGGCGCCGATGAGCACCACCCGGCGGCCGTTCAGGTCGCCGAAGACCTGCTGCGCGAGAGCCGCCGCCGCCGCCGCGATCGACGCCGGGCTCTCGGCGATCGCCGTCTGCGTCCGCACCTTCTTGCCGACGTGCAACGCCTGGCGGAAGGCCCGGTCGAGCAGCGGGCCCGGCGCGCCCGTCTCGTACGCCTGCCGCACCTGCCCGAGGATCTCGCCCTCCCCAGGCACCATCGAGTCGAGCCCGGCCGCGACGCGGAAGAGGTGGAGCGCCGCCGCCTCGTCGTGCAGCCGGTACGCGACCGCCTCCACGCCCGCCTCGCGGAAGGGGAGCTCGGCGTCGGCGCCGACCGCGTAGACCTCGGTGCGGTTGCACGTCGAGAGCACGACCGCCTCGCCGCCGTCCCCCACCAGCTCGTGCGCGAGGCGGGCGGCGCCGGCGGGGTCGAAGGCGACGCGCTCCCGCACCTCGACCGGGGTGCGGTGGTGGGAGACGCCTACGAGCTCCAGCTTCATGCGAAGTGGGTGATCGGGAGGACGATCATCACGATGACGAAGCCGAGCAGCGTGGCGCGCGCAAGTCGGCGGCCGTGGAGGCGGGCTGCCACTGCGCCCGAGTAGACCGCCCAGGCGCAGAACGTGATCGCCATCGCGGCGTCGAACCCACCGCCGTCGACGGCGAAGCTCGCGAGCCCGAGCACGATCCCGCCGCTCAGCACCGCCAGCGAGACGGCGACGGTGCGCCCCGTCAGCCGCTCGAGCGCCTCCAGCGGCGGCACGCGCAGGCGCAGGATCTTCGCCTCGCGGCGTTTCAGGCGCCGCTCGTGCCAGAGGTAGAGCGCGGCCAGGCCGGCGGCGAGCGTGAGCCCGGCGAAGGCGCCGAGCATGAGCACGACGTGGAGCGCGAGCAGCGCGCCGGGCTCGTCGCCGCGCTCGCCGATCCCGCCGCCCAGGTAGGCGAGCCCGAAGAGCACGGCGGCGACGGGCATGACGGCCAGGCCCAGCAGCCCGAAGCGCGGGCGGCAGCCCCAGACCAGGTAGGCGGAGACGACGAGCCAGACGAAGAGGTTGAGCGCACCCGCCCAGGTCGACCAGGGAAACCCGTCCGCCCGTGCCGCCTGGACGACGAGCAGCGCGGTCTGCGCCAGCCAGCCGAGCCGCACCCCCCAGATCGCCGGCTGCGCGAACGTCCCCGGCCGCCGCGCCTCGCCGGCGTACGCGACCGCCGCCTCGCCGTAGGCGACGAGCGCGGGCCAGAAGAGCAGCTCGATCACTTGTGCTCCAGCTCCCTCAGCTCCCGGTCGAGGCGCTGGAGCTTCAGCGCGATGATCCCGACCCAGGCCACCACGGCCACCAGCACCACCAGATACGCGGCCCATGTGTAGCTCACGCGTGCGCCTCCCGCAGCCGCAGGTCGAGCCGCTTGCCCGCCAGCTCGACCGCGTACATCGCGGCCGCGAGCGCGAGCATCCCCGCGAGGCAGACGCCGAAGACCGCGAGCACCGAGCCCTCGATGTCCGGCGTGCCGCGGCGGATCAGGGGCGTGCGATGCAGGAACTGGTCGGCCAGCCGCACCGCGAGGAACGACATCGGGATGAGCACCGCGCCGAACAGGGCGTAGACGGCCGAGATGCGCATGCGTCCCGAGCCCGGCTCGAGCGAGTAGCGGAGCATGAAGTACGCCGAGTAGAAGAGGAAGAGGATGAGGAACGCGACCAGCTGGCGGTCCCGCCAGTCCCACCAGACGAGCCACTCGGCCCGCGCCCAGATCGACCCCGTGACGAGCGTCAGGAGCGCGAAGATGACGCCGATGTGGATGGCCGTGTAGCTCTCGAGGTCGTAGCGCTCCTCGCCCGTCCAGAGCAGTCGCAACGCCTTCCACGCGCCCCAGCCGAGCATCGCGTAGGCCGTCAGCGCGATCGGGACGTGGAGGAAGAAGATGCCGCCCGCGGCGAAGCCCTCGAGCTCGCCGACCCAGAGCAGGGCCAGCCCGAAGCCCACGCCGAGCACGACGAGGGCGCCGAAGGCCAGCGGAACTCCGCGCCTATTCGGTGACGACGTACTCAAAGGTGGCCCAGGCAAGTATGGCGAAGATGGCGTCGTAGAGGGCGAGAAAGCCCAGGTAGCGAGCGGGATCGGCCGACACCGTGGCGCCGACCCCGCCGATCACGACCGGGATCGAGAGCGGCAGGAAGAGCAGCGGCAGCAGCACCTCGCGGGCGCGCCCCGCGACGGCCATCGCCGCGAGCAGCGTCCCCACGGCGCAGAGCCCGACGTTCGCGAGCAGGATCGCGCCGACCGTGGCCGCGGTGACCTCGGTGAAGAAGAGGCCGAAGAGCGGGACCGCCGCGGCCTCGGCGACCAGCAGGAAGGCGAGCACGGCGAGTGCCTTCCCCAGCCAGATCGCGCTGCGGTCGCACGGGGCGAGCACGAGCGCGTCGAGCACCCCCTGCTCGCGCTCGGGAACGAAGGCCCGGATGAGGCCGAGCAGCGCCGTGAGCACGATCGCGACCCAGAGCAGGCCCTGCGCCGCGGCCTCCTGCTCCTGCGGGAGCGCGAAGCGGAAGGCGACGAAGACCGCGACGACGAAGAGCACCATCGCCGGGACGGTCTCCCGGCCGCGCAGCTCGAGCAACAGGTCCTTGCGCGCGAGCGCGGCCGCGTCCCGCAGGTACGTCATGCGAGCGCCAGCGCTCCTGTGGCGAGCTGCGCCAGCCGGCCCGGATCGTGGGTGGCGACGAGGAAGGTGCGGCCGCGCAGCCCCGCGAGCTCGCCGTCGAGCAGCTCGGCGCCCTCCGCGTCGAGCGCGTTGAAGGGCTCGTCGAGCAGCAGGAGTTCGGGGTCGTGCAGCAGCGTCCGGCAGAGGGCGAGCCGCTGCTGGAGGCCCCGCGAGAGCGAGGCGACCGGCTCGCGCCGCGACTCCCACAGCCCGAAGCGCTCGAGCAGCATCCCGATCCGCTCTCGCCGTTCGGGGATCCGGTAGAGCCGGCCGTAGAGGTCGAGGTTCTGGAGCGCGCTCAGCTCGCGGTAGACGAGCGGCTCGTGTGCGAGGAAGCCGATCCGCGCGCGGTGGGCGGCCACGTCGAGCTCGCCGGCGGAGGGCGCGACCAAGCCCGCGACCAGGCGCAGGAGGGTCGTCTTGCCCGACCCGTTCGGGCCGGTGACGACCACGAAGCCGCCGGCCGGGACGTCGAGGTCGAGCCCCTGGATGACGCGCTTCGGCCCGTAGCGCTTCGAGAGCCCACGCGCCCGGATCACGGGGCCACCAGCTCGTGCCAGACGTAGCCGCCGCTCTGGAGCTCGACGGCCGGACGGTCCGGGAGCCTCCCGTCGTAGCAGGCCGCCTGCGCGAAGGGCGACGCGTCGACCGCCGCTCGCCACGTCTCGGGCGTCCAGTACGTGGTCGAGTGAAGGTCTTCCACGATCTCGCCCCGGCGCGGTCCGCTCAGGATCTCGACCCGCGAGCGCGACTGATCGCTGGGCCGCACGGGGTCGCGGCCGAGCGCCTCGAAGAGCACGTGGAGCTTTACCTCTCCGCGCTCGGCTTCCCACTCCGACCGCCAGAGCTCGGCAGTGTCGCCGACGAGGCCCTGCTGTACGAGGTAGCGCGCGCCCGGCACGAGGTGCCGCGCCATCGCATCGAGATGCCGGACGAAGCCGTCCGGGCTCAGCAGGCTGACGGTGCTGATCGCGCAGGTCGCCCCGTCGAACCGCCGTCCGAGGTCGAAGTCCGTCATGTCGGCGACGACGACGTCGGCACCGGGAACACGCTCTCGAGCGTAGGCCGCCATCTGCTCCGACAGGTCGAGCCCGGTCACCTCGAGCCCGCGCTCGGCGAGCGCCGCCAGCAGCCGGCCCGTGCCGCAGCCCGGCTCGAGGACGTGCCGGCAGGCGGGGCCCAGCCGCTCGACGAGCCAGTCCGCCTCGGCGGAGACGTCCCAGTCGAACGCGATGTCGTAGAGCTCCGCCTCGTCCCCGTAGATCCGCGTCACAGCGAATCGCCGACGACGAAGGCGCAGAAGGCGAGGCTGATGACGCCGTTGACCGTGAAGAACGCGGCGTCCAGCCGCTTCGGCGCGATCCAGTGCTCGTAGGCGAGCAGGACGGCGACGACGGCGACCCCGGCCCAGTAGAGGACGCCGACGTCGAGACCGAGCCCGGCCACCACGAGCGCCGCCACCGTCAGCACGTGGAGGACGCGCGCGCCGCGGAAGGTTCCCCGCTCGCCGAAGCGGGTCGTCCACGAATGGAGGCCCTCGAGCCGGTCGATCTCCACGTCGAAGAGCGAGTAAAAGAGGTCGAAGCCGGCGATCCAGAGCGCCACTGCGGCGCCGAGCACCCACGCCTGCCAGGGGAGCTCGCCGGTGATCGCCACCCAGGCGCCGACCGGCGCGAGCCCGTCCACCCCGCCCAGCCAGAGGTGGCTCGTCCACGTGAAGCGCTTCAGGTACGGGTAGACGACGAAGCCGGCGACCGGGATCGGCCACAGCCAGCGCACGAGCGGGTCCAGCTGCCAGACCGCGACGAGGAAGAAGGCGAGCGAAACGAGGCAGAAGGCGACGACCTGCGCGGGGCGGAGGCGGCCGGCCGGCAGCTCCCGCGTGGCCGTGCGCGGGTTGCGCGCGTCGATCCCCGCGTCGATCAGCCGGTTGAGTGCCATGGCGAGCGAGCGGGCGCCCACCATCGCGACCGTGATCCAGAGGAGGTCGCGCGCGCGGGGCACGCCGTCCACGGCCAGGAACGCGCCGACATAGGCGAACGGGAGCGCGAAGACGGTGTGCTCGATCTTTACGAGCGCGGCGAAGCGGCCGGGGTAGGTCGCGAGCGTTGTCACGTCTGCTCGTGCGCGGTCTGCTCGCCCGCCAGCAGCTCGAGCGCGTGCATCAGCGCGGGGAGCAGGACGGCGAAGCCGTCGCGGCAGCCGCCGGGCGATCCGGGCAGGTTGACGACGAGCGCGTGCCCGCGGGTTCCGGCCTCGCCACGCGAAAGCAGTCCGTGCGGCGTCTTCGTGATCGAGTCGGTGCGAATCGCCTCCGCGATGCCCGGGGCGGCGCGCTCGACGACGTCGAGCGTGGCCTCGGGAGTAACGTCGCGGGGCGCCATGCCTGTGCCCCCGGTCGTGAGGACGAGCCGCGCCTCCTCGGTCGCCTCGAGGATGGCGGCGGCGATCGCGTCGCGCTCGTCCGCTACGAGGGAACGGCCGACGTCGAACCCCTCCCCCACCAGCAGCTCGGCGAGCAGGTCGCCGCTCACGTCCTCCCGCTCGCCGCTCGCCACTCCGTCCGAGACGGTGACGACGACGGCCCTCACTCCTTCGTCTTCTCGAGCAGCCGCACCTCGGCGATCACGAGCTCCTTGTCGATCGCCTTGGCCATGTCGTAGACGGTCAGCGCGGCCACCGCCGCCGCCGTCAGCGCCTCCATCTCGACTCCCGTCTGCGCGGTCGTCTCGGCCACCGCGGTGATCGTCACCTCGCCGGCGCCGACCTCGAGCGAGACCTCTACGTGCGAGAGCGGGAGGGGATGGCACAGCGGGATCAGCTCGCTGGTCCGCTTCGCCGCCATGATTCCGGCGATCTGCGCGGTGGCCAGCGCGTCGCCCTTCGGCAGCTCCTTCAGGCGGCGGGACGTGTCGGGCGCCATGCGCACGACGGCGTGGGCGACCGCGCGGCGGCGCGAGTGGGGCTTGCCGCCGACGTCCACCATCCGGACGCCGCCGGTCTCGTCGACGTGCGAGAGGTCGGCCACGCGGGAAACGCTATCTCTGGACGGTCGTGGCGACGCGGTCGAAGTCGGCAAGCTGGGCCTCCGCCCAGGCGGCGACGTCGTGCTCGCGCACGTGCGTGCAGATCGCGTCCAGGCGCCGGCGCCGCTCCTCCACCGGCATTTCGAGCGCTTGGTGGATGGCCTCGGCCTGGCCGGCGACGTCGAGCGGGTCGATCGGGATCACCCAGTTGGCCAGCTCCTCGATGGCACCTGCGTTTTCAGAAAGGACAACGACCCCGTCCCGCGCGTTGACGAGCGGCGCCTCCTTGGCGACCAGGTTGAGACCGTCGAAACGGGCGTTCACGAGCAGGACGTCGAACTGCTTGTAGCCGGCCACCGCCTCCGCGAAGTCGTCGTTGACGCGCAAATCCACCGCAGAGGGGAACCGCCGGTTGATCTCCTCGGCCGCCTGCTCGATCTCCGCCAGGTGGTCCGCGTAGACCGGGATCTCCAGGCGGGACGGGTTGAGGAGTGCCAGCATCCCGACCCGCCCCTGCGCCTCCGGGTGCTGCTCGAGGTAGAGCTCGAAGGCTCGCAGCCCGCGGACGACGTTCTTCGAGGGGTCGGTGCGGTCGACGCGGACGACCAGCCGCTCGGGCCGGGAGGCGACGATCCGCTGCTCCGCCTCCAGCACGGGCTCGCTCGAAGCGAGCTCGTCGAACTCGGCAGCGTCCACCGAGATCGGATGAGCGGTGACGAGGACGTCCCCGGGTCCCCGGCCGAGGATCTCCTCGGTCGAGCGGAGGAAGTTCCGCCGCCAACGGTCGGCGTGGAACCCGACGACGTCGTTGGCGAGCAGCCCGTCGTGAACGGCGGACGCGATCCGCTCGGGCAAGGCACGCCAGCCCTCGGGCTCCGGCCAGGGGATGTGGACGAAGTGCGCGAGCAAGGCATCGGGACAAGCCTCGCGGACGAAGCGGGGAGCGAGGTAGAGGTGGTAGTCCTGGAAGAAGACGGCGGCGGCGGGCTGCGCGTCGATCTCCTCGACGACGGCCTCCGCGAACGCGGCGTTCACGACGGCGTACCCCTCGTCCCACGCCTGCTCGAGTCCCTCCACGGGCACCGGCTCGAGCCCGTGCTGGACGAACCAGAGCGCCGGGTTCGAGGCGACGTTGTAGTAGCGGTCGTAGGCGTCTGCGTCATGGACCACGAAGCGCACGCCCTCGTCCCGCGCGACCGTCCGATCCCCGTCGGTCAATGCGCTCGCGATCCAGGTCACGTCGTGATGAGCGACAAGACCGGACAGGGCGGTCACGAGGCCGCCGGCCCCCCGCTTCGCGGTGCCGTCGCTGCCGTACGTGACGGGTCCTCGGTTCGAGACGATGATCAGCTTCCGGCGCACCACGGCAGCTTAAGCGACCCCCTGCCGACCGCCGGAAACTCGATACTTCCCCCGTGCCTGACGACCCGGTCGTGATTGCCGGCTCGGGCAGCCCCCGGCTGGCCGCGGCGATCTGCGCCGAGCTCGGCATCGAGCCGGCCGCCGCCGAGACGCGCCGCTTCGGCGAGGGGACGCTCTTCGTCCGGGTGCTCGAGAACATCCGCGGGCGTCACGTCTTCGTCGTCCAGTCCACGGTCTTCCCCACGAACGACAACGTGATGGAGCTCCTCTTCTGGCTCGACGCGTGCAGCCGGGCCAGCGCCGCCTCGGTGACCGCGGTCGTTCCGTACTTCAGCTACGGCAAGGGCGACAAGAAGGACGAGCCGCGCGTGTCGATCCGGGCGCGGGTGATCGCCGACGCGATGGAGGCCGCCGGGGCGGGGCGCGTCGTGACGATGGACCTGCACGCGCCCCAGATCCAGGGCTTCTTCCACATTCCCGTGGACGACCTGTACGCGCTGCCGTACCTCTGCGAGGCGATCCGCGGGCTCGGGCTCGCCGACCCGGTCGTGGTCTCGCCGGACGCCGGCTACACCAAGATGGCGCGCCTCTACGCGTCCCGCCTCGGCGCCGGCTTCGCGCTCGCGGACAAGACGCGGTCCGGGCACGGCGAAGAGGTCGAGGTGCTCGGCCTGATCGGCGACGTCTCCGGCCGCGACGCCGTCGTCGTCGACGACTTCGTCGCCTCCGGGGGGACGCTCGTCGAGGTCGCCGAGGAGCTCGTCCGCCGGGGAGCGCGCTCCGTCTGGGCGGCCGCGACGCACGCCCTCTTCTCGGGCGACGCGAGCGCGCGGCTCGACGCGAGCCCGATCGAGCGCGTCATCGTGACCGACAGCGTCGAGACGCAGCCGGTGGCGCTCGGCCCCAAGGTGCAGGTCGTGTCGGTGGCGCCGCTCTTCGCCGAGGCCATCCGCCGCATCCACGGCCGCGAGAGCGTCAGCGTCCTGTTTGAAGAAACTTAGACCTAGGCTGCCCGAACGAGCTCGAGCTCGGCGGCGCCGGTTCCGGAGAGGCGGTTGAAGAGCGCGAGCCAGTCGCGCAGCAGCCGCGGCGTCAGGAAGTGCCGGCGGACGTGCTCCTTGCCGAGCAGCGCACGCCTCCGCGCCGCCTCCGGGTCGTCGAGGATCTCCAGGCAGGCCCGCGCGCAGTCCTCGGCCGAGTCGACGAGCCAGCCGGTGACGCCGTCCTCGATCTGAACGACGATCCCGCCGACGCGACCCGCGACCGTCGGCCGCGACTTCCAGAGCGCCTCCGAGACCGTGAGGCCGAAGCCCTCCCGCACGGACTTCTGAATCACCGCGCGCGAGTGAACCTGGAATGCGTTCACCTCGACGGAGCCGACGTTGTTGAGGTTCGAGAGGATGTAGATGTCGGGGTCGTCGGCCGCGTGGGCGAGGGTGCGGTTGTAGTAGTCCCAGCCCTCGGGGTCGTCGTGGGCCATCGAGCCGATGAGGGCCAGCTGGACGTCCGGATGCCGTTCCTTGACGAGCCGGTAGGCGTCGATGACGCCGAGCGGGTCCTTCCAGGGGTCGAAGCGCGACACCTGCGTCAGCAACGGGCGCTCGACGTCCACGCCGAACTGGTCGACGATGTAGGCAGCATCCTCGGCCGAGAGCGCCATGTTCTTCGGTGCCAGCGGGTCGATGGCAGGCGGCCAGATGAAGCAGTCGGGCATGCCGGGCACCGCCGGGACGTAGCTCGGGAGGTGGAAGATCGCCGCGTCGTAGCGGCGGATCGAGGGGAGGAGGAAGTCGAGTACCTCCTGGTTCGGCGTCGAGAGGTCGATGTGGAAGCGCCAGATCCAGTGCGCGCCGGAGTCCCGCGCGGTGTCGATCATCCCCACCGGCTGCGGGTCGTGGACGATCACGAAGTCGTAGTCGCCACTGAACTGGTCGGCGTTCAGCTTCTGGTAGCGATGGAAGGTCTCCTGCTGCTCGGCCGTGAGCCCACCGGGGTCGCCCTGGAGGGCGTTGTGGATCCGCTTGGTGACGTCGTAGAACTCGTCCGCGCCCTCGACGATCCGCCACTCGACCTCCAGGCCGACGTCGGCCATCAGGGGGACGAGGGTGTAGTTGATCTCGGCGACGCCGCCGCCGAAGGCGGTCGCGGAGAGATGGACGACGCGCTTCCCGCGCAGCGGCTCCGCGAGCGCCTTGATCTCGTCCATCAGGCCGCGGGTCGCGATCGTGGCGTAATCGCCCAGCGACTTGTGGCCGACGTTGACGACCTGGAGCATCCGGCTGGCGAGGATAGCGAGGGGAGCGGACTACGAGGCTAGGCGCTTGGCGAAGCGGAGGCGCGAGCCTTCGGGGTTGGAGCTCAGCTCGAACTCGTCCGCGACCGCCTTGATGATGGCGATCCCGAGCCCGCCTTCGGAGAGCTCGTCGGAGTCGCCGGCCCGCTCTTCGGGGTCGAAGCCGGGGCCGCTGTCCGAGACCACGACCTCGAACCGGCCGTTCTCGAAGCGGTAGTCGATCTCGACCACGCCGCCGCCTTCGGCGTACGCGTGACGCACGGAGTTGGACGCCGCCTCGGTGATCGCCAGCTTGAGGTCGGCGAGCGTCTCCTCCTCGAGCGGGTAGACGCGGGCGATTCCCGAGAGCGCGAGGCGGCAGAGCGAGATGTACTCCGGCTTCGCCGGGATCGTCAGGTGCACCGTGTGGTCTTCCACACTCATGCGTGGAGTGATTCCCGCAGGTTCCACTAGCTAAACCTCCGGATTCTGTGGGAATCGGTCGCACTACCCACGCTGAAAGAGCTTATGTCCCGCTGCGCGAAACGCTAACCCAACCCGGGATCGGCCGGCCGCTCGGCCAGCGTCACCGAGAGGTTCAGACGTCGGCCGTTGCGGAAGACGGTGAAGACCGAGCGCTCTCCCGGGCGCAGAATATTCGTGACGATTCGCACCAGATCGTCTCCCCGCTCGATCGGGTGGCCGTCCACGGCCAGCACGATGTCGCCGCCGACGGTCACTTCCTGACCCTGGAACACGACGGTGCGGGAACCACCGCGGAGGCCGGCCCGTGCCGCCGGGCCGTCGTCCACGACCTCGGCGATGAGGGCGCCGCGCGTGACGCCGAGCTTCAGGTGACGCGCCAGCGCGGGCCAGAGCTCGTCCGTGAGGACGCCCACGTACGCGTACGAGACCTCGCCGTCTTCGAGCAGCTCCTCGAGCGAGCGCTTGGCAGCGTTGATCGGGACCGCGAAGCCGACGCCCTCGGCGAGGCCCGAGTCGCTGCGGATCTGCGCGTTGATGCCGATCGCGTTGCCGCGCGCGTCGAGCAGCGGGCCGCCGGAGTTGCCGCGGTTGAGCGGCGCGTCGATCTGGATCGCGTCGACGAGGTGATAGCGCGACGTCAGTGCCTCGATCGCGCGGCCCGTGGCGGAGACCACTCCGACGCCGAGCGAGTTCTCGTTGCCGAACGGGCTGCCGATCGCGGCCACCGGCTGCCCGACCACGACCTCGGACGAGTCGCCGAGCGGGATCGGCTGCAACTCGTGCGCGTCCGGGTCGACCTTCAACAGCGCGACGTCGTCGAAGACGTCCCAGCCGACGACCTCCGCGGGCACGCGGTCGCCGTCGCGGAACTCGACGTACACGGTGTCTGCCGCGCGGGCCTGAGCGAGCGAGCTGCCGGCGCCCACGTTGGTGATCACGTGCGAGCTGGTCAGGATGTGTCCCTCGTCGGAGACGACGAAGCCGGAGCCCTGGCCGCCGTCGCCG
This sequence comes from Gaiellaceae bacterium, assembly GCA_040902725.1. Lineage (GTDB taxonomy): Bacteria > Actinomycetota > Thermoleophilia > Gaiellales > Gaiellaceae > JACVRU01. The sequence goes on along the minus strand of JBBDWU010000019.1, from coordinate 26,614 downwards.
GTCGCCGTCTCGCCGAAGAAGGCGAGGATGGTCACGACGCCGTCGGCCCGAGCCTCGTAGATCCGCGCCGCGTCGAAGCCGTCGCCGGGGAGCGGGCCGGCGGTGGGGCGCGGCAGCGGACTCTCCTGCTCGGAGGCGATGAGCGGCGGGGCGGCGACGATCGTCTCCGTGCGCGAGGTCCCGACCCAGTCGAACGCCGAGCCGACGCCGATCACGATCGCCGCGCCGATGACGGCGGAAAGGACGGAAACGAGCGCGAGCGGCCCCGGGCGCATTGGCCCGCCACTGTAGCGCCACCGTTTCCACGTGAGGTGTTAGGGCGAAACCGCAGGCAGCTCGAGCCGGAAAACGGTCCTACCCGGCTCGGATTCGAGCTCTACGCGGCCACCCATGGCGGCCGCGAGCTCGCGCGCGATTGCCAGCCCGAGCCCGCCGCCGGACGCGTGTTGCGCCCCCTCGGCCCGGTAGAAGCGCTCGAAGACCTGACGCGCCTGCTCGGCCGGGATTCCCGGCCCGTGGTCCTCGACGGCCAGCACGACGCGCCCGTTCCGGCGCTCGGCCGCCACGCGGATCCCGGTCCCGCCCGGCGTGTGGCGGATCGCATTCTCGAGCAGCGCCCGGCCGATCTGGAGCGTCCGGGTCTCGTCCGCGAGCGCCTCGACCCGCCCGTCGGCCACGTCCACGTCCACCGAGTGGCTCGTCGCCTTCGCCACGGCCGCGAACTCCTCCGCCAGCGCCTCCGCCACCTGACTGACGTCGACCGGCCCGAGCTCGAGCCGCAGCTGGCCGGCATCCAAGCGCGACAGGTCGAGGAGAGCCGTGGCGAGCTTTTCCAGCCGCCTCAACTGCTCCTGCATCGTGGCCGTGAACTCGCGGCGCGTCTCCTCGTCGACGTCCTCGCTCGCCATCAGCTCGAGGAAACCGCCGAGGGAGAAGATCGGCGTCCGCAGCTCGTGTGACGCGTTGGCGATGAACTCGCGGCGCGCGTGGTCCAGCCGCGCCAGCTGGACGCGCATGTGCTCGAACGCCGCCGCGAGCTGCCCCAGCTCGTCGCGGCCCCTCACGACGACGGGCTCATCGAGGCGGCCGCCCGCGATCCGGTCGGCCGCGCGCTCGAGCCGCCGGATGCGGCGCGCGAAGACGCTCGCGGCCCCGAAGCCGAGCAGGATCGCGATACCCAACGCCACGCCGCCGGCCAGGAGCAGCCGCCGCTTCACCTGCTCAACGCTGGCGAGGGTGTCCTCGAGCGAGGACGAGAAGAGCACGATCGTCTCGCCGCGGACTGGAAGGGCCACCTCCACGTACGACTGCCCTTCGCGGCTGACGGTCCCGCGCACGAGGCGCCGCCGCCCCGCGCTGCTCGCGGCGACGGGATCCTCCTCGATGTCGACGGTGGCCAGGTCGTGGCGCGAGTCGGCTACCGCGCTCAGCTGCATGGGCTCCTGCGACTCGATCGTGAGGACGACCACGCGGGCGTTGGCGAGCGACGCCTTCTCGGCCACCCAGTCGGCGAGCGCGAGCGGATCGGCCTCGGGCCGCTCGGCGAAGAAGACCGGGAAGTCCTGGCGAAGGATGCGCGCGCGGTTCTCGAGCTGCTCCCCCTTCGCGCGCGTGAGGTTTCGCTCCAGCGACGGCACGACGACGTACCACTCGACTCCAAGCGCGACGGCGATGACGAGCGCGAGCGCCGCGGCCAGCCGCGCACCGACTGAACGGAGCGGGCTCATAGCGCGGTTTTCTGCCGGTTAGCGTGTCGACTGGTCATTTCAGACGGCCGTACGAGCGAAGCCCGCACGGCCTGACCGAGCCGACGCGAGCGTCGGCTCACTGGTCGCGGAAGCGGTAGCCGACGCTGCGCACCGTGAGGATCAGCTCCGGGGCCCTCGGGTCGCGCTCGAGCTTCTCGCGCAGGTGGCGGACGTGGACGTCGATCGTCCGCGGCTCGCGGTAATCGGAGCCGCCCCATAGCTCCTCCAGCAGCGCCTGGCGCGTGAAGACGCGGCCCGGGCTCGACGCGAGCACGCGCAGGAGCTCGAACTCGACGTAGGTGAGCTGCACGGGCTCGCCGTCGCGCACGACCACCCGCCGCGCCAGGTCGACCTCGAGCCCGTCGCTCGCGATCGTCTCCTGCCGCGGGTCTTGGCGGGGAGCGGCCGCCCGCCGCAGCAGGGCCCGGACGCGGCTGCGGAACTCGCGGATCGAGAAGGGCTTGGTGATGTAGTCGTCCGCCCCGAGCTCCAGCCCGAGCACCTTGTCGAGCTCGTCGCCGCGGGCGGTGAGCATGATGATCGGCACCGAGCTCTGCGCCCGCAGCCGCCGGCACACCTCGAGCCCGTCGAGCCGCGGCAGCATCAGATCGAGCACGACGAGGTCGACCTGCTCGTGCTCGAACCGCGCGAGTGCCTCTTCCCCGTCCCGCGCCGGCACGACCTTGAAGCCGTCGCGCTCCAGCGGGTACGCGAGGAGCTTTTGCACCGAGTCCTCGTCGTCGACGAGGAGAATGGTCTGGGCGTCGGGCATGAGTCGACCCCTCAGCCGCCTACTATAGCCCTGCAATGGCGGCGTCCTCGCGCAGGCGCGCGCGCCCAGGCTCGCTCGCGCGCCCCGTCAACGCCCGCATGTACCGGGGCACCTGGCTGCTCGTCGGGCTGCCGCTTCTGGTGGGCGCCTTCAGCATCTCGCGTCCCGACCCTCTGCCCGCTCCCTCCGTTCCGCCCACGTTCGACGGCGAGGCGGCGCTCGCGCTCGCCGAAGACCTGGCGAAGAAGTATCCGAGCCGCGCACCCGGCTCGCCGGGCGCGATCGGCGCCGGACGCTGGCTCACGGAGAAGTTCGCGCTCTACGGCTTCCGCACTCGCAGGCAGGCCTCGGAGGCAGACATCCCCGGGCAAGGACGCGTGCCGCTCGTGAACCTGCTCGCGGTGGCACCGGGGCCGTCGCCGGAGGCGCCGGTGATCGTAGTGATGGCTCACCGGGACGACACGGGCGTCGGCCAGGGAGCGAACGACAACGCCTCGGGAACGGCTGCCCTGATCGAGCTGGCGCGCCCGTACGCGCGCGCCGGCACCGGGCCTGGCGGGGCCGTCAGCCCGGCGCACACGCTCGTCTTCCTCTCGACCGACGGCGGCGCGTTCGGCGGCCTCGGCGCGGAGGCCTTCGCCGCGCATCCCGCGTACCGGGATCGCATCGTCGCCGTGATCAACCTCGACTCGATCGCAGGCGCTGCGCGGCCGCGCGTGGAGCTGGCCGGCGACCAGCCCCGCTCTCCGCCCGCCGAGCTGGTGCAGACCGCGGCCGAACGCATTCTCGGCGTCACCGGCGCGGAGCCTGGCCGTCCGCGGGCCCTCTGGCAGCTCGTCGACCTGGCCTTCCCGTTCAGCCTCTACGAGCAGGCGCCGTTCGTCGCCCGCGGGATCCCGGCGGTCACGCTCACGACGACGGGCGAGCGCCCGCCGGCGGCGTTCGAGGACTCGACGGAGTCGCTGGTGGCGGAGCGGCTCGACGAGGTGGGACGGTCGGCGCAGAGCCTCCTCTCGTCGCTGGACGAGGGGCTCGAGCTCTCCGCCGGATCGGCCCCTTACCTCTACTTCGGACCGCGTGTCGTCCGGGGCTGGGCCGTCGAGCTGGTGCTGATCGCAATGCTCGTGCCGTTCCTGTCGGCGACGGTCGACCTGTTCGCCCGGTTGCGGAGGCGGCGGATCCGCCTCGCACCGGCGCTGCGCAGCCTGCGGAGCCGGCTCGCGTTCTGGCTCTTCGTCGGCGCGCTCTTCGCGCTCTTCGAGTTCTTCGGCGCGTGGCCCGACGGCACGCCGCGGCCGCTGGGCCCGGAAACGGAGCCTGCCCGGGAGTGGCCGGTCGTGGCTGCGGGAGCACTGGCCGGACTGGCGGTGCTGGTCTGGCTCGTCCCGCGGGAGCGGCTCATGCCGAAGCGGCCGCCGCGGGCCGAGGACGAGCTCGCCGGCTACACGGCGGCCCTGCTCGCGCTCGCCGTGCTCGCGCTGGTCGTCGTTGCGGTGAATCCCTTCGCGCTGGTCTTTCTGCTCCCGTCGCTCCACCTCTGGCTCTGGCTGCCGCACGTTCGGGAGCGGCAAGCATGGCTCCGCTTCGTGCTCCTCGCGGGCGGCCTCGCGGGCCCGGCGCTGCTCGTCGGCTCCTTCGCGGCGCGGCTCGAGCTCGGCCTCGACGCGCCGTGGTACCTCCTCGCGCTCGTCTCGGTCGGCTACGTCGAGCCGCTCGCGGTCGTGGCCGTCCTGGTCTGGGCCGCCGCGGCCGCCCAGCTCGCCGCCCTCTCCGTCCACCGGTACGCGCCCTACCCGGCAGCTGCGGAGCGGCCTCCCCGCGGGCCCCTGCGCGAGGTCGTCCGCCACATCGTGCTCGGCCTCCGCTCGAGCCGGCACGCATCCGAGGCGCATCCGCGCGCGTTGCAAGGTTAGTGAGGCGCGCAGGCCACAAGTTCGGAACGCTGCTCGTGATCGTGGGTCTCGGCACGATCACCTGGGTGGGCGTCACCTGGGTGTGGGAGGACCCGTTCACCAGCCTCTGGCAGCGGTTCCAGCAGCGTGAGCTCGCCGATCGCTACGAGCGGCAGGCCGATCTCTTCCGGCCGGGCATCCTCGTGTCGGGCGGAGAGGCCCCGGACTTCAGGCAGGCGGCGCGCCGGTACCGGCGCAGTCTCGAGGAAGGCGATCCCGTAGGCCGGCTGCGCGTGCGGCGACTCGGCATCGACATGGTCGTGGTCGAGGGGACAGCCACCGAGCCGCTCAAGCGCGGCCCCGGCCGCTACGAGCGCTCGTTCGTCCCCGGCGAGCGCGAGCTCGTCTACGTCGCAGGCCACCGGACGACCTACGGCGCGCCCTTCTCGCGCATCGACCGGCTGCGGCCCGGCGACTCGGTCTTCTTCGAGCTGCCCTACGGAACGTTCGAGTACCGGATCACGCGACACGTGATCGTCCGCGCCACCGACGTCGGGGTGCTGCGGTCGCGACACCGGGAGGTGGTGGCCCTCCAGGCCTGCGAGCCGCGCTTCTTCGCAAGCCACCGCTACATCGCCTATGCCGAGCCGGTCGCCGTCACCGTCGACGGTACCCGTTACGACTACACGCCGACCTCCAGGTAGCGGACGGGCGCGCCGGCGCCCACCTCACCCTCGCCGCGCGGGATGAGCACGAGCGCGCCGGCCCCGGCCGCGCGCACGATCATGTGGGACTCTTGCCCCGGCAGCGGCTCGAGCAGGACGTGCTCGCCGGCGAGCTGTGTGCGGGCGCGGACGAGCTGGTCGCGGGCGGCGTTGCGGCGGACGGGGTGGGCGAGCTGGCCGGGCCTGAACACCGGTCCCGGCTCTGCCGACCCCTGCAGCGCCAGGACGGCCGGGCGCACGAACAGCTCGAAGCCGACGAGCGTCGACACGGGGTTGCCGGGGAGCCCGAAGACGAGCGTGCGGCCGCGAACGCCGAACGACGCCGGCTTGCCCGGGCGCACGGCCACGCCCCAGAAGACCTCCTCGACGCCGAGCTCGCCCACGATCCGCCGCACCAGGTCGTGCGGGCCGACCGAGACGCCGCCGGAGGAGACGAGCAGATCCGCTTCGAGGCCCCGCTCCAGCGCGTCACGGTGGGCAGCCGGGTCGTCGGCTACCGCGTCGAGCCGTTCGACCGTGGCCCCCGCGCCCTGGAGCGCCGCCTCGAGCAGCAGCCCGTTGGCCTCGTAGACCTCACCCGGAGCCAGCGGCTCCCCCGGCCGGCGCAGCTCGGTGCCGGTGGCGAGCACGATCGCGCGAGGCCGCCTCCCACAGGCCACCTCCGCCACCCCGGCCGCGGCCAACGCGCCGATCTGCGCGGGCCCCAGCCGGACGCCGGCCTCGACGACCACGTCCCCAGCCCGGGCGTCTCCGGCGCGCTCCCGAACGTGCGCCCCCGCCGTTACCGCCTCGGCAAGTTCGATGCTGTTGTCCGTTTCGACAACGACCTCGATCGGTGCCACTCCGTCGGCGCCGTCGGGAACCTCCCCGCCGGTGGCGATCGCCATCGCCTCTCCGCGAGCCAATGGCCGCCCCGCGGGTCGGCCCGCCGGGATCGCGGCGACGACGGGCAGGCGGCCGGGCGTGTCAGCGGCGCGCACCGCGAAGCCGTCCATGGCCGAGCTGCGGAACGGCGGCATGTCCACCGTGGCGCGCGCGGGCTCAGCCAGGACCCGGCCGGCCGCCTGCTCGAGCGGCACCCGTTCCGCCGGCAGCGGGTGTACCCGCTCGAGGACCGCCCGCACCGCTTCGTCGATCGACAGCACTAGATCGGGACAGTCTGCGGCAAGAGGTAGGCCGACAGGCCGATGGCGAGCAGCCAGGCAGGCGGATCGTCCTCGACGGCAGCCAGCGGCACCGCCCAGGCCAGGTACCAGGGCGCGAGGTAGGGGACGGCCAGCAGGACGAGCCCGCCGGCCAGCCCGAGTCGCGCCCGGCCGCGCCACGCCTCCCGGAGGAGCCAGGCGTAGGCGAGGACGAAGGCGCCCGCGACGAGGCCGATCGCCGCCCCCTCGGGCAATCCCGCCTGCTCGAGGCGCGAGGGAATGGCGAAACGGGTGCTGAGCTGCGCGTTGCGCGTGAGCGGGTCGAGGACGTTCGCCCAGTCCGTCCCGTACCGCCACGTCGCGACGCCGAGCACCGCCAGTCCCGCCGGCACGAGCCCCAGATGTCCGACTCGACGGCCGAGCCGGCGCGCCTCGAGCGCGCGCAGCGGCAGGAAGACAAGCGGCACCCACTTCACGAGCACCGCGAGCGCCCAGGCGACGCCTGCGAGGTGGCGCCGCCGGCTCTGCGCGAGCGCGATCGCGCCGAGCGCGAGCGCCGCCATCCACGCGTCGTTGTGCCCTCCCCCCGCGAAGTGGAGCGCGAGCACCGGGTTCCAGCCGACGAACGCGGCGGCGAAGGCGCGCCGCTGCGCGACCCGGGCGGCGAGCAGCGCCGCCGCCACCATCGCCCCGGCCGCCAGCGCCTTGAAAGCCCAGGCCGCGGCGTCGGGCGACGATCCGGCCGCGAGCGCGACCGGCTCCGAGGCCAGTGTGAAGCCCGGCGCGTAGACCGAGGTCGTGTCGCGCCACGCCTCTCCCGCCCAGCGGAACGCGGGATCGGCTGGGTAGGCCGCGGGCGGATCGGCGTAGGGGTTGCCACCCTGGACGGCGGCGATGCGTCCGTAGAGCCAGTAGGTCCACGCGTCGCTGGAGAGCAGCAGCGGCGCTCCGAGCGGCGCGAGCTGGATCGCGCAAGCGACCGCGAGCACAGCGGCGACGCGGGCGCCGCGCCGCAGCAGCAGGACGATCCCGGCCGCGTAGGCGGCCAGCGCCACGGCCGCGCAGCCGAGGAACGCCCAGGCAAGAGCCGCGTCGCCGACGAGGCGTCCCCCCGCGACCGGAACGAGCGGCGAGTCGGCCGGCCAGGCGAGCGCCGTGCAGGCGGCGACGAGCGCGAGCGTGACGAGGCCCGCGCCTAGCCCGGCCATTAGCCGGGAGCCGCGGGCTCGGTCGTCGTCGGCGGCGGCTCGGGCGGTGGCTCGGTCGTCGTCGGGGGAGGCTCGACCGTCGTGGTCGGCTCCGGCTCCGGCTCGGGCTCCGCGGTCGTCGGCTTGGGCTTCGTCGCCGTCGTCGCCGTCTCCGTCTCCTCGCTCGTCGTCTCGGGCAGGGAGAGCGCGTACTCGCCGCGCTCGAAGGGCTCCCACTCCGGCGCCGACTCGGGCGTCGGGAACTCCCGGTCGATCCCACTCGGGAACGCCGACTGCATGAACTTCCCCCAGATCAGGGCGGGTAGCGTCCCGCCGGCAACGGCGGAGAAGCCGTGCAGGTTGAGCATCGGGATCTGCGCCCGCGGATAGCCCAGCCACACCGTGGTCGAGAGGACCGGCGTGTAGCCGCAGTACCAGGCGTCGGCGATGTTGTCGGTGGTGCCGGTCTTTCCCGCCGCCGGCGACGGGAAGTAGCTCGACGCGAGCCCGCCGGTGCCGTAGTCGTGGTTCTGCTCGAGGATGCGCGTCACCTCGGCGGCCACCCAGTCGGGCAGCACGCGCTCACGCTCCGGCTCGCCCCAGCTCTCGTCCACCTTGCCGTCGGCGAAGACGATCCTGCGGATCGCGAGCGGCTTCGAGTAGATGCCGCCGGCGGCAAGCGTGGCGTAGGCGGAGGCCATCTCGAGCGGCGTGATCGAGGCGGCTCCCAGGCCGATCGCGGGCACCTCGGGCAGCGCGCTCACGTTGACCCCCATCTTGCTCGCCGTCTCGACCACCCGGTCGGGCCCGACGTCCAGCGTCAGCTGCGCGTAGACCGTGTTGTCCGAGGCGAGCGTCGCCCGCGTCACGGACGTGGAGCCGAGGTAGCTGTGGCTATAGGTCTGCACGGGGCACCAGCCCGTGTTCTCCTCGCAGTCCAGCTCCGGGTCGGGGTTCCAGGTGAAGGGTGCCGAGACATAGGAGGTCGCGTCGGGGTCCATGCCCTGCTCGATCGCGGCCGTGAGGACGAAGGTCTTGAACGTCGAGCCTGCCTGCCGCTGCCCCTGCGTGGCGAGGTTGTACTGGTTGCCCTTCTTGCCCGGCGTGATCGCAGTCATCGCCCGGATCGCGCCGTTCGCCGGATTGATCGCGACCAAGGCCGCGGCCGGGTCGGTGCGCTCGGTGAGCGTGTCGCGCATCACCTTCCGCGCGATCCGCTGAAATCGCGGGTCAATCGTCGTGTAGACCTTGAGCCCGCCCGAGCGGACGGTCTGCGCGCCGTACTCGGCGATCAGGACGTCACGGACGTAGCTGAAGAAGTACGGCTCCTTGATCTCCGTGTACAGCTTCCCCGGGTCCAGCCCGAGGTCGCCGCGGGAGACGGCCTCGTCGAACGCCGCCTGAGTGATCTGGCCGGTCTCGAAGAGCGCGCGGAGCACGTCGTTGCGCCGCGCGAGCGCCTTGTCCGGCCGCTTGAAGGGGTCGAAGTCGGAGGGCGCCTGGGGCAGCCCGGCGAGGATCGCGGCCTCGCTGACGTCCAGCTCGCGCGCGGACTTCGAGAAGTACGTCTGCGCCGCGGCCTCGATCCCGTAGGCCCGGTTGCCGTAGTAGACGTTGTTGAGGTAGCCGGCGAGCACGCGCTGTTTCGACCAGCTGCGATCGACCTTCACGGCCAGGCAGGCCTCGCGCACCTTGCGCTCGAGGCTGCGCTCCTGCGAGATGTCGTAGAGGTTGCGGACGAGCTGCTGCGTGATCGTCGAGCCGCCCTGGACGACCTTCCCGGCCCGCACGTCGGCCCAGAAGGCGCGGGCGATGCCGGCGACGTCGATGCCGCCGTGCTCGTAGAAGCGGCGGTCCTCGATGGCGATCGTCGCCCTGACGACCGCGGGGCTCATCTCCTCCAGGGGAACCGGCTGGCTGTTCTTCTCGGCGGGGATCGAGCCGAGCAGGGAGCCGTCGGCCGCGTAGACGAACGAGTTGGCTCCAAGCGCGACGGGTCGCAGCGCCGCGAGGTCGCAGCCCGTGCCGAAGGCCGCGCCGGCCGCCACGGCGCCGGCGATGACCACCAGGCAGAGGGCGAGGAGGCCGCCGACGACGACGGTGGCGCGGCGCTTGCGCGAGATGCGGCGGCGGCGGCGGCGGCGCTGGCGCCTGCGGCGGCCGTTGAAGTCGTCGTCAGGCGGCGTCATCCAGCATCCCTTCTGCCCGCAGCCGCTCGTGCACGCGCAGTCGGAGCTCGCGCTCGAGGCGCTCGGCCGTGGCCTCGTCCTTGGCCCACGCCCGCACGGTCACGATCGCGTACTCGTCGAGCGAGGACACGAAAACGTCGGCGTCGCGCTCGCCGGCGGTCTCCGCACGCAGGAGGTCGACCACCGGGCCGAGCGCCGTGCCGAGGGGAAGCTGGAGGGTGATCTCGGCCACCTTCTCTCGACTGACGATGGTGGAGTTCCGGATGGTATCCGAGGCCAGCTTGGCGTTCGGGGTCACGAGCCGGGCGCCGTCGTCGAGGCGGATGAACGTGTAGATCAGCCGGATCTCCTCCACCGTCCCGGCCGCGCCGTCGATCTCCACGCGGTCGCCGATCCGGAGCGGCTGCGTGAACGCGATCAGCACGCCGGCGACGACGTTCGAGAGCGTGCTCTGGGCGGCGAGGCCGACGACGACGCCGAGGATGGCCGCCGAGCCGAGCACGGCCCCGGCGACGGCGCGGACGGGTGGGATCGCCAGCAGCGCCGAGAGGAGGCCGATCGCGACGATCCCGGAGACGACGCTCCGCCGGAGGACGCGGTAGCGCGTCACGGCCTCGGGCGGCAGCTCCCGCTTCGCCAGGCGCCGGTCGACGAGCCGCGCGAGCAGCAGCGCGGCGACGAAGACGGCCGCGAAGACGATCCAACGCTCCATCAGCGGCTCATTCGACGCTCAGAGCGGCTTCCTGCCGGCATAGCCCTCCTCCTGGCCGTGCCAGTAGCCGATCTCGGCCTCGCCCACCTGCCAGCAGAGCAGGACAGGCTCCCCGTCGCGCACCGACGGAAAGTCCAGCAGGCCGAGGTCGAGGTCCTTCACCCGCACGCCGTAGCCCTGGAGCTCGTCGAGGATGCCCGCCAGCTCAGCCGCCTCGCTCCTGACGCGCTCGGCCGCCTCGGTCACGTCACCGGGGGTGATGTCGCCGCCGTTGCCGGCGATGTGGCCGAGCAGCTCGGCGCGCGCCGCCTCAGCCTCGTCGAGCGAGCCCTTGTGCTCGACGAGCGCCTCCGCGAGCGGGCGCACGCGCTTCAGCAACGCATTCGCCTCGGCCAGGGTGAACGTCCGCACGCCGACTACTATCGCCGCTGGTGGCGGGGCTGGCGAGGTTCGACGTGAGCGGGCGCCTCATCGGCTGGCTCGCGCTGGTCGGCGCGCTGATCGCGCTCGCCTACTCGTCACCGCGGCCCGAGGAAGACGTCCTCTACCTGTGGGACTCCTTCGCCGGCGTGCTGATCGCGTCCGCGGTGATGGGGCTGGTGCTGCTGTGGATCGTCCACCGAGGGCCCGCGGCCGAGCTGCTAGCGCTGCGGCAGCCGCACTCGTGGCGGGCGGCGTTCGCCTGGGTCGGGGGGATCTTCGTCGCCACGTTCGTGCTCGGGGCGCTGCTCGAGCCGCTGCTGCATCCCGGGGAGGAGCAGGGGATCGTGCCCCAGGAGTGGGACGCGGACCGAGCCGCGCCGTTCGCCGCCAACGCCGCCGCGACGGCGATCGTCGTTCCCGTCGTCGAGGAGCTCGTCTTCCGCGGGGCGGGCTACAGCCTGCTCGAGCGCTACGGCCGGCTCGCGGCGATCGCCGGCACGTCGATCCTGTTCGGGCTCGCGCACGGGCTGGTGCTCGCCCTGCCCGTGCTCGTCGCGTTCGGCCTCGGCCTGGCGTGGCTTCGAGCGCGCACGGGCAGCGTCTTTCCCGGCATGGTCCTCCACGGCGTGTTCAATGCAATCGCCGTGATCGTCGGCGTGTTCGTGTGAGCTGGCTGCTCGCCGCGGCGATCGCCCTCGGCACGCCCGCGACGGCCGAGCCCACCGCGCCTCTGCGCGGCCTTCGCGATCCACGGGTACCCCGACGTGCCCGCCTATCCGGCCTCCCACGGCTGCGTCCGCGTCCCGATGTGGATCGCGCCCCGGCTCCACGCGCGCTTCGCGCACGGCCAGAGCGTCTACGTGTACGTCTAAGCCTCGTCGCCGGTCTCGAACTCGGCGGGCGTGACGCGGTCGAGGAAGCGCTTGAACTCGGCGACCATCTCCTCCTGGTTCTCCTCGCCCTCGAACTCGATCGCGGACTCCTCGATCACGTCGTCGGCCGCATAGATCGGCGCCTCGGCCCTGATCGCCAGCGCGATCGCGTCGGACGGGCGGGAGTCGATCTGGATCTCGGAGCCGTTCTGCTGCACGGTGATCTCGGCGAAGTAGGTGCTGTCTCGCATCTCGGTGACGGTGATGCGGACGACCTGCGCCTCGAGCTGGGCCAGCATCTCGGTAAGCAGGTCGTGCGTCATCGGCCGCGGCGTCGATGCGTCCTGCAGCTTCATGAGGATGGCCGCCGCTTCGTTGTGGCCGATCCAGATCGGCAGGAAGCGGTTCCCGTCGACGGTCTTCAGCAGCACGATCGGCTGCTTCCCGACCATGTCGAAGGAGACGCCGTAGATGACCATCTCCTGCATCTCCCGGCCAATGATAGCTCTGGGGGCGGGGGTCGAACCTCCGATTCAGGAGGCGACTGCGACCGCCTGCTCGTGCGTGGCGAGGGCGGCGTGGAGCGCACCGACGACCGCCGGGTCGAACTGCGTGCCCGCGTTGCGCGCGAGCTCGGCGAGGGCCTCCTCGGGGGTCGAGCCCTTCGCGGTCATGGTGTCGAACGCGTCGCAGACGAAGACGATCCGGGAGATGAGGGGGATCTCGTCGCCGGCCAGTCCGTCGGGATAGCCGGCGCCGTCGACGCGCTCGTGGGTCGAGCGCACGAGCCGCGCCACGTGGGCGAGCGCGGGCGAGGCGAGCAGGATGCGCTCGCCGATCAGCGGGTGCCGGCGGACGAAGGTCCACTCCTCTTCGCTCAGCGGGCCTGGCTTGTCGAGGATCGCGTCCGGGATCGCCATCTTCCCGACGTCGTGCAGCTCCGCGGCAATGCGGGCGCGGAGGACTTCCTCGGGCGGGAGGTCGAGCGCGCGCGCCACCGACTCCGCGAGGTCCGCGACGCCCGCGACGTGATCGCCGAGCTGCGGATGGCGCTCGGAGAGCACACGGAGCAGAAGCGAGCTCGACTGGGCGCCGGCCGAAGCTCGCGCACCGAGCTTGTGCGCGTACATGCGCTGGTCGGCCAGGCGCAGAGCCTCGGCCGGAGTCGCGCCCTCGGCAGGAAGCCGGACCGCGCCGACCGCGGCGCTGATCGCGAAGCCCTCGCCTTGCTCGGTCAGCGCGGCCGCGGCGCCCTCGACGGTGGCGGCCGCGTTCGTGCCCGCGGAGCGGAGCAGGATGCAGAACTCGTCGCCCCCCATTCGATAGGCCGTGCCCCAGGCACCGACGAAGCCGTCGAGCTTCTGTCCGAGCCGGCCCAGCAGCGCGTCGCCGGCAGGATGGCCGAAGGAGTCGTTGTAGAGCTTGAAGCCGTTCAGGTCGTAGAGCGCGAGCACCAGGTCGCTCGCCCCGTCCTCGAGCGCGTCCGTCAGGTCGTTCATCAGCCTGCGGCGGTTGCCGAGGCCGGTCAGCAGATCGGTTCGCGCCTCCAGCCGGGAGCCGGCGACCATCGCAGCGTTCTCGGCGAAGGCCAGCGCCATGCGGGCGATCACGGCGGCGATCGCAGTGGCGGCGAGCACCAGCACGAGCTCGTGGACGCGGTGCGCGTGGTCGTAGACCAGGACGCCGAGCGCGGCGAGGCCGAAGCCGACCGGCGCCAGCAGGAGCGCCCAGCCGTCGACGGCGGCCCGCGTCGTCTCCTCGCGCGGCTGCCACGCGGCCCACGCGAGCAGGACCCCGCCGGCCAGCCAGCCGATGTCCGTCACGCCGCCGTTCACGTACGTCCCGACAGCGGTCTCGTAAAGGTAGAGGGAGTCGCTGACCGAGAAGACGAGCAGCCCGGCGCCGATCAGCCCCCACGTGCGGCCGGGGCGCCAGCCCGTGACGCCGAGCCCCCAGACCACGAGCGCGATCAGCGTCAGGTCGGCGAGGGGGTAGGCGAGGTTGGTCGCAACGGCGGCGGGGGAGCCCCCGGTGGCCTCGAGCACGGCCTGGAAGACGACCGCCGTCCCGATCGCGGCAACGGCCAGCGCGCCGATGACGCCGTCGAGCCAGAGGCTCGCGCGCCAGGTGCCGATCCGCTTGCGCAGGAGCAGGAATAGCGCCACGTAGGCGGGGGGGTAGAAAGCCAGGAAGCCCACGTCCGCCGCCGAGGGGTACGGGGCGTTCGGGTCGTCCGCGACCGTGAAGACCCAGATCGTGTCGCCGATTCCCCAGGCCGCGACAGCGGCGCCGACGAGGATCCAGGCGGCGCGGTCGCGCCGCACGAGCACCCCACGCGCGACACACGCAGCGGCGGCGGCGAGCATGACGTTGTTGTAGACCCAGAGGTTCAGGGCAGATCGCAGCCCGTCGCTGAGGTGGAGCGAGTACTCGACCGCGCACAGCGCGAAGCCGGCCGAGATGACGATGAGCGCGGCCGCCGCAGGCCGGCTCGAGACGATTTGCCGCATTGCCCGCTCCATCGGGCGGGACGGGCCGCTTCCGCATCCCTCGTTGTGACCACCCACCCGCGGGCAGTGGGCGATCCTGGATTCGAACCAGGGACCTCCGCCTTATCAGAGCGGCGCTCTAACCGACTGAGCTAATCGCCCGCGCGCGAGCCGGAGTGTAGCCGCGGCTAGCGCGTCCGCGAGCGATGCCTTAGTGCAGACGAACGGTGTTGAGGACGTAGTCCTCGACGACGAGCAGCAGCGACTCGTCTCGGCCGAGCTCCGCCAGCTGGAGCTTCGTCTCGTCGTCGACCTCGCCGTCGGCGCCGAGCTGGTCCAGGAAGTTCTCCATCCGCCCGGCCCGCCAGATCGCGGCCATCCTGAGGAAGATCGCGCGGGCTTCCTCGTCCTGCGAGATGGCCTCGAGCGACTCGATGTCAGGGAGACGGGGGTCGAGCATGACCCCTGTTCAACGACGATGTGCCCGATTCGGTTACGCGGGCGCGGCGAGATGCTCGACGGTCTCGAGCGCCTCGACGAGCTCGGCCAGCTCCGTCTCGTCCGCGAACTGGATCTCGAGCCGGCCGGAGGCGATGCGCGTCTCGCGTCCCGTCAGCCGCGCGGCGACGGCCCGGGCCCGCTCGGCGAGCGCCGGGTCGACCGGGATCTTGTGCTTGCGCCGCGGCTTCTGCCGCGCGCCGGCGAACCGCGCCGCCTTCTCCGCCGCCCGGACGGAGAGGCCCTCGCGGACGATCCGCTGGGCGAGCCGGCGCCGGCCGTCGTCATCGGGGACGGCGAGCACGGCGCGCCCGTGTCCCTCGCTGATCAGCCCGCGCTCGAGCATCCCCATCACGTCGTGCGGGAGCTCGAGCAGCCGGAGCCGGTTCGACACCGAAGGCTTCGAGCGGCCGACCCGCTCGGCGACCTCTCCGAGCGAGAGCGCGAACTCGTCCAGCAGCACGGCGTACGCGCGCGCCTCCTCGAGCGGAGAGAGGTCCTCGCGCGCGACGTTCTCGACGAGCGCGAGCAGCAGCGAGTCCCGGTCGTCGGCCTCGCGCACGAGCGCGGGCACCGCGGCCAGGCCTGCCTCACGAGCCGCGCGCCAGCGACGCTCGCCTGCGATCAGCTCGTAGCCGCCGCCCGGGCGGGGGCGGACCACGACCGGCTGGAGGACGCCCTGGGCGCGGATCGAGTCCGCGAGTCCCGAGGTCGCCTCGTGATCGAGCTGGCGGCGCGGCTGGCGCGGGTTCGGGTGGATCTCGTCGACGCGCAGGTTCACAAGCTCGGGGGCCTCCGAGTAGGCGCCGCCGATCAGGACCTCGAGCCCGCGGCCGAGTCCCCGTCTTTCAGCGGGCTGACCGCTCACGGACATGCCTCCAGCGCGAGCGAAAAGCAAGCGAGGCAAGGACGCAGGGAGCGTTCGTAGCTGGAAGCTACGGGCGCGACCGAGGACGCGGCATCGCGCAGCTTTGCAGCCGCGCGGGGGGCACGAACGGGGGCGGTCAGCCCGCGATCAAGAACGCTCGACAAGCTCCATCGCCACCCGGTAGTAGGCATCGGCCCCGGCGGAGCGCCGGTCGTAGGCGATCACGGGGAGGCCGTGACTCGGCGCCTCCGCGAGACGCACGCTGCGCGGGACGACCGTCTGGAAGACGAGCGCACCGAAGTGCCGTCGCACCTCCGCGGCCACGTCCGCCGACAGGCGGGTCCGCCCGTCCGCCATCGTGATCAGGACGCCGCCGAGCCGCAGGGCCGGGTTCAGGCGGCGCCGCACCAGCTCGATCGACTCCACCAGCTGAGCGAGCCCCTCGAGCGCGTAGTACTCGGCCTGCACCGGCACGAGCACCTGGTCGGCGACCGCGAGTGCGTTCACGGTCAGCGGCCCCAGCGAGGGCGGGCAGTCGAGGAAGACGAAGTCGTAGCGCTCGCGCGCCTCGTCCAGCGAGCCGGCGAGATACCGCTCGCCGTCGTCGCGGCGCGCCAGCTCCACGGCCGCTCCCGCGAGCTCGGGCCTCGAGGGCACGAGATCGAGGTTGGCGAAGCGCGTGCGCCGGATCAGATCGCGGAGCGGCGCGCCGTCGAGCAGGTCGTACGTGGAAGTGCCGTTCGCGCGCTCGCCTAGCCCCGAGGTAGCGTTCGCCTGCGGGTCGAGGTCGACCACGAGCGCCCGCTCGCCGGCCTCGGCGAGGCAGGCGGCCAGGTTGACGGCAGTCGTCGTCTTCCCGACGCCGCCCTTCTGGTTCGCGAGCGCGTAGATCCGGCCGGGCACATGACCAGGCTACTCAGGCGAGCGGACGCTTCCGGGCGATCCCGGGACGCCGCGGGAAGCCCGGCGGGGTTGGCCCCAGCTTGCGCACGACGAGCAGGCCGTCGTGCTCCTCGGGAGGCCCGCCCGCGAGCTGCGTCGCCGCCGCGGCCGCGGCTTCCAGGTCGGCGCTCGGCCCAACCCAAAGGATCGCCGCGCCCCCCGGCTGGACGAGCGGCAGGCACCACTCGAGCGCCACCGGCGGCTGGGCGAGCGCCTTCGCGACGGCCACTCCGAAGCGGTCGACCTCCTGCTCCTCTGCGCGCCCCCAGACGACCCGGACGTTCGGGAACTCACGCGCGACCGACTCCAGGAAGTCGCACTTCCGCCGTTGCGACTCGAGCAGCACCACCTCGCGCTCGGGCAGCGCGGCCGCCAGCGGGATTCCCGGCGCGCCGCCGCCCGACCCGACGTCCACCACCGGCCCCTCGAAGCTCGCCACTAGCTCGGCGCCGCGCAGGCTGTCCTCGAGCAGGGCCCGCCGTGCCTCGGCGGGATCGCGCAGCGAGGTCAGCCCCGGCGTGGCGAGCACGCGCTCGAGCCAGCGCTCGAGCCGGGGGTCACTCACCGACGGGAACGACGACCACGTGCCGGTACGGCTCGGTGCCCTCGCTCCGCGTCTCGACGTCGGGGTCGTCCTGAAGAAACTGGTGGACGATCCGGCGCTCGACCGGGGTCATCGCCTCGAGCGGCTCGGGCTCGCCCGAGTCGGCCACCCGCCGCGCCGTGCGCCGCGCGAGCGTCTCGAGCGTCGCCTGCCGCCGCGCGCGGTAACCGGCCGCGTCGACCACGACCTCCCGCTCCTCGCCGGAGCGCCAGCGGATGGCGTTGGCGAGGTACTGGATCGCGTCGATCGTCTGCCCGTGCCGGCCGATGAGGACGCCGAGCTCCGGGCCGGCGATCGTCGCCCGCACCTCCTCGTGGTCCTCCTCGATCACGATCCGGCAGGAGACGCCCGCCGCCGAAGTGACCCGCTGGAGCAGCTCGCGCACGCGCGCGGCGGCAGCGCTCTCCTCCACACCGTCCGCCTGCGCCTCCGCCTCGGCCACGCTCGCCACGACGCGGGCCGGCGCGTAGCCGACGCCCAGGATCCCGCGCTCCCCTTCCGAGACGACCTGGAAGCGCACCGCCTCCTTGTCGAGCCCGGGCTGAAGCGTCTCGAGCTCCCGTAGCGCGGCCCACTTCGCCTCGCCGACGGTCTCGCCGGTGGTCTCGACGCTCAGCTCGCGGGCCTCCTCGCTCACCGCCGCGCCTGCTTCTTCTTCTTTCGCTTGACCTTGCGCACCGTCGGCTTCGCCGGCGTGGCGGGGGCCTGGCCGTCCCCGGTCGCGGCGACCGCGGCTTCCGCCTCCGCCCTGGGAGGCGTCCGCGAGCTCTTCTTCGGCGGCGGCGCCGGCTTCGGCATCAGCCGGCGCGTGATCAGGCCCTGGCCCGTCGTCCACAGGTTCGTCGTCACCCAGTAGAGGACGAGGCCGGCGGGGAAGTTGAGGATGAAGAACAGGAAGACGAGCGGCAGAACGAGGAGCAGGATCCGCTGCGTCCGCTCCATCGTCGTCGACATGAGCAGCGTCGAGGTGGTCTGGCTGATCGCGTAGATCGCGAGCAGGAGGAAGCCCGACCAGTGGTCGCTCGCGCTGTCGGTGATGTTGGGGACGAGGCCGAACCAGTCGAGCGCCGACGCCGGGAAGTCGGGCAGCACGTTCTTCTCGAAGTCCTTGAGCACGAAGAAGAGCGCGATGAAGACCGGGATCTGCGCGACGATCGGCAGGCACGAGGCGGCCGGGTTGATCTTGTTCTCCTTGTAGAACTTCATCAGCTCTTCGTTCATGCGCTGGCGGTCGCCCTTGTACTTCTGCTGGAGCGCCTTCATCTCCGGCGCGTGCGCCTGGAGGTTCTGCATCGAGTGGATCTGGCGGACGGTCAGCGGCAGCAGCACCGTGCGCACGAGGATCGTCAGGGCCACGATCGACCACGCCCACGTGAGGCCGACCGTTGTGTGCAGCCAGATCAGCAGCTCGTGGAGCGGCGCCTGGATCGGGTCGGTGATGCCGAAGACGATCATGCGAAATCGACTCCGCCCCGGCTCCAGGGGTTGCAGCGCGCAAGGCGCCAGGCGGCCTTCGCCGAGCCGACCAGGAGCCCGTGCTTGCGCAGCGCGTCGATCGCGTACTGCGAACAGCTCGGGTGGTACTTGCAGGTGTTCGCCGGCAGCAGCGGGCTGACGAGCGTCTGGTACAGCCGCACCAGCCCGATCCCGATCGCCCTCACGCGCGCGCCTTCCCGAGCACCTCGACGACGCGCTCGCGCAGCCAGTCCCCGTTCCGCGCCTCGGCCGCCTCCGGCAGCCCGTCCCGCGCGATCAGGACATAGTCGCGGCCCGCCGGGATCTCCTCGAGCAGCGAGCGCCAGACCTCCCGCAGTTGCCGCTTGATCCGGTTGCGGGTCACGGCGGAGCCGGCGCTCTTCGGCACGGCGAGCCCGAGCCGCGGATCGCCGGCGTCCTCCTCGTGCGGGAACCAGTAGAGGACGAGGAAGCGCGTGGACACCGAGCGGCCGTGCCGGTAGACGGCATCGAAGTCCCGGGAGCGGGAGAGGCGATACCGGCGCTGCACGCGACCTAGGCCGAGAGCCGCTTGCGCCCGCGCGCCCGGCGCCGCTTCAGGATCGCGCGGCCGGCGCGAGTGGCCATCCGCGCGCGGAAGCCGTGCGTCTTCTTCCGCCGGCGTACGTTGGGCTGGTAGGTCCGCTTCATGAGAGTCCGGAGAGGGTGTGAACGTGAAAAGTGGCGCCGCGAGGACGCCGGGATGCCAGTATAGACGAGCCCTCCTCCACCGAGTTCTCCACAGAGCCCAGGGCCTGGAAGCGGCTGCTCGCCGGGAGATTCGGCCCTCTTATCCCCGTTCTCCTCCACAGGTGTGGACAGTTTTCAGAAGTGACAAACTCCCTGCAAATCGGGGGGTTTCCTCGCCGCCGAACCGCTGCTATGCTCGGCGCTTGCCCGATCGCCGCCCGGAAGCCCGGTAACCCTTGGAGCACTCGACCGAGCTGACTGCGGAGAGCTTGTGGAGCGAGGTTTCGAGCCGGCTCCAGGGCGCGCTCAACGAGACGACCTACCGCACCTGGTTCGCCGACGCGGAGGGTGTGGAAATCGACGACGACGCCTTCGTGATCGGCGTCCCGAACGACTTCACGCGCGAGTGGATCGAGGGGAAGTTCCTGGGCCTGGTGCGCGCGATCACCCAGGACGTCACCGGTCGCGAGCGGCGGATCCAGCTGAGCGTGCGGAGCGAGCCCGACTCGGCCGACTCGCCGGACGTCGTCGAGCTGCCGTCGCGGCGCGCGCCCGGTTCCGACGCCCTGCTCAACCCCAAGTACACGTTCGACCTCTTCGTGATCGGCTCGTCGAACCGCTTCGCCCACGCGGCCGCGCTCGCAGTCGCCGAGGCGCCCGCGCAGGCGTACAACCCGCTCTTCATCTACGGCAGCACGGGCCTCGGCAAGACGCACCTCATGCAGGCGATCGCGCAGTACGTGAGCGAGCACTCGAGCCACCTGAGCGTGCGCTACGTGACCAGCGAGACCTTCATGAACGACTTCATCAACTCACTGCGCGACAAGCGGATCGAGGGCTTCAAGAACCGCTACCGCAACTACGACCTGCTCCTGGTGGACGACATCCAGTTCTTCGAGAACAAGGAGCGCATCCAGGAGGAGTTCTTCCACACCTTCAACAGCCTCTACGAGGCCGGCGCGCAGATCGTCCTCTCCTCGGACCGCCCGCCGCGCGAGATCTCGACGCTCGAGGAGCGGCTGCGCTCCCGGTTCGAGTGGGGGCTGATCACCGACGTCCAGCCGCCCGACCTCGAGACGCGCATCGCGATCCTGCGCAAGAAGGTCAAGACAGACCAGATCAACGTCCCCGACGAGGAGGTGCTGTCGTTCATCGCCGGCCGCATCGCCTCCAACATCCGCGAGCTCGAAGGCGCGCTCACGCGCGTCGTCGCCTTCTCGTCGCTGACCGACCGCGCGATGACGTCCGAGCTTGCGCAGGAAGTGCTCCAGGACGTCTTCCCACAGGGCGAGGGGATCCAGGTCTCCATCCAACGGATCCAGGAGACCGTCTCGGATCGCTTCGACATCTCGCTCGAGGAGCTGACGGGCGACCGGCGCTCCCAGAACATCGTCTATCCGCGCCAGGTTGCGATGTACCTCTCGCGCGAGCTGACGGACGCGTCGCTGCCCAAGATCGGCAAGGAGTTCGGTGGGCGCGACCACACAACAGTCATGCACGCGAACGCCAAGATCGCGCGGATGATCCGTGAGGATCGTTCCGTGTACAACCTCGTCCAAGAGCTGACTCGCCGTGTGAAACAGGCCCGCTAACCGTGGCACCCTGTGCAGGCCGCCGTTTTGTCCCCGCTTCCGTCCACCAGCGATCCCGTGCGCCCGACCCGGCTGCGGCCGTCGTCCCCGTGATCCACAATGCCTACGTACTACGACTAAAGAGAATTTAAAGAGATGATCGAAACAGACATCGTTGTGGGCTCGGGCATGAAGCTGACGTGTGCCAAGGACGAACTGGCCGACCGGCTCGCGCTCGTCTCGCGGGCGGTCTCGACGCGAAGTGCCGTGCAGGTGCTCCAAGGCGTGCTCCTCCGCGCAGAGGGCGGAAAGCTCGAGCTCGCGGCGACCGACATGGAACTCTCGCTGCGGGCCTCGCTCGAGGCGGAGGTCGAGGACGAGGGCGCCGTGGTCGTTCCCGGTCGGCTGCTCGGCGACATCGCGCGACTCCTACCGGCTGGCGACGTCTCGATCACGTACAAGCCCGAGGACGGCCTCGTCCACGTCGAGTGCGGCCCTGCGAGCTACCGGGTGCACACGTACAGCGTCGAGGACTTCCCGCGGCTGCCCGACGTGGAGGGCGCGCAGACCTTCTCGGTCGACGCTCCGGCGCTGCTCGACACGATCAACCGCGTCGTCCGCTCCGCGTCGCGCGACGAGTCCCGTCCGGTCCTCACTGGCATCCTCGTGCGCTTCGACGGCACCAAGCTCGTGATGGCGGCGACGGACTCTTACCGACTCTCGGTGAAGGAGAGCGAACTGGCATCGTCGGCGCCCGAGCTCGAGGCGATCGTGCCGGCGCGCGCGCTCGGCGAGCTTGCCCGCATCGCCGACGGGGTCGAGACCGTGGAGCTCGGCGTGCTCGAGAACCAGATCGCGTTCCACGTCGACGGGGTGCTCCTGACGACCCGCCGCATCGACGGCCAGTTCCCCAACTACCGGCAGCTGTTGCCGGAGGCGTTCGAGCACGAGGTGCCGGTGTCGCGCTCCGAGCTCCTGGACGTGGTGAAGCGGATCGCCGTCATGGCGCAGCGCAACTCGCCGATCCGGCTGCGCTTCGAGGAGGGGGAGCTCACCGTCTCGGCGCAGACGCAGGACGTCGGCGAGGCGAGGGAGAGCCTGGCGGTGCAGTTCGCCGGCGAGCCGCTCGAGATCGGGTTCAACGCGGAGTTCCTGCGCGACGGGGTCGATTCGGTGCTCGGCGACGAGGTCGTCCTCAAGCTGATCAGCCCGCTCCGCCCCGGCCTGCTCCAGGGCGAGGGCGAGGACTTCTGGTATCTGATCATGCCGATCCGCCTCGCCGGCTGATCGTCACCGACGTCTCGCTCCGGAACTACCGCTCCTACGCGCAGCTCGAGCTCGAGCTCGAGCCCGGCGTGGTCCTGGTGACGGGGGCGAACGGCGCCGGGAAGACGAACCTGCTCGAAGCGCTGCACGTGGCGACGCAGGGGTTCTCGCCGCGGACGCGGTCGGACGGCCAGCTGATCCGCTTTGGCGAGAGTGGCGCGCGCGTGGGCCTGAGAGGGCGGCGCGGGGACGTAGCCGTGGAGCTCGAGCTCGTCCTCCGGGCGGGGGCGGGGAAGCAGGGGCGGCTGAACGGAGCCGCGCTCCGCTCGACGGAGGAGTTGCGCGCGGAGGTCGCGACGCTCGTCTTCACGCCTGACCGGCTGGCGGTGGTGAAGGGCGGGCCGTCCGTCCGGCGGGCCTACTTCGATCGCGCGCTTGGGCGGCTCTTCCCGGCGCGGGGCGGCCTGCCGGGCGAGTACGGCGAGACGCTCGCGCAGCGGAACGCGGCGCTGCGGCGGGCGGCGCTCGGGGTCTCGAGCCGGGAGGCGGTCGAGCCCTGGACGGAGCGCGTGGCGGAGCTCGGGGCGGCGCTGGCGGAGGCGCGCAGGGCGGTGCTGGCCGAGCTCGGTCTCGCGGCCGCGGAGGCGGCCGACGCGCTCAGCCTGCCCGAGCTGCGGCTCGAGTACCGCGGCGACGAGGTGAGCGCAGCCGCGCTCCGCGAGCGGCTCGACCGCGACCTGGAGCGGGGGACAACGGGCCTCGGCCCGCACCTGGACGACGTGGCGGTGCTCGCCGGCACGCGCGACCTGCGGCTCTACGGGTCGCAGGGCGAGCAGCGGCTCGCGGTCCTGGCGCTGCTCCTCGGCGAGGCCTCGTCGGTGGCCGAGCGCCGCGGGGCGCCTCCGCTCCTGCTGCTCGACGACGTCCTGTCGGAGCTTGATCCGGAACGCCGGCGGGCGCTGGCCCAGCTGCTCCGCGGCGCCGGCCAGACTCTCGTCACCGCGACCGACGCCTCGTTCCTGCCGGACGTGCCCGACCTGCTCGTGCTGGTCACTCCCGGCGCGGCGGCGCGCGCATGATCGAGCGGCTCGGCGACGTCTTCGGCCGCGAGCTGCGCCGCTTCGGGTCGCAGGCGGGGATGGCCGACCTGGTGTCGGCCTGGCCGGCGACGGTGGGAGAGGCGATCGCCCGGAACGCGTGGCCGGCCCGTCTGGCCCGCGACGGCACGCTCCACGTGTCGACAAGCTCGTCGGCGTGGGCGTACGAGCTCGGTCTCCTTGCGCCCGAGCTGCTGGCCCGGCTGCGGGAAACCCTTCCCGGCACTGCGCCGAAAGCGTTGCGATTCGCGCCCGGCCCGCTGCCCGAAACCCCCGCCCAGGGTGGGGGGCCCACCGCCCCGAACCAACCCCCTGAACCTACCTTGGAAGAACGCGCGCGCGCGACTCAGTTCAGTGCCGAAATCGAGGACCCGGAGCTCCGCGAGCTGGTCGCCAGGGCCGCCGCGGCCAGCCTCGCGAGCCGACGATCCGACCGCTGAGTCTGGTACACTTGGATCAGCCCGTAAATACGCAATTTGCGGGGATTTTTTATGGCTGAAGCCACTTATACCGAAAAGGACATCACTGTTCTCGAAGGCCTCGAGCCCGTCCGGCTGCGACCGGGCATGTACATCGGCTCGACGGGCCCGCGCGGCCTCCATCACCTCGTCTACGAAGTGGTCGACAACGCGGTCGACGAGGCCCTTGCCGGGCACAACCAGTACGCCGAGATCAGACTCCATCCCGACAACTCCGTGACCGTCACCGACCACGGGCGCGGCATCCCCGTGGGCGTGATCGCCGACCAGGGACTTTCGGCCCTCACGGTCGTCCTCACCAAGCTGCACTCCGGCGGCAAGTTCGGCGGCGAGGGCTACAAGGTCTCTGGCGGCCTGCACGGAGTCGGCATCTCCGTCGTCAACGCGCTGTCGGAGTGGCTGATTGCTGAGGTCCGCCGCGACGGTCAGGTCTACCGGCAGGAGTTCGCGCGCGGCGTGCCGAAGACCGACCTCGAGGTCGTCGGCAAGGCCGCGAAGGACGAGCACGGGACGACGATCTCCTACCTGCCCGACGCCGAGGTCTTCGAGGAGCTCGAGCTCTCCGCCGAGACGCTCGGCCAGCGGCTGCGCGAGACCGCGTTCCTCACCATGGGCCTCCGCATCGTGCTCGTCGACGAGCGCGAGGGCGAGGAGCGCCAGGAGTACCACTACGAGGGCGGCATCCGCGACTTCGTCGCCTACGTGAACGGGTCGAAGGATCCGATCCACAAGCGGATCGTCTACTTCGAGGGCTCGGACGAGGAGCGCGGCGCGCAGGTCGAGGTCGCGATGCAGTGGAACGCCTCTTACGTCGAGTCCGTTTTCTCGTTTGCCAACAACATCAACACCCACGAGGGCGGCTCGCACCTGACCGGCTTCAAGAGCGCGCTCACCGCGACGCTCAACAAGTACGCGCGCGAGAAGGGCCTGCTCAAGGAGAAGGAGGACAACCTCGAGGGCGAGGACGTGCGCGAGGGCCTCGCCGCGATCATCTCGGTGAAGCTGCGCGAGCCCCAGTTCGAGGGCCAGACGAAGACGAAGCTCGGCAACCCCTGGATGGAGGGGCTCGTCAAGCAGACGGTCAACCAGGGGCTGGCCGAGTTCCTCGAGGAGAACCCCGCCGACGTGCGCCAGATCGTCCAGAAGGCGATCGCGGCCGCGCACGCGCGGCAAGCCGCCCGCAAAGCGCGCGAGCTGACGCGCCGCAAGTCCGCGCTCGACAGCTCGTCGCTGCCCGGGAAGCTCGCCGACTGCACGAACCGCGACCCCGAGTCGGCCGAGCTCTACATCGTCGAGGGCGACTCCGCCGGCGGCTCCGCCAAGGCGGGCCGCGACCGCGCCTACCAGGCGATCCTCCCGCTGCGCGGCAAGATCATCAACTCCGAGAAGAACCGCATCAACAAGGTGCTCTCGAACATCGAGATCCAGGCGATGATCACCGCGATCGGCACCGGGATCGGCGACGAGTTCGACGTCGCCAAGCTGCGTTACCACCGGGTGATCGTGATGACCGACGCCGACGTCGACGGCTCGCACATCCGCACGCTCGTCCTCACCTTCCTCTACCGCCACATGCCCGAGCTCTTCGAGCGCGGCCACATCTACATCGCCGTGCCGCCGCTCTACCGGGTCAAGCTCGGCAGCCAGGAGTTCTACTTCGAGAAGGACGCCCAGCTCGAGGAGCTGCTCATCCGCGAGCGCGTGGGCGACATCGAGATCAAGGACCGCCACGGCGAGCCGGTCAAGATGACCGAGGCGCGCTGGGCCCGGTTTGCGAAAGTGCTCCAGGAGTTCGACGGCTGGACCTCGCGCCTGCGCGCCGACTTCGGCGGCCCCGCCGCCGAGTTCGTCGTCAAGCACCGGCTCGTCGAACTGGGGGACAAGCCCAGCCAGGACTTCGCCAAGGCGCTCGAGTCGGTGGGCGAGAACGGCTACTCCCTCGAGCTCGAGTCCGCCGCCGGCGATGCGTTCCGCGTCAAGGTGATCGAGAAGGAGACGAGCACCGCCCAGACGGTGACCGTTCCGGCCCTGCTGCTCGCCTCGCCCGTCTACCACAACCTGAGCCGCTCCTACGAGAAGCTCGCCGATGCGGTGGGCCTCGCTCCCTTCACGCTCGTGCATGGCAAGACAGCCGCGACCGCCGAGACCTACCAGGAGCTGCGCGACGTCGTGCTCGAGGTCGCCAAGGAGGGCATCCAGCTCTCGCGGTTCAAGGGCCTCGGCGAGATGAACGCCGACCAGCTCTGGGACACCACGATGGACCCGGCGCGGCGCCTGCTCGTGCGCGTGCAGGTCGAGGACGCCATGGCCGCGGGCGAGGTGTTCGCGATGCTTATGGGCGACCAGGTCGAGCCGCGGCGCCTGTTCATCGAGACCAACGCCAAGGACGTCCGCTTCCTCGATGTCTGAGGTAGAGACCGGCGCGCTCGATCCCGGCCGGATCGAGGACCGGATGCTCGAGCAGGAGATGCGCTCGAGCTTCCTCGACTACGCGATGTCCGTCATCGTCAGCCGCGCGCTGCCGGACGTGCGCGACGGCCTCAAGCCCGTCCACCGGCGCGTCCTCTACGGCATGCACGACGCCGGGATCCAGCCCAACCGGCCCTACGTCAAGTGCGCCCGCGTCGTCGGCGACGTCATGGGCAAGTACCACCCGCACGGCAACCAGCCGATCTACGACGCGCTCGTCCGGATGGCGCAGCCCTTCTCGCTCCGCTACCCGCTCGTCGACGGGCAGGGCAACTTCGGCTCGATCGACGACGACCCGCCGGCGGCCGAGCGGTACACCGAGTGCCGCCTGTCGCGGATCGCCACCGAGATGCTCCGCGACATCGACCAGGACACGGTCGACTTCGGGCCCAACTACGACGAGTCCCGCCGCGAGCCGCTCGTCCTGCCCTCCCGCTTCCCGAACCTGCTCGTCAACGGCTCCGCCGGGATCGCCGTCGGCA
>JBBDWU010000018.1:3685-40746 GCA_040902725.1 Gaiellaceae bacterium | reverse complement strand
GTGGCCGATGTCACGCCGCTTCGGGCCCCGCATGAAGCCCGTCTCCCCGACCGAGAACGGCGGGAAGTTGTAGTGGTGCATGTAGCGGCGATCCGACTCGAGGGAGAGGTCGTCGATCCGCTGACCCTCCTTGGCGGTGCCGAGCGTGAGCAGCGTCATGATCTGCGTCTGCCCGCGCGTGAAGAGGGCGGAGCCGTGCGTGCGGGGCGAGACCCCGACCTCGCACGTGACCGTCCTGACCTCCTCGGTGCCGCGACCGTCGGGCCGCCGCTTCTCGACCGCGATCTTCTTGCGGACGAGATCCTTGTACGCCGACTCGGCGGCCTTCTTGATCTGCTGCTTGGTGAAGGAGTCCTTCACGTCCGTCTCGCCCTCAGGCGAGCCGACCGGGAACGGCAGGCGGACCTCCTCGATGATCCGGTCGAAGAGCAGCTGGCGCTTGGCCGACTTGAGCTCCTTCGAGTCCTGCTCGGCCTCCGTGAACGCCCGCAGGTCGCTCTCGAACTGCTCGCGGACCTGGGGCTCCACCGCCTCCTGGCGCTGCTTCTCCAGAATGACCGTCAGGGCCCAGCGGATCTGCTGCTGGCGGAGGATGTCGTCCTCGGTGGACTCCATCGTCAGCGGCGTCGAGAGTTCCGAGACGAGCTCGTCGACGATCCCGCCCGCGTCGCGCAGGCCGTGGGAGCGGATCCGCTCGGCGATCGCGGCGGCGTGCTGCCCTTCCAGCTCGCCGGCGAGCTCCGTGTCGAACCACTTCGGCTTGCCCGCGCGCTCCCGCAGCTCCTCCTGCGCCTCGCACAGCTTCCGGACCTCCTCGTGGGCCACCTCGAGGGCGCCCAGGAGGACGTCCTCGGGCACCTCGAGCGCCCCGCCCTCGACCATCGTCAGCGCGTCCTTCGTGCCGACGACGATCAGGTCGAGCCGGTTGCCTTCGCCGTCCATCTCCTGGAGCGTCGGGTTGACGACGAACTCGTCGTCGATCAGCGCGATCCGCACGGCCCCAACGGGGCCGAAGAACGGCAGCGGCGAGAGCATCAGGGCCGCGGAGGCCCCGTTGATCGCGAGGATGTCGTAGGCCGTGACGAGGTCGGCCGAGAGGGTCATGCAGATGACGTGCACCTCGTTCTTGAAGCCCTTCGGCCAGAGCGGCCGGATCGGGCGGTCGATCATGCGCGCGGTGAGGATGGCCCTTTCCGTCGGCCGCCCCTCGCGCTTGAAGAAGCCGCCCGGGATCTTGCCGGCGGCATACATCCGCTCTTCCACGTCGACGGTCAGCGGGAAGAAGTCGGCGCCCTCACGCGCCTCGGGGCGTCCCTGCGCCGTGGCGAGGACGATCGTGTCGCCCGACCGGACGACGACCGCGCCGTCCGCCTGCTTCGCCAGCTTGCCTGTCTCGAACGTGATCTGCTCTCGGCCGACGTCGACCGAAACCGTCTCGTGACGCTCGGTGGTAACGCTCATGTTCTGTCCTCCACTCTCCTTCGAGCGAAGAGCGGGGATTTGAACCAGCCCCTCGTTCCGGGGGACTCGCTCAAATCTCCACCCTTCGCAACCATGCCTATCTGCGCAGCCCCAGGTCCTTGATCAGGGCTCGGTAGGCCTCGAGATCGTTCTTCTCCAGGTAATTCAGGAAACGTCGCCGGCGGCCGACCATCTTCAGTAGGCCACGCCGGGAGTGATGGTCCTGCTGGTGGGTGCGGAGATGCTCGGTGAGCTGGTTGATCCGCTCCGTGAGCATCGCAATCTGCACCTGGGCCGAGCCGGTGTCCTGCTCCGACCGGCCGAACTTCTTGACGATCTCCTGCTTTGCTTCCTTGGCGAGGCTCAGTAGGACCTCCTGTAATTGGACTCCGCAGTCCCAGCGCGCCGCGCAAGGAAGGACGCGCACGGCCGGGGCTGCGGTCGCCGACTAGGGTAGCAGCGACGTCCCGCGACGGCGCCGGTCGACGGCCGCAAGCACCGCGGCAAGGACGGCGAGCAGGACGAGGTAGATCGGGCCGTAGAAGAGCGTCCAGCTCACCGCCGTCTGGAGGGCGCCGCAGTGCGGCCAGCAATCCACGAAGCCGTCGGCGTCGTGGAAGTGGGTCTGAACCGCTGCCGCGGCGAGTAGCCACGCCACAGCAAGTAGGACGGCGACCGCCGCAAATGCCCAACCGAGCCGGCCCCGCCGCCAGGCCGTGTAGAGCAGCCACCCCAAGGCGACAACGGGCGCGAGGCGCGCAAGAATCCAAGCGATCGATCGAATGACCTCGTCCACGCCCAGCAGCTTGACGACGCCGTGACGCCCGTGCCGGCAGGGGTCGCTGCGGGGCATCCGGCCACTGCCGAGGCGGCGGTGGAGATCCTCGAGGACGGCGGGAGCGCCGCGGACGCAGCCGTTGCCGCCTGCCTCGCCTCCTGTGTGGCCGAGACGGTCATGACCGGGCTGCTCGGCGGCGGTCACGCGATCTACCTCGCCGCGGACGGGCTCGTGAGGAACCTCGACTGCTTCGTGGCGGTGCCGTCGGGCGCCGGCGGCGAGCTGCTACGGCTCGAGGTGCCCTTCGGCGCGGAGCTCGTCCACTACGCGGTCGGCCCGGCCTCCTGCGGCGCTCCCGGTCTGCCGGCGGGCCTCGACGCGCTCTGGCGCGCGGGCGGGCGGCTGCCCTGGCCGCGCCTGGTCGAGCCGGCGCTTCGCCTCGCCCGCGGCGGCGTGGAGCTGCCGCCGGCGCATGCGGCCTGCCTCGCGATGCTCGAGCCCGTGATGACGATGAACGCCGGCGCTGGGATCTACGCGCCCGCAGGCAGGCTGCTCGAAGCCGGCGACACGCTCCGCCAGCCGGGGCTCGTGCGGACGCTCGAGCTGGTCGCCGAGGAGGGGGCCGAGAGCGTCTACCGCGGCTCGATCGCCGAGGCCCTGCTCGCGGTCGAGGGAGTGACGGTCACGCTCGAGGATCTCGTCGCCTACGAGGCGCGCTGGAGCGAGCCGGTCGGCGTGGACTACCTCGGGGCGCGGGTGCTGACCCGGGCCGGCTTGTCCGGTGTCCCGGCGCTCCTCGCGCAGTTGCCTCGCCTTCACGGCCTCTCCCCCGCCGAGCGGGTCGTCGCGCTCGCTGCCGTGCTCCAGCCGGCCGGGCCGGCGGGGCACACGACGAACCTCGTCACCGTCGATGCGGAGGGCTCCGCCTGCGTGCTCACGACGAGCCTGGGGCTCGGCTCGGGTGACTTTCTCCCCGGCCTCGACCTGCACCTCAACAGCATGCTGGGCGAGGTCGACCTGATCCGGGCGCCGCTCCAGCCGGGCGAGCGGATGGAGAGCATGATGGCGCCGACGCTCGTGTTCGACGACGAGGGTCTGGCCCTCGCCGCGGGTGCCGCGGGCGGCACTCGGCTCCGAATGGCGCTCGTCAGCGTTCTCGCAGGCGTCCTCGACGAGGGGCTCGAGCCGGCCGCCGCCGTCGAGCGGCCGCGCTTCCATCCTTCGGGCGCGGTCGTCAACGCCGAGCCGGGAGTGGACGAGGACGGTCTGGCGCAGCTCGAGGAACGCGGGTGGACGGTGAGGCGCTGGGAGGCCCCGCACCACTACTTCGGCGGCGTCAGCGCCGTCGGCAGGACCGGCGTGGCGGCCGACCCCCGCCGCAGCGGCGCCGCCAGGCGGCTCGGCTCGTGATCGGCCTCTACCCGTTGGTGCTCGTCGCCGTGGTGATCGTGATGGCCAGGAGCCGCGGTCGCGCGGGCGGCCGCGGCTGGCGATGGTTCGCTACGTGGACGGCCGCGGGCGCGCTCTTCACGTTCAGCTTGCTGTCCGGGTTCTCGATCGGGCTGTTCATCCTGCCGTTCGCAGCCGGCGGGTTGATCTTCGTTGGGGCCAGGTCGCCGCACCTCGCCGAGAGCCTCGGCTTCGTGGCCGGCGTTGGTGCCCTCGCCCTCGTCGTCGCGGCCGGCAACCGGGACTACACGCCGTGTGGGCCGCACGGGGAGCTCTCGCTTCCGCCCGACGCTGCGCCGGGCTCGGTCTCCTGCGGCGGCGGCGACCCGACTCCCTGGCTCGTCGCCGGCGTCATCCTCTTCGGAGCCGCACTCCTCGCCTACGCGCTGGCCGCGCGCCTCAGACGGGGTCAGACCCCGGCACAGGACCGTCACAGAAGCGTCACGTGACTGTGCCGGGGTCGCCGCGACGGCGCTAGCCCATGCGAACTGTGGAACGTTGGTGACACTTCCGCGACGGGGGTCTGACCCCGTTAGGAGGGGCGCACGGCTCTGCGGGTGGCTTCGACATCGGCGGCGATCGCCGCGACGAGCTCCTCTTCGCTGCCGAAGGCCCGCTCGTCGCGCAGGCGCTCCCACAGCTCCACCACGAGCCGCCGCCCGTAGAGGTCCCCCTCGAAGTCGAGCAGGAACGCCTCCACGCGCCGCTCCTGCCCGCCGTAGTGCGGGTTCGTGCCGATCGAGACCGCGGCCCGCGTGTCGAGCGCCGCGCCCGCGTAGATGCCGTTTGCCGGCACGAGCAGCTCGGGCGCGATCGCGAGGTTGGCCGTGGGAAAGCCGAGCGTGCCGCCGCGCGAGTGGCCCGCCACGACTGTTCCGTCGAGCTCGGGCGGACGGCCCAGCATCGCCGCCGCCCCGCGCACGTCCCCCTCGCGCAACAGCCGCCTGATTTCGCTCGACGACACGTCCTCCACCGGCGCGACCTCGCGCACCTCGAAGCCGACGGTGCGCAGGAGCTCGAGATCGCCGCGCCGCGCGCGCCCGAAGCGGAAGCCCGCCCCCGCCACGACGACCGACGCCCCGAGCGGCCGCAGGTGCCGCTCGACGAACTCCTCCGGCTCGAGCTGGGAGAGCTCCAGCGTGAACTCGATCACCACCACGTCGGCGACCAGCTCGCGCAGCAGCTCCAACCGGCGCTCCAGGGTCGAGATCAGCTCCACCTGGTTGCCGAGCACGACGCGCGGGTGCGGGTCGAACGTCACGACGGCGTCGGCCTGCTCGAGCACGCGCCGGTGGCCAAGATGAACGCCGTCGAACGTGCCGATGGCGAGCGCCCGGCTCACAACCTTGCCAGCGCCTCGTCGACGGGGATCACGCGCTCCTCGTCGGCTTCCTCGACCGAGAACGGCCCCACCTCGGTCCGCCGCAGCGTCACGCAGTGGCCGCCGAGCGCGGCGGCGATCGCGCGCACGTAGGTCCCCGACGAGACGAGCAGATCGAGCTCCGCCACCCCGCCGGCGTAGCCGAGGAGCTCGAGCGAGTGGACGAGCGAACGGCGAATCGGCATCTCGACCTCGACTCCGCGCCGGTGGAGGCGATAGGCGCGCTCGCCGCCGATCTTCACCGCCGAGGCGGCCGGGATGCGCAGCTCCACCTCGCCCCGCAGCTCGGCCAGCAGCGCTTCCAGCTGGGTGCCCGCCGGCGGCTCGTGCCGCTCCACGACCTCGCCCTCGGGATCGCCGGTCGTCGTCGTCGCCGACAGGTCGATCCCGGTGCGGTAGCGCTTGTCGAGCCCGACCAGGCGCGGCGTCAGCTTCGTCGCGCGGCCGGAGAGCAGCACGAGCAGCCCGCTGGCAAAGGG
Source organism: Gaiellaceae bacterium (assembly GCA_040902725.1). Taxonomy (GTDB): domain Bacteria; phylum Actinomycetota; class Thermoleophilia; order Gaiellales; family Gaiellaceae; genus JACVRU01. The sequence goes on along the minus strand of JBBDWU010000018.1, from coordinate 35,198 downwards.
ATCGAGCGTGCCTGCGTGGCCGGTGCGGGCGCCCGTGCGCTTGCGGATCCGGTCCACGACGGCGAACGAGGACGGCCCCGGCGGCTTGTCGACGAGGATGACCCCGGTCGGCTCGAGTCCTCTAGGCGGCACTCGCGGCGCGGAGCTTCCTGAACTCGCGCAGCACGAACTCGGTGATCTCCTCGATCGAGAGCTCGCTCGAGAACCCGGCCGCCTGGGGATGGCCGCCGCCGCCGGACTCCCTCGCGATCGCCGAGACGTCGAGCTCGTCCACCGACGCGCGCAGGCTGACGCGCCGTGCGGGGCCGTCGTGCCGCGGCGGCTCGCGGATCAGGACGGACATGTCCGCGCCCTCGACGGCGCGAAGGTAGTCGATGATCCCCTCCGCGTACGGCTCAGGCGCCGAGACACGCTGGAAGTCGTCGCGCGAGAGGTACGAGACGACGACGCGGCCGCCCTCGTAGACCTGAGCGTGGTCGAGCGCGCGGGCGAGCAGCTTCAACTTGGCGAACTCGACCGACTCGTAGACGCCCTGGAACACGCGGTGGACGTCGGCTCCCTGCTCGACCAGGTAGGCCGCGAGCCGCATCGTCTTCGGCGTCGTGTTCGTGTACTGGAACCGGCCGGTGTCGGTGACGAGGGCGACGTAGAGCGGCTCGGCGATGTCGGGCGTGATCTCCACGCCGAGCAGCTCGAAGAGGTCGGCCAGCACCTCGCCCGTCGACGACGCGCCCGGGACCACCACGTTGACGTGCCCGAAGCGGCTGTTGTCGTGATGGTGGTCGATGTTGATCACGAACGGCGCGCCGCCGAGGACCTCCGAATCCGGTCCCAGCCGGCTCTCGTTCGCGCAGTCGACCGCGACCAGCGTCCGCTCGCCTGCGTCGGCCGGCCGCTCGCGCGCGAGGTCGCCCATCGGCAGGAATTCGTACTCGCTCGGCAGCGGCGACGTGCCGGCGAGGTACATGGCGCTGTCCTTGCCGAGCTGGCACAGCCCGAGCTGCATGGCGAGCAGCGAGCCGAGGGCGTCGCCGTCGGGGTTCTCGTGGCTCGTGACGAGGAAGCGGTCGCGATCGCGGATCTCCTCCGCGACCGCCGCGAGGTCAGGGTTCGTCTGGGGCGAGCTCATCGATGAGTTGCGTCATGCGCACGCCGCGCTCGACGGTCGGATCGTACTCGAAGGAGAGCTGCGGAGTCCGGCGCAGCCTGAGCTCGTCGTTGACCCGCGCCTGCAGCAGACCGCGGGCGGCGTCGAGGCCTTCCAGGGTACGGCCGCGCTTCCTCTCGTTGCCGAGCACGCTGACGTAGACGGTCGCGTGCTTCAGGTCGGCGGCCGTTTTGACGGCGGTGATCGTGACGAACCCGATCCGGGGGTCCTTGAGCGTGCCGATCGCGTCCGAGAGCACCTCCCGGATGACCTCGTTCACCCGCCGCATACGGCTACTCATCGAGCGTCACGACCTCTCTTTCCACGCGCGTCAGCTCGTACTCCTGGCCGGCCAGGAACCGCTCGGCCTCAGCGAGCAGGCGCTCGGCCTCGCCGTACTCGCGGGCGACGCAGGCGAGCATGAGCCGAGAGCGCTGCCAGAGCTCGTGGTGCTCGACCTCGGCCACGGAGGCGCCGAAGCGGTTCTGGAGCTGCTGCTTGGCCGACTTGACGTGACTGCGCTTGGCCTTCAGCGAGTCGGCCTCGGGGAAGTGAAGCTCGGCCGAGAGGATCCCGACGAAGCCCGACGCCACTAACTCGCGGCGGCAGGCGTCTCGAGGTCGGTGCGCTCGACCTGGCGCGTCTCGTAGGCCTCGAGCACGTCGCCTTCCTTCACGTCGTTGAAGCCGTCGAGCAGGATCCCGCACTCGAAGCCCTCGGCCACCTCGCGGACGTCATCCTTGAAGCGCTTGAGCTGCGAGATCGACGTCTCGTGGATGACGGCGCCGTCGCGGACGATGCGCACCTGAGCGTTCCGGCGGACGGTGCCGCTCGTGACCATGCAGCCGGCGATGGTGCCGAGGCGCGAGACCTTGAACGTCGCGCGCACCTCCGCCTCGCCGAGGATTTCCTCGCGCTCAAGCGGGGCGAGCATGCCGACGAGCGCCTGCTGGATCTCGTCGGTGAGCTGGTAGATGACGCGGTAGGTGCGGATCTCGACGCCCTCGCGCTCGGCCGCCTGCCGCGCGTCCACGTTCGGCCGCACGTTGAAGCCGACGACGAGCGCGTTCGACGCCGCCGCCAGCATCACGTCGCCCTCGGTGATCCCGCCGACGCCCTGGTGGATCACCTGGACGCCGACCTCGGGGTGCTGGATCTTCGCCAGCTCGCCCTGGACCGCCTCGAGCGAGCCCTGGACGTCGGCCTTGACGACGAGGTTGAGCTCGCGCACCTCGCCCTCCTGGATCTCGGCGAAGAGCCGCTCGAGCGAGACGCCGCGGCCGCCGCGCTGGGCGTGCTGCTCGCGCCGCAGCCGCTCGCCGCGCTTCTCGGCCAGGTCGCGCGCGTCGCGCTCGTGCTCGACGACGCGACACTGCTCGCCGGCCGCGGGCGGATGCTCGAAGCCGAGAATCTCGACGGGGTCGCCCGGCCCGGCCTCCTTGACCTTCTCGCCCTTGTAGTTGTAGAGCGCGCGCACCTTGCCCCAGGCGTCGCCGGCGACGATCGCGTCGCCGACCTTGAGCGTCCCCCGCTGCACGAGCATCGTGGCCACCGGGCCGCGGCCGATGTCCAGGCGCGACTCGATGATCGGCCCCGAGGCGTGCGCATTCGGGTTCGCGGTCAGCTCGAGCTCTGCGTCGGCGACGAGCAGGATCCGCTCGAGCAGGTCGTCGAGGTTCTCGCGCTCCTTCGCGGAGACCTGGGAGAACTGCGTCGTCCCGCCCCACTCCTCGGGCTGGAGCCCGTCCTCGGCCAGCTGCGTCATCACGCGCGTGGGATTGGCGTCGGGGACGTCGATCTTGTTGACGGCGATCACGATCGGAACGTCGGCGGCGCGCGCGTGGGAGATCGACTCCTTCGTCTGCGGCATGACGCCGTCGTCGGCGGCGACGACGAGCACGGCGATGTCCGTCACCTTGGCGCCGCGGGCGCGCATGGCGGTGAAGGCCTCGTGACCCGGAGTGTCGATGAACGTGATCTTGCGGCCGCCGTGCTCGACCTGGTAGGCGCCGATGTGCTGCGTGATCCCGCCCGCCTCGGTGGCGACGACGTTCGCGTGCCGGATCGCGTCCAGCAGCGTCGTCTTGCCGTGGTCGACGTGACCCATGATCGTGACGACGGGAGGCCGCGGGCTCAGGTCCTGCTCCTCGTCGACGAAGTCCTCGAGGATCTCCTCCTCGTCGGCGGCGTGCTTGATCGTGATCTCGCGCTCGAGCTCGGTCCCGATCAGCGCCACCTCCTCGTCCGAGAGCGACTGGGTGGCCGTCTTCATCTCGCCGAGGCCCATCAGGATCTTGATGATCTGCGGCAGCGGGACGCCGAGCGCCTGCGAGAGATCGCGAACGGATACGCCCGACTCGACGCTGACCGGCCCGGTCGGCGGCGGCGCGGGTGTGGAGGGCTTGCGGCCCTCGGGCCGCTCGGGCGCCTTGCGGCGATCTCCGGGGCGGCCGCCGACGCCACCGCTGTCGATGACGACGCGGCGCTTGCGACGCGAGCCGGGAGCCCCCTGACGGGGCCGGATCGGTCGGTTGGGTCGGTTGGGCTCAGCCATCGGTTCCAGTGTAGAGCCGCGAAAGCTCAGGATCGACCGACACGGTCCTCCGCAGCGTCCGCGCGAAGGCGCGCCGCTCGCGCGCCCGCTCGAAGCAGGCCAGCCTCCGGCACGTGTACACGCCCCGTCCCGTGGCGCCCGGCGACGCCGGGGTCAGCCGGGAATCGCTCTCCACGAAGCGGACGAGCTCGGACTGCGGCGCCTTCCGTCCGCACCCCGCGCACGTCCGGACCGGGACGTGACTACTCAGCAGCCGGCTCCTCCGCCTCCTCGACCGTGGCCTCGGCCGGCAGCTCCTCGACCTCGGCCTCGACCTCGGCCTCGGCGGGCTCCGCCTCTACCGGCTCGGCTGCCGCCTGCGCCTCGACCATCGCCTTGTGCGCGGGAACGCCGCAGTAGCGGGTGCCCGGCAGCGCCGCGTTCGGGCACCGCTTTCCGTTGGAGAGGATCGCGCCGCAGCGCCCGGTGAAGTCCTCGTCCGCGCCGCCGCCGAAGGCCGCGTCGGCCTCCTGCTTGGCGAACTCGCTGTCGGAGACGATGTCGATCTTCCAGCCCGAGAGCCGCGCGGCGAGGCGGGCGTTCAGCCCTTCCTTGCCGATCGCGAGCGCGAGCTGGTCGTCCGGGGTGACGACGGTCGCCTCCTTGGTCTCGTCGTCCACGAAGACCTCGCGGACGCGCGCGGGCGACAGCGCCTTGGCGATGAAGCGGGCCGGCTCGTTGTTCCACGGGATGATGTCGATCTTCTCGCCGCGGAGCTCGGAGACGACCATGCGCACGCGCGAGCCGCGGGGGCCGACGCAGGCGCCGACCGGGTCGACACCCTGGGCGTGCGACTCGACCGCGATCTTCGAGCGGTAGCCGGGCTCGCGGGCGACACCGCGGATCTCGACGAGCCCGTCGGCGATCTCGGGCACCTCGAGCTCGAACAGCGTCTTGATCAGCTCGGGATCGCGCCGCGAGAGGATGATTTGCGGCCCCTTCGTCCCGGAGCGGACCTCGGTGATGACCGCCTTGATGCGGGAGCCCTGCTCGTAGCGCTCGCCGTCGACCTGCTCGGCGCGCGGCAGCAGCGCCTCCACCTTGCCGAGGTCGACGAGGACGTTGTTGCGGTCGCCGGCCTGCTGCACGATGCCGGTCACGACCTCGCTGACCCGGTCGATGTACTCCTCGTACATCATCTGGCGCTCGGCCTCGCGGATCCGCTGCAGGATCACCTGCTTCGCCGTCTGCGCGGCGATGCGGCCGAAGTTGTCGGGCGTGACGTCCTCGCGCTTGATCAGGTGCTCGGGCACCTGCGCCCAGTCGAGCTCGAGGTCCTCGTCCTGGAGCAGGACGTGGGAGCGCTCGTTGTTCTCGACCTCGAGCCGCTCGAGCTCGTCGAGCGCGAGCGAACGCGCCTCCTCGATCAGCTTTTCCTCGAGGTCGCCGGGGATCTCGATCGAGAAGACGCGGAAGTCCCCGCGGTCGTCGAGCTCGACGACGGCGTGCCTCGCGGCGCCGGCGGTCTTCTTGTAGGCGGCGAGCAGCGCGTCGCGGAGGGCGTCCTCGAGCGTTCCGTGCTCGATGCCCTTCTCGCGCTCGATCTCGCGAATCGCCTCGACAATCTCCTGCGTCATCTCGTCATCCCCTCGTCGATCAGGTTGCCCCGAATGATGTCGTCGTACCGGATCTCCAGCTCGCCGTCGTTCGTGCGCACGGTCACGGCCCGGTCGCCCGCTGCCACGACCTCGCCCCGCAGGCGCTTGCGCTCGGGCGTTCTCAGCGCCACCCGCCGACCCACGGCGTTGGCGAAGTGCGCGGGCTTCCGCACCGGCCGCTCGAAGCCCGGCGAGCTGACGTCGATCGTGTAGCGGTCGAGGTAGCCGCGCAGCACCTCGGTGACGCGGGCGCAGAGCGCGTGGTCGACGCCGGCCGGATGGTCGACGAAGACCGTGAAGCGCTCGGGGCCGGTCAGCTCGACCGCGAGCACCTCGGTTCCGGGCACTGCAGGCTCGACTGCCTGCGCGATCTCACGCTCCAACGTCTTCTCCCTGTCGTGTGGACTCGTCATCTGTCACAAAAAATGGGCGCGTCGCGCCCATTTCGCCAAGCCGGTGAAAATGGTCTCAGAAGGATAGCAGCGCCACGCCGCCCGCGACCACGATCGCGCCCGCCAGGCGGGCGGGCCCGACGCGCTCGTGGAGGAAGATCGCGGCCAGGGCGACGGCGATCACGACGCTCGTCTCGCGGACCGCGGCGACAGGCGCGGCGGGCGCGCGATCGAGCGCCGCGAGCACGAGCGCGTAGGCGGCGAAGCTGGCGATTCCGGCCGCGACCGGAGCAGGCGCGATTGCGGCGCGCAGACGCTCCCGCGGCACGGCGAGCAGGACGGCGAGCGCCACCGGGAGGAGCACGAGCTCGAGGTAGGCGATCGGGCTCGCGTGCTCGATGCCGGCGTTGTCGACGGTCGTGTAGCCGGCGATCAGGACGGCGATCGCGGCGCCGAGCGCGAGGCCCCGCGGATCGGTCGAGCGGAGACCCCGCACGAGCAGCACTCCCGCGCCCACGAGGAGGACGCCGCCGGCCTCGGCGCCCGAGGGCAAGCGTCCCAGCGCGAGCGCACCGAGCAGGACGAGCACCGGCGCTCCGCCGCGCGCGACGGGATAGACGAGCGAGAGGTCGGAGCGCGTGTAGGCCGCGGTCAGGGCGAAGAAGTAGGCGAGCTCCAGCGCCGCCGAGCCGGCCGCGTACGGGAGGGCGTCCGTCTCCACGTCCCACGTGAGCGCGGCCGCCGGCGCGGCGACGAGGACCGAGGCGACGAGGGCGACGGCGGTAGCGGCCAGGACGTCGCGGGCCCCGGCGAGCAGCAGGTTCCAGCCGGCGTGCAGCAACGCCGCCGCAAGCGTCAGAGTGAGCGCCGATCCGGTCACGGGCGGACGCTACATCGCAAGTAACACTCTGTTACTTGCCGGAGAAGGCTCTCAGGCAAGCGCACCTCGGACTTAGTAACACTTTGCAACTTGGGAGCCTGGGTCGCCCTCCTGCGTGCGGTCAACCTCGGCAGCCGCAACAAGGTGCCGATGGCGGAGCTGCGGCGCGTGTTCGAAGGGGCCGGCTGCGAGTCGGTGCGGACGTACATCCAGAGCGGCAACGTCCTCTTCGAGCACACGGCGCCTGACCGGGCCGCCCTCGAGGCGGCCGTCGCCGAAGAGTTCGGCGTGGAGACGGTGATCGTGCTGCGCATGGCCGGCCAGCTGCGATCGCTCGCCCGCGCCCATCCCTTCGGCCGCGACACGTCCAAGTCGGCCGCGGCCTTTCTGGCCGAGAAGCCTGCTCAGGCCGCCTTGACAGCCCTGGCGAGCCTGGACATCGCCCCGGACCGATTCGCCGCCGTCGGCCCGGACGTCGCCCTCTACTACCCCAACGGCTTCCAGGGGGCGAAGCTCACGGCGGCCCGGCTCGAGAAGCAGCTCGGCGTGCAGGCGACCCTGCGCAACTGGCGCACCGTCACCCGGCTGGCCGACGGCTAAGCCGGCTCAGACGTCCAACACGATCGTGACCGGCCCGTCGTTGACGAGCTCGAGCTGCATCCGGGCGCCGAAGACGCCCGTCGCCACCTCCACGCCCAGCGCGCCCAGCTCCGCGCAGAAATGCTCGTAGAGCGGCTCGGCGTCCTCGGGCGGCGCTGCTTCGGCGAAGCTCGGCCGGTTCCCCCTGGTCGTGTCCGCCAAGAGCGTGAACTGGCTGACCACGAGCGCTGCCCCGCCCACGTCGACGAGGCTGCGGTCGAAGCGGCCCTCGTCGTCCTCGAACACCCGCAGGCGCGCCACTTTGCCGGCCAGCCGCGCCGCCTCTCCGGCCCCGTCCGACCGCCCGACGCCGAGCAGCACGCAGAGGCCAGGCCCGATCTGGCCTCCGGGCCGCACGCGAGCGGCCGAGACGCGCTGGCAAAGGGCCCTCATGTTGGGCGCCATATTGACCGATAGCAGGAAACGTGGAAGCTGCGGAGCTGCCTACTTCCCTACCTCTGGACCCGCTCCCGGCCGAGCGCCTGCTGCTCGGCACGATGCTCGTGCAGCGGGGCCTGCTCACCCTCGAGCAGCTCGAGGCCGCCCTCGTCGAGCGCGAGCAGAGCAACCGCCGGCTGGGCGAGATCCTCGTCGCGCGCGGCCTCGTCAGCCGGGACGACCTCGCGCGCGCGCTCGCCGAGCAGCACGGACTCGACTATCTCGACCTCGCGCGCACGGAGATCGACGTCGCGGCGGCCCGGCTGCTGCCCGAGAAGTTCTCCCACCGTTACGGTGCGCTGCCGGTGCAGCTGCTGGACGAGAACCTCGTCCTCGTCGCGGTCGCCGACCCGACGAACGTCCTCGCCTCGGACGACCTCCGCCTCGCCCTCGGCCTGAACGTCCGGCTCGCCGTCGTGTCGAGCGACGAGCTCGAGGCCGCGATCGCGCGCCTGAACGAGCCGGACGCGCCGGTGCGGATCGAATCGGCGCGCGTCCGTCACATCGACGACCTCGACGACGGCGCCCCGGCGTCGCCGGCGGTGCAGCTCGTGAACAGCGTCATCACCCATGCACTGCAGGAGCGGGCGTCGGACGTCCATTTCGAGCCGCAGGCGAACGAGGTCGTCGTACGCATCCGCGTCGACGGCGTCATGCGGACGCTGACCACGATCGACGCCGAGCTCCAGGCCGCGGTGACGAGCCGGCTCAAGGTCATGGGCGAGCTCGACATCGCCGACCGGCGGACACCCCAGGACGGCCGCATCAACGCGCGCCTCGCCGGCCAGGAAATGGACCTTCGCGTCGCCGTCCTTCCGACCACTCACGGCGAGCAGGTCGTGCTCCGGATCCTCAATCGCGCCAACGAGCGGATGACCGTCTCCGACCTGGGCATGAGCCCTGACACCGAGGAGGCCTTCGTCCGGTCGATCCACCAGCCCTACGGCGTGGTCATCGCCTGCGGGCCGACGGGCAGCGGCAAGACGACGACGCTGTACGCCGGGACGGACATCCTCAACGACGTGGAGCGCTGCATCATGACCGTCGAAGATCCGGTCGAGTACCAGATCCCGGGAATCAACCAGGTCGAGGTCAACACCAAGAGCGGCCTCACGTTCGCGCGCGGGTTGCGCACGATCCTCCGCTCCGACCCCGACGTGCTGCTCGTGGGCGAGATTCGCGACGAGGAGACGGCGCGGATCGCCGTCCAGGCCGGCATGACCGGCCATCTCGTCCTGACGTCGCTCCACACGCACAACGCCGCCAGCTCGATCGCACGGCTCAAGGACATGGGCGTCGAGCCCGGCCTGCTCGCGACGTCGCTCTCGTGCATCGTGGCGCAGCGGCTCGCCCGGCGGATCTGCACCGAATGCCGCGAGCCGTACGCCCCCGGGGCCGAGGAGCTCGCCCAGCTCGGTTTCGAGGAGGCTCCCCGGAAGGACCTCGTCCTCTATCGCGCCAAGGGTTGCGACCAGTGCTCGAACACCGGCTACTCCGGGCGCGTCGGGCTCTACGAGATCATGGAGGTGCGCGGCCGCGTCCGGCGACTGATCGAGGCCTCGACCGAGGAGATCTTCGCCGCCGCGGTCGAGAACGGGATGACCACCCTGCGCCAGTATGCGATTCAGGTCGTCCTCGACGGCACCTCCTCCCTCGAGGAGATCCGCCGCGTCACCGGCGATCGCCTGGCCTAGGAGGGTCTAGCGAAACGAGGGCGGTAAGTCGCGGTGAGTAGCCACACCGCGATGAATTGCAGCGGATGTGCCGCATCGAGCTGGACGACGGGCCTTTCGTCCGCGAGTTGAAGTCGGTTCTAGCCCCCGCCGATCTTGCTACGGAGGTCTTCTATCTGCCTACCGGCAAGCAAGAGGCCCCGGTAGAGGGCCTGGATGTCTCTCTCAAGTGCCGCGATCTGCTGCTCGGGTGTTTCGGGGCCATGGAGTCCCATGCCAACACCCCCGATCGGCCTGGGCCCCGTTCCCGCCAGCATTTGCCCTACTTCGTCTCTGAGTTCATCTTCGGCTGTCATGCGCCGAGACTCTCGCGTTTGCTGTCCTACGTCAAGCGCGTAGCGGGATGATTCTACGCAGCGACGGGTATGGCTTCTTGCGCTCGACTAAAGCGCCTGCGCGAGCCGGGCGAGGATCGTGAGGTCGGCGTGACGGCGGACGCGCTCGATGCCTCGGACACGGAGCGGGGCGAGGCCGTAGTCGTGCTTCAAGCGTCCGAACTCGCGCTCGACGGAGGCCCGGCCCACGCGGCGTGGACGCGGTTGGAGTCGTGCGAGCCAGAAGCGAACAGCCGGGTTGAGAAGCAATGGATAAGCTGGGCAGAGTTCGTAGTCGGGGCGGAGGGGTTCGGACCCTCAACCTCCCAGTCCAGAACTGGGTGCTCTCGCCGATTGAGCTACGCCCCGGCTTGCCGAGCTGACCGCTTCCCCGGTCGGTTCGGCATAGCTGAGTATCGGAGCGGTTTTCTCATCCGTTCCGTTACAGTCGTTGCGTGGCGCGGCAGCCGATCAGGTGGCTTGACGATCCGTTACCGCTCTCGCGGCTATCTCAACGCGCCCGAGATGGCGTGGATTTTGCAAAAGGCCTGCAAATGGGCGGTACCGTTGCCGATTTCGAGTACCGGTTCTGGCGCAGTCGGTCTACTCTCTACAGGTGGCGGCAACGAGCTGTGAACGAGTTGGCCGACACGGAATATGGGCGGCAAATCGGGTTGCCAAAACCGGCTCAGCCCCCTCCCGGGCCTATCCGAACCTGCGACTCGTGCGGTGAGGATCTACCCGCCGACGCAACGAAGCGTCGCCGCTACTGCGACGGAGCGTGCCGTATAGCCGCGTTCAGGGAGCGGCAACGTGACTAACTTCGTTTCGCCAAACCCTCCTAGTCCAAGTTCAAGACGCGGGACGCATAGTGCGCGTCCTTCGGCTTGAGCGAGCGCGCCAGCTTGTAGTGCCCGTTCGCCTCGCGCACCCGGCCCTGCTTCTCGAGTGCGCGGCCGAGCGCGTAGTGCGCGTAGTCGTTCACCGGCGAGAGCTCGAGCACCGCCCGGAACTCGGCCTCCGCCTCCTCCCAGCGGCGAATGCGGAAGTAGGCGATCCCGAGCGCCTCGCGGATCGATGCCTTGCCCGGGTCGCGGCGCTTCGCCTTCTCCAGCGAGACGGTCGCCTGCGCCGGCATTCCCCGCTGCAGGTGCTCCCGCCCTCTCAGGAACAGCGTGTAGGTGCTCTCGTCTCGCTCGCTCATAGGCCCGTCAAGTAGGGGAAGTTCTCGACGGCCAGGTCGACCGGCCTGGTCAGGTCCCGTGTCTTTCCGATCTCGACGCCCGCAATCGTCTCCCCGGCCGCGATCGCCAGCTCGAAGGCGTCGGCGAGCTCGTGCGGAGGGTTGCCGGGCAGTGGGTCGAGGAGCCGCGCGACGGCCGGGCCGACCAGCCAGAGCGGCGCGCCGGCGAGCGGGTTCGCGGGGTCGTCGTCGAGCACCCGGGTCACGCGTCCTTCCTCCACCCGGACGGCGTGCCGGTGCGGCGGGTCCGGCGGCGGCTCGCGGCGGACGGCGATCGCGCCGGCTGCCTCCCCGGCGCCCGCCGCGAAGCGCGCGACGTCCCCGGCTGTGAAGAGCGTGTCGGCCCCGGCCACGAGCAGCGGCGGCTGCGCACCGGCCTGCACGGCCCTGAGCACGGCGTCGGCCGAGCCGAGCGGTTCGGGCTGGGACACCGGCCGCACCTCGACCCCGAAGGCGCTCCCATCCCCCGCCAGCGCCTCCACCTGATCGGCGAGGTGCCCGGTCACGAGCCAGACGCGCTCGACGACACCGGCCAGCTCTCGCAGCAGCGTCGCGAGCACCGGCCGCCCGTCGATCGGCAGGACGGGCTTGGCGTAGCGTTCGGTGATCGGCCTGAGCCGCCGCCCCTCGCCCGCAGCCATGACCACCGCCTCCATCTCGCCCGAGCGTAGCCAGTGGCTGTTGTCGGTTGCGGCAGCGCTCGCAAGCGGGCTGCTGCTCTGGGTGGCATCGCCCGCCGTGGGCGCCGGCTGGCTCGCCTGGATCGCGCTCGTGCCTGCAGCGACCGCTGCCTTTCGACTGCCAGGGCGCCCAGGCCGCCTGGCGTTGCCGCTCGCGTTCGGCGTCTCGCTCGAGCTGCTGCTGGTGCCCGCGCTTCCCTTCGGGCTGGCCGAGAACCAGTGGGCCGACGACCCGATCGTGCCGATCCTGGTCGGCGACTCGCCGGTGCTGGCCGTAGCGCTGGTGGCCGTCCCCCTCCTCGTCGCGCTCCTCTACGCCCTCCGCTTCCCGTTCCTGGGTGCGCCCGCTGTGCTCGCGGGCGCGATCGGGTGGACGGCGCTCGACACGCTGCGGACGAAGCTCGACCCCGCCGGCCTGTTCGGCGAGCTCTACGCGACGCAGCACGACACTCCACTCGCCGACGTGGCCGCGGTCGGCGGCCCCTGGCTGCTGACGTTCACGATCGCGCTGGCGAACCTGGCGCTCGCCCGGCGCGCACTGCCGTCCCTCGCGCTCGCCGCCGCGATCGCGGTTGGGGCCGTGCTCTGGATCCCCGAGCCCGGGCCGCCGCGCCTCGAGCTCGCCGCCGTGCAGCCCGGCTACGACACCGCCGAGTTCGACCGCCCGCTCCTTCGTTTCCACCGCGCGCGCCGCTACCCCGAGTCGGCGCGCGTGATCGTCCGCGACCTGGAGCAAATCCGGGCGCCGGCGGCGGTCGTGGTCTGGCCGGAGGCGGCGGTCTGGATCCCACCGGGCGAGGTCGAGCTCGGGCCGAGCGCCGGCAGGCTCGTCGTCCCCTTCTTCCTGCCCGGCCCGGCCGAGGGCGGCGCGGTCGTCGCGGCGGGTGGCGGCCTCTCCCGGGCCGAGCCGAAGCACCGGCCGATGTGGTTCGTCGGCGAGCGGGGCGATCCCGGCGAGCCGCGGCCCATCGGCGAGCTGGGGACGATGCTCGGCGTCGACAGCCAGGACGCCGCGGTCGCGCGCGAGCTCGCCGCCGCCGGCGCGACGGTGCTGACGTCGAGCACGCACGATTGGAAGCAGCTCGCCCCGCATCATCGTGCCCACGAGCGGATCGCCTCGGCCGCCGTCGGGCGCCCGCTCGTGCGCGCCGACTGGCGCTACGGATCGGCGGTCTTCGACCGCGGTGCCGTCCGGGCGGACGCCGGGCTCGAGCGGCGGCGCACGGTCGTGGCCGCCGCGGTCTCGGCGCCGCACGACACGCCGTACGTGCGCATCGGCGACCTCTTCGGCTGGGCGGCCGTTGCCGGCGCCGCGCTGCTCCTGCTGCTCAGGCTGCGAGCGAGCGCAGGCTGACGGCGCCGCGCAACCGGCGCGGGACGCCCACGGCGCCGCGGAGGCCACGGCGCACAGCACGCAGCTCGTGCCGCACCCGCCGCGCCGCGGCCCGCGACTCCCGCGGGGGCGCGAAACGGGCCGCGGCCAGCGCGTCCGCGAAGGCGCCGGCCTCGACTCCCAGCATTCGCCGCAGCTCCACGGCGAGCTCGCGTGGCGTCGCGCTCCGCGGGATTTCGATGCCCTGATCGACGAGGAAGTCCACGATCTCGCGGCGCGAGGCGGCCGCGACTCTCCTCGGGTCGCGCGAGAGCGACCGCCCCCACAGCAGCCCCCGCTTGACGAGGACGATCCCGGCCCCGGCGATGCCGGCCACGATCAGCAGGAGCTTCAACAGGCTGGCGCCGCGCTCGCGGACGATCGCGACGCTGCCCCCGCCACCGCCGACGGGCTGGAACTCCTCACCGGCCCGCCGCTCGGTCAGCAGGTCGATCAGCCCGCGGGTGAACTGGCCGCGCGCGGCCTCGCCTCCGAGCGCGCGCGCCGCGCCCGCCGCGTCGAAGTTCGCGCCCGCGTAGGAGTAGGGCCCTGAGAGCTGTCCGCGGCCGGGCGTCGGGTCGAACGGGATCCAGCCCCAGCGCGGGAACCAGACCTCGACCCAGGCATGCGCGTCGTGATCGGTGACCGTCCATTTCGTCCGGTCCTTGTTCAGCGTCCCGCTGGTGAAGCCGACCGCGACCCGCGCCGGGATGCCGAGGTAGCGGAGCATCAGCGCCATCGCGCCCGCGTAGTACTGGCAGTAGCCGCGCTTGTGCTGGAGGAAAGCGACGAGCGGCGGCCCGTCGACGGCCTGCGGGGGGGCCTCGTCGTACGTGAAGCCGCCCTCGGAGCGGAACCAGGCCTCGAGCGCCACCGCGGCGGCGTACTGGTTGCCCGGGTTGCCGACGACCTCGCGCGCCTGCTCGTACAGCGCCCGGTACGGGGCGAGCGCACCCACGCCGAGCCGCTCCAGCACGGCCGAGTGCCGGTTCGGCCGGCGGAAGGGAGGCACGGGCCGCCCGCCCGCGATCTCCAGGTACTGCTGCGGCAGCGCGACGTCCGGCTGTGGCCGAGCGAGCTGGTCGGGCTTGGGCGAGGGCGCGTAGGACCAGACCGTGTACTCCGCACCGCGAGGGAGGTCGGTTGCGAAGGTCGCGATGCCGCCGGGCCTGAGCCGGAAGGCACCGATGCCTGGAGCGTCGTAGGCGACCGGCATGCTCGCTCCGATCAGGTGCTTGTCCCGCAGGGCCTCGACCTTCACGTCGGCGCGGATCCACCGGCGCGAGTCGTACGCCCGGTCGGGGAGGAGGCCGTCCGCGAGTTCGAACACGTCCACCTGTCCCTCGAAGAAGCCCGTTACCGGCAGCTCCTCCACCCAGCGGTCGCCCCGGAAGGTGTCGAGCGTCGTGGCGCGCCAGTACAGGTTCCGCCTTGGCCCGCTGACGGTCAGCATCGTCGTCTCTTCCTTCGGCCACTCGAGCGGCCGGTAGGTCGCGTTCCAGACGAAGCCCACGCCCCGCCGCTCGGCCGGCTTGTCGTAGAGGTCCCAGTCCTGCCAGCGGAAGATCTCCGGCTTCGCGACCGCCTGGGAGGTCGAGGCGCCGACGGCCGCGGCGACGAGCAGGGCACCGACGACGGCGGCCGAGCGGAGCGACCGGGTCGGCCTGGGCCCGCCGAAGGCCAGCAGGCCGAGCACGGCGGCGAGCGTGAGCGCGCCGCGGGCGAGGTCGCTGCCCGAGACGAGCGTCGCCGGCCAGACCGAGCCGACGAGCAGAACGACCGAGGCGACGACCGGACGGCGGGCGGCGATCGCCAGCGCGAGCGCCAGCCCGAAGCCGAAGATCGCGACCAGGACGACGGCGTGCATGAGCGGGTGCTCGGGGACGAGGAAGGGCTGGGGCACGTCGTAGAACGCCAGGAAGCCGTCCTTGAACTGCGACCCGAGCCCGCGGAAGAGCAGCGAGACGTCGAACGCGACGTGGACGGCGGCCATGGAGGCGACCGCCGCGGCGACGAGGCGTCCCCACCAGGGACGGACGACGACGGGCGCGGCGGCCAGGAACAGCATCGCCACCGCTGCCGAGTCGGTCGTCCCCTCCTCCAGGCGCGCCCACGCGGTCGCGACGAGCACCGCCGGCAGGACGTAGAGGGCGAGGCTCCTAGCCACCGGCAGCGGCCTCCGCGAAGACCGTGCCGCCGAGCACGGCCCTCAGGTCGTCGCCGCGGCGAACGACGGCGACCGGGACGGCGGCGCTCTGGAGCCGGAGCAGGCCCGGCTCTCGCGTCCCGCCCCCACTCCAGCTCGACGCGTCCACGTAGACCACTCCGGCCCTCAGCCCGCGCGCCGAGCGGTGCACGAGCCGTTCGACCAGGTCGGCGGGGAGCCGTGCGGTGACGACGATGACCTCGAGCGCGCGCGCCGCCCGGCTCGCCTCCTCGGCGAGCAGCGCCGACGCCGGCGTCTGCCCGTTCGGCTCGGCGGCCGCGAGCAGCTCGAGCGCGCCGCGCAGGTCCGAGTCCTCGACGCCGACACCCTGGCTCTCGCGGACGCGGCCGTTGACGACCAGCACCGCGCGCCGCCCGCGGCGCGCGTGGGCCTGGAGGATCGACCCGGCCGCCCGCACCTGGGCGTCGAAGCTGGAGTCGGGGGGCTCGCCGGCGTCGACGCCCTCGGCGGCGTCGAGCAGCACGGCCACCTCGTCCCGCGGCGCGTCCTCGAGCTCCTTCACCATCAGCCGCCCCCGCCGGGCGGTCGACGGCCAGTGGACCATCCGCAGCGACTCGCCCTCATCCCACTCGCGGACGCTGTGCAGGTCGAAGCCGGTCGGCCGCCGCAGGAGCAGCCTCCGCCCCTCGAGCCGGCGGGAGCCGGTCTCGGTGAAGAGCTCGCCGAGCTCCACGAGCCGCGGGTAGACGAGCAGCGCGCCGGTGCTCTCGAGCCGCAGCTCCGCGCTCGCAAGCCCGAACGGGTCTTCGAGCACCACGCGGGTCTCCTCGAAGCGGTAGCGGCCGCGGGGGACGCGCGCGCAGACGTAGCGGCCCGAGAGCCGCCGGCCCGGCCGGCGGGTCAGGTCGACCTCCCGCTCGCCGAGCCTCGCGATCCGGTCGGTCACCGTGACCGACGACGGCAGCAGCCGCCCCTCGTACGCCAGCTCGAGATCGACCGGGACGTCGTCGCCCTCCGTCCGTTCGTGCCCGCCCCAGCTCTCGCGGCGCAGCTGCATCGGCCGGCCGGCGAGCTGGATCCACGTGCGCGCGAGCGCGCCGGCAAGGACGAGCCCGACGGCGACCGGGTAGAGCGGGTCGGCGCCGAAGGCCCACGCGGCGAGGTAGAGGGCGGCGCCGAGCGCGAGCGCGAGCCTCCCGCGCGCGGTGAGCACTAGACCGGAACTGGCGTCTTCTCGACGACCTGGTCGACGAGGTCGCCGGCCGAGAGGCCCGCGGAGCGCGCTTCGGGGGCGAGGATCAGCCGGTGCGAGAGCACCTGGCGCGCGACCGCCTTCACGTCGTCGGGCAGCAGGTACTCCCGCTCGCGTGCGAGCGCCCGCGCCTTGGCCACCCGCAGCAACGCGATCCCGGCCCGCGGGCTCCCGCCGAGGTAGAGCCGCGGGTCGCTGCGCGTCTGGCGCAGCAGCGTGACGACGTACCGGTGGAGGCTCTCCTCGACGAAGATGCACTGCGCCGCGTCGATCACGCGCAGCACCTCGGGCGCGTCGGTGACGGGCTCGAGCTGGTCGATGGGCGTCCCCGTCGTCTGCTCGGAGAGCATCCGCGCCTCTTCCGCAATGGCCGGATAGCCGAGCGCGATCCGCATCGAGAAGCGGTCGAGCTGCGCCTCCGGAAGCGCGTAGGTGCCCTCGTACTCGATCGGGTTCTGGGTGGCGAGCACCATGAACGGCCGCGCCAGCCGGTAGGTGGTGCCGTCGATCGTGATCTGGTTCTCCTGCATGCACTCGAGCAGCGCGGCCTGGGTCTTCGGGGAGGCGCGGTTGATCTCGTCGACGAGCAGCAGGTTCGCGAACACGGGGCCCGGCCTGAACTCGAACTCGTTCGAGCGCTGGTCGAAGACGTTCACGCCGGTCACGTCCGAGGGGAGCAGGTCGGGCGTGAACTGGAGCCGCGAGAACGAGCAGTCGACCGAGCGCGCGAGCGCCTTCGCCAGCATCGTCTTTCCCACGCCGGGGAAGTCCTCGATGATCAGGTGGCCCTCGGCCACGAGGCAGAGGACGCAGAGCTCGAGGATGTCGCGCGGGACGTGCAGCACCTGGCCCAGGTTGTCCGTGATGCGCTCGATGACGGCGGCCGAGGCGTCGACCTCGACCGGCCGGCGCTCACTCGCCAGGCGCTCGTCCATTCGCCTCCTTCAGGAGCTCCTGGGCCTCGTCGAGGATCGCCGCCGCGATCCGCCGCTTCGGCGCCTTCCCGATCCGCCGTTCCCCAGTCTTCGAGATCAGCACCACCTCGTTGTCGGGTGCGTCGAAGCCGACGTCCTCCCGTGATACGTCGTTGAAGACGAAGAGGTTCACCCCTTTGCGCTCCAGCTTCTCGCGGGCGCGCGCAAGCCCCGCGTCGCCGACGTCGGCCGCGAAGCCGACGAGCACGGTGCCGTTCGCGTCTCGGCCGAGCTCGGCCAGGACGTCCGTGGTCGGCTCGAGCTCCACTGTCCAGTTCGACGCGTCCTTGGGCCGTTTGTCTGCACGAGCCTCGGCCGGCCGGTAGTCGGCGACGGCCGCGGCCATGACGACGAGGTCGGCGGCGCCGGCCCGCGCGATCGCCTCGCGCTCGAGGTCGGCCGCGGTCGGCGTCTGGACAACGTGGACGCCGGCGGGCGCCGGTACGGCGAGATTCGCCGCCAGCAGTGTCACCTCGGCACCGCGACGGCGTGCCTCGGCGGCCACCGCGACTCCCATCCGCCCGGAGGACCGGTTGCCGACGAAGCGCACGGCGTCGAGCGGCTCGCGCGTGCCGCCTGCGCTGACGAGCACGCGCACGCCCTCGAGCTCGCGCGCATGGGCGAGCAGCTCTTCGCAGTGGGCATGGATGTCCTCAGGCTCGGCCATCCGCCCCACTCCGAGCTCGCCCTCGGCCGTCTCGCCCTCGTCGGGGCCGATCAGCTCGACGCCCCGCTCCTCGAGCAGGCGCGCGTTCTCCTGGACGGCGGGATGCGACCACATGCGCGGGTTCATCGCCGGCGCGACGAGCGTCGGGCCTCGGTGCGCGAGCGCCGCTTCGGTGAGGACGGAGTCGGCGAGCCCGCGCGCGAGCTTGGCCAGCGTGTTCGCCGTGCACGGCGCGACGACGAGCAGGTCGGCGCGCTCGAGGTGCGGGTAGGGGTCCTCGGCGAGCGGCCGGCGGGCGAGCGCGGAGAACGTCCGCGCGGTGACGAAGCGCTCGGCGCCGGGCGTGACGAGCGGGATCACCTCGTGGCCCGCCTTGACGAGCAGGCGGACGAGCTCGCAGGCCTTGTAGGCCGCGATGCCCCCCGTGACACCGACGAGTACACGCGCCATGTGACCCATTGTGCCTACCGACTTGTCACCAGCGGCCATCGGACAGCCGGGATCGCAGCGCGCGGAAGTGCGCGCATCCCGGCTGTCGCGAGGTGAAGTACTCGCGAGACAGCACCTGGCCGGAGCGCCCGGCGCAAAGCGCCGCGCGCGCAGGCCTAGCATCAGGCGACGGCACAACGGAAGGCAGTAACTCGCCGAAGGCCGGCTTAGCCGGCCGGGAGGCGACGCTGGAGTTGGCCCAGCGGACGGCGACTCAAAGTACGCCTACTTAACGTAGGCGTACTTAATTTTTCCCTCGCTGATTTCCTCGAGGGACATGGTCAAGTGGTTCTTCGAGCGCGACTCCACGAGCGGCGGCGGCATCTCGAAGGTGCCTTCGCCGAGCTGGTGGTAGTAGTTGTTGATCTGCCGCGCGCGCTTCGCGGCGACGATGACCAGCGCGTAGCGCGAGTCCACGTTGTCGAGCAGCTGGTCGATTCTCGGATGAATCACTGCCGGGAGATGGTAGCCGCGTTCCTCAGTGCACCGCTGACGATGGCCGTGAGCTCGTCCACGGCCCGCTGCAGCTCGTCGTTGACGACCACGTGGTCGAACTCGCCCGCCAGCTCGCGCTGCTGCCTCGCGAGGGTGAGCCGCTCCTCGATCTCGCCCTCGCTCTCGGTCGCCCGCTCCCGGAGCCGGCGCTCGAGCTCCTCGAACGTCGGCGCGTCCACGAAGATCGTCACGGCGCCGGCAACGTCGTCCCGCACCCGCAGCGCGCCCTCGGTCTCGAGGTCGAGCAACGGCGCCCGGCCCACCCCGCGGATCCGCTCGATCTCGGACCGCGGCGTTCCGTACCGGTGGCCGGAAACGTAGGACACCCACTCCAAGAACTCGTCCTCCGCCACCATCCGGTCGAACTCGTCGTTCGTGACGAACCAGTAGTCGCGCCCGTGCGTCTCGGTCGGTCGCCTCGGCCGCGTCGTCGCGGAGACGGCGAGCTCGAGCCGGCCCGCGAGCCGCTCCAGCAACTCCTTCTCCAGCATGCTCTTGCCCGCACCGGACGGGCCGGTGACGACGAAGACCGGCCAGCTACGCGCGGTCGAAGAGGCCAATGAGCTCCGCCCGCTGGCGCTCGGAGAGGCCGCCCACCGTCTTCGACTGGCTGATCCGGCAGGTGTTCAGGAACCGGGCGGCCTTCACGCGACCGAACTTGGGGACGGCCATGAGGATGTCGAAGACCTTCGCCGTCTCGACGTAGTCGGGCGGCCGGCGGAGGATCTCATCGACCTTCACGCGCCCGTCCTTGAGGTCCTTCTTCAGCTGCGCGCGCCGGACCCGGATCTCGTTCGCCCGCCGAAGCGCGTCCATGCGCTGGTCGAGGGAGCGGGCGGGAGCTTGCGCCTGGGTCTTGGGCGGAACCACAGAGCGCACGAGTCTAGCAACTTCGCGGGCGCGGTCAAACCAGAGCTTTTCCGCCGATATCCAGGTGTTTTCTGGTCTGTAACCGGTCCTCGTGGGCCAGGCCGACCGCGTCCTCCGGACCTTCGAGGCCGCGGAGGGCGAGCTCCGCCGCCAGCTCCGAGCGGACCCGGCCGGGCGCATCGGGGTCCGCGAAGAGCACGGTCCCGAGGGCCACGGCGCTCGCCCCGCAGGCGAGGAGGTCGAGGGCGTCGCGGCCGGACTGGACGCCGCCCATGCCCACGATCGGCAGGTCGACGGCTCGCGCGCACGCGTAGACGGCTGCGAGCGCGACCGGCTTGAGGGCCGGCCCCGAGAGGCCGCCCACGGCGGGCCCGAGGGTCGGTGCGAGCGTCCGCTCGTCGAGCGCGAGGCCGCGGATCGTGTTCACGAGCGAGAGCCCGTCGGCGCCGGCGGCGGCGACCGCCCTGGCCGCCTCGGCGACGTCCCAGACAGCCGGCGACAGCTTTGCGTAGAGCGGCAGGCTCGTGACGGCGCGGCAGGCGGCGACGATCTCCGGGGCGGTCTCCGGGGCCTCCTCGACGTTCGGGCAGGAGAGGTTGAGCTCGATCGCGGCGATCCCGTCGAGCCGCTCGCACGTCTCCGCGTATTCCTGGGCGGTGAAGCCACCGACCGAAACCCAGAGCGGCACCCCCAGCTCGTGGAGCCGCGGGAGGGTCTCGGCGAGGAAGCGCTCGCGGCCCGGATTCGCGAGGCCGATCGAGTTGAGCATCCCGACCTCGGTCTCGGCGATCCGGACCGGCGCGTTGCCGGCGCGCTCGTGGGGCGTCACCGTCTTGGTCACGAAGGCGTCGAGCGCGCGGGCCGTGTCGGCCGCCGTCAGCGCGTCCAGGCAGCCCGAGGCGTTAAGCAGCAGCACTGAGCACCGGCCCTTCCACGCAGAGACGCTTCCAGCGGCCGTCCAGCTCGACCGCGCAGCCGTAGCAGGCGCCGTAGCCGCAAGCCATCGGCGCCTCCCAGGCGAGCTGCGCGTCGGGGGCGAGCGCGCGCACCGCCTCGAGCATCGGCTCCGGGCCGCAGGCGAGCACGTCGAAGCCCGGCTCGAGCCGCTCGGTCACGTACTCGGGCTCGAGGACGACTTCCGCGTTCGGGACGAGCGCCGCCGCCTCGGCGTGGAGCGCGCTCCGGAAGCCGAGCAGCGCGGGCGCGCCGCCCAGCGCCTCGGAGAGGTACGGGAACGGGGCGACGCCGATCCCCCCGCCGACGAGGAGCGGCCTGGCGACGTCGAGGCGGAAGCCGTTGCCGAGCGGCCCGAGCACGGCGAGCGAGTCGCCCTGGTCGAGCGCGCAGAGTGCGCGCGTCCCAGGCCCGATCGCGTCGATCAGGAATCCGAGCTCTCCGGGGGGCGCAAGGCAGAGGCTCATCGGCCGCGGCAGCAGCCGGCCGGGCGCCTCGAGCATGAAGAACTGGCCCGGCCGCCCCGGGTCGAGGCCGCCCCGCTCGAGGCGCAGCAGCGTGTACGGCCCCACCGGCTCCGCGGCGAGCATGCGCACGCGCTCCCTACGCACTGAGCCGCTCCTGGAGGGACAGGGCCTCCTCCTCCCGCGCGTCCGCGATCGCCTGCACCGCGGCGGCGGCGCCCGAGAGCGTGGTGATGCAGGGGACGCGCGCGGCGAGCGCGGCCTCGCGGATCCGGTAGCCGTCCCCGCGGGCGCCCGAGCCCTGCGGGGTGTTGACGACGAGGTCGCAGCGGCCGGTGCGGAGCCGGTCGACGATCGCGGCATGCTTCTCGACCTCGCCGACGGCGATGCCTGCGCCCGCCAGCGCCTTGGCCGTCCCCACGGTCGCCAGCAGCTCGAAGCCGAGGTCGGCGAGCGTCCGCGCGACTGCGACGATCGCGGGCTTGTCGGCGTCCCGCACGGAGAAGAAGGCCGTCCCGGCAGCGGGCAGCGGCCGGCCGGCGGCCCGCTCGGCCTTGGCGAACGCGGTCGGGAAGTCGGTCGCGCTCGCCATCACCTCGCCGGTCGAGCGCATCTCAGGCCCGAGGACGGGGTCGGAGCCGGGGAAGCGGCCGAAGGGGAAGACGGCTGCCTTCACGGAGACGTGTCGCGGCGTCAGGTCGCGGGGCAGGTCGAGGTCGGACAGCTTCGCGCCCGCCATCAGCCGGCAGGCGGCGTCCACGAGGTTGAGGCCGATCGCCTTGCTGGCGAACGGGACCGTGCGCGAGGCGCGCGGGTTGGCCTCCAGGACGTAGACCTCGCCGTCCGCCACCGCGAGCTGCACGTTGACCAAGCCGACAACGCCGAGGGCCGGCGCGATCAGCCGCACCGCCTCCACGGCCTCGCGCTCGCGCACCGAGGAAAGGGACACGGGCGGCAGCACGCAGGACGAGTCGCCGGAATGGACGCCCGCCTCCTCGACGTGCTGCATGACGGCCGCGACGTACGTCTCGTCCCCGTCGCAGAGGGCGTCGACGTCGAGCTCCACCGCCTGGTCGACGAAGCGGTCGAGCAGCACGGGCCCGGTCGCGTCGGCGAGGGCTGCCTCGACGTCGGCTGCCGAGTAGCAGACGCGCATCGCGCGACCGCCGAGGACATAGGAAGGCCGCGCCAGCACCGGATAGCCGATCCGCTCCGCCGCGGCGACGGCCTCGGCCGCGGTCTCGGCGATCCCCCACTCCGGCACGAGCACTCCGAGCCCGGCCAGCAGCCGCGCGAAGGCGGCGCGGTCCTCGGCGAGGTCGACGGCCGCAAAGGGCGTGCCCATGATCCGGAAGCCGGCCTCCTCGATCGCCCGCGCCAGCTTCAGCGGCGTCTGGCCCCCGAACTGGATCACGACGCCCTCGGGCTGCTCCCGCTCGAGCACCGGAAGCACGTGCTCCTCGACGAGCGGCTCGAAGTAGAGGCGGTCGGACGTGTCGTAGTCGGTCGAGACCGTCTCGGGGTTGCAGTTGACCATCACCGCCTCGTAGCCGAGCGCGCGGAAGCTCTGCGCCGCGTGCACGCAGCAGTAGTCGAACTCGATCCCCTGGCCGATCCGGTTGGGGCCGGAGCCGAGGATGACGACGCGGGGGGCGTCGCCCGTGGGCGGCGCCTCGTCCCGCTCGCCTACGGTCGAGTAGTAGTAGTTCGAGTTCGCCTCGACCTCGCCGGCGCACGAGTCGACGCGGCGGAAGACGCGCGGGCCCTCCGGCAGCCCGTTGAGCTCGAGCTCCGCGAGCTCGCGCTGGAACCATGGGTGGAGGCCCTCGGGGTCGAAGACCAGGTCGCCCTCGAGCCCGGCGCGCGCCTTCGCGAACGCCTCCTTGAACGTGCGCCCGATCCCCATCGCCTCGCCCACCGACTTCATCTGCGTCCCCAGCGTCGTGTCGGCGCCGGGGAACTTCTCGAAGGCGAAGCGCGGGAACTTGACGACGACGTAGTCGAGCGTCGGCTCGAAGCTGGCCGGCGTCGTGCCGGTGAGGTCGTTGGGGATCTCGTCGAGCGTGTAGCCGACGGCCAGCTTGGCGGCGACCTTGGCGATCGGATAGCCGGTCGCCTTGGAGGCGAGGGCCGACGAGCGGGAGACGCGCGGGTTCATCTCGATCACGCGCACCTCGCCCGTGTCGCGGTCGCGCGCGAACTGGATGTTGGAGCCGCCGCACTCGACTCCGACGGCGCGGATCACGGCGGCGGCCGCGTCGCGCAGCACCTGGTACTCCTCGTCGGCCAGCGTCATCTGGGGAGCGACGGTGGCCGAGTCGCCGGTGTGGACGCCCATCGGGTCGAGGTTCTCGATCGAGCAGACGATGACCACGTTGTCCGCCGCGTCGCGGATCACCTCGAGCTCGAACTCGTCCCAGCCGCGGACGGACTCCTCGACCAGCACCTGGGAGATCGGGCTCTCCCGCAGGCCGATGCGGACCTGCGCGGCCAGCTCCGCCTCGGTGGAGGCGAACCCGCCGCCTTGGCCGCCGAGCGTGAAGGCCGGGCGCACGACCGCCGGGAGCGAGAGCCCTTCGAGCTCGTCCAGCGAGGTCACGATCTTCGAGCGCGGCACCTGGAGGCCGACGCTCTGGACGGCTTCCCGGAAGAGCTCGCGGTCCTCGGCGCGGCGAATGACGTCGACCGGCGCGCCGATCAGCTCGACCTCGAGCTCCGCCAGCACGCCCGCCTCCGTGAGCGCGACGGCCAGGTTGAGCGCCGTCTGCCCGCCCAGCGTCGGCAGCAGCGCGTCCGGCCGCTCGCGCTCGAGCACCGCTGTCATGCCGGCGACGTCGAGCGGCTCGAGGTAGGTGGCGTCGGCGAAGCCGGGGTCGGTCATGATCGTCGCCGGGTTCGAGTTGACGACGACGGTGCGGAAGCCTTCCTCGCGGAGGACCTTCAGCGCCTGGCAGCCCGCGTAGTCGAACTCGCAGGCCTGGCCGATGACGATCGGGCCGGAGCCGATGACGCAGATCGAGTGGAGGTCGCTACGCCGCGGCACGCAGTGGCCCTCCCGTGGTGGCCGATTGAGCCGATGGCGTGCGAAAGGCAAGCCAGGCAAGGACGCAGGGAGCGCTCGTATGCGGGGCATACGGGCGCGACCGAGGACGCCGCATGGCGCCGCCTTGCAGCCGCCAGCGGCCGATCGGGCGCCGCGGGCGGGTCACTTCAACTCCTCGACGAAGTCAGTGAGGATCGGCCAGGCGTCGTGGGGACCGGGGCCCGCCTCGGGATGGAACTGCACCGCGCGGGCGCGCTCCGCGGGGAAGTCGAGGCCCTCGACCGTGCCGTCGTAGAGGGAGACGTGCGTCGCCTCGCGCGCGTCGGAGGCCTCGACGGCGAAGCCGTGGTTCTGGCTCGTGACGAGGACGCTGTTCGTGCGGCGGTCGAGGACAGGATGATTCGCGCCGCGGTGGCCGAAGGGGAGCTTGTAGGTGCGGTGCCCGGTGGCGAGCGCGAGCAGCTGGTGGCCGAGGCAGATGCCGAGCACCGGCGTCCGGCCGAGGAGCTCGCGCACGACCTCGGTCTCCGCCGACAGCGGCTCCGGGTCGCCGGGGCCGTTCGAGAGGACGACGCCGTCGAAGCCGGCGAGCGTGTCCGCGTCGACGTCGTGGGGGTAGACGGTGACCTGCGCCCCCGCCCCGGCCAGGCGGCGGAGGATCGAGCGCTTGCAGCCGTAGTCCACCACCGCGACGCGCACGTCGCCCTCCTCCGCGTGCACGTACGACTCGGACGTCGAGACGAGGGACGCGAGCCCGCGGCCCTCCATCGGCGGCTGCGCCCGGGCGGCCTCGAGCGCCTCCTCGACCGTCGACTGCCCCGCCACCGCCACCGCGCGCATCGCGCCGGCCTCGCGAAGCGTGAGGACGAGCGTGCGCGTGTCGATTCCCGAGAGCGCGACGATCCCGTGCTCGTGGAGCCAGTCCGTCCAGGCCGGCCCGCGCGCCTCCCGCATCAGCACTGCGCGCGCGTGCGGCCGCGCCGACTCCGACCGGCCCGGCTCGACCCCGTAGTTGCCGACCATGGGCGCGCTGAAGCACACGATCTGCTCCGCGTAGCTGGGGTCGGTGACGACCTCCTGGTAGCCGGTCATCGCGGTGGTGAAGACCGCCTCGCCGAAGGCATGACCCTCGGCGCCTACGGACTCCCCTTCCAGCACGGTGCCGTCCTCGAGCGCGAGGAAGCCGTTCATGCGGCGAACGCTACGCGCCCGTCGGCCACCGTCAGCCGAACCCGGCCCGTGAGCGTCTCGCCGAGCAGCCAGGAGTTGACCGAGCGCGAGCGGAACGAGCTCTCCTCCACCCGCCACGCCCCCTCGAGGTCGAGCAGGACGAGGTTCGCGGGTGCCCTCACCGCGATCCGCGGCGGCGTGAGCCCGTAGGCCTCGGCGGGGCCGTGCGAGAGCCGCTGGAGCAGCGTCTCCAGCGACAGCAGGCCGGGGCGCACGAGGTGCGTGTAGAGCACCGCGAACGCCGTCTCCAGGCCGGTGACGCCGAACGGCGCCTCCTCGAAGGGCACGTCCTTCTCGTGCCGCGCGTGCGGCGCGTGGTCGGTGGCGATCGAGCCGATCGCCCCCGTGCGGAGCGCCTCGATCAGCGCCACGCGGTCTTCCTCGGCGCGCAGCGGCGGGTTCATCTTCACGTTCGGGTCGAGCGAGCGCACCGCCTCGTCGGTGAGGCAGAGGTGATGCGGGGTCACCTCGGCCGTCGCCTCGACGCCGGCGGCCTGGGCGCGCACGAGCGCCTCCACCGATTCGCGCGCGGACAGGTGGAGCAGGTGCAGCGGCCGCCCTTCGTAAGCGGCCAGCGCCAGGTCGCGCTCGACCATCAGGCTCTCGGCGACCGACGGATAGCCGGTGAACCCGAGCTCGGCGGCGACCGTGCCCTCGTGCACCTGGCCCGCCTGGGACAGCGCGGGCTCCTCGCAGTGGAGTGCGAGCTTGCGTCCGGTGACGGCGGAGTACTGGAGCGCGCGGCGCATCAGACCGGCGGACGCGACGGGCCGCCCGTCGTCGCTGAAGGCGACGGCGCCGCGGTCGGCGAGCTCCGCCATCTCGGTCAGCACCGCTCCCTCCTGGCCCTTGGAGATCGCTCCCAGGAAGCCGACGGGGATCTCCGCCTCGTCCCGGGCCCGCTCGACGAGCGACTCGAGCACGGCGCCCGAGTCGACCACCGGGTCGGTGTTCGGCATGGCGAGGATGGCGCAGTAGCCGCCCGCCGCGGCGGCCGCGGTGCCGCTCGCGATCGTCTCCTCGTCCTCGCGGCCGGGCGTGCGCAGGTGGACGTGCGGGTCGACGAAGGCAGGCGCGAGCACGAGGCCCTCGCCCTCGACGACGCGGTGCTCGTTCGTGTCGAGGTTGTTGCCGATGTGGGCGACGACCCCGGAATCCACGCGGACGTCGACGACCTGGTCGAAGCCCTCCGCGGGGTCGAGCACGCGCGCGCCGCGGACGATCACGTTCTCCCTGGTGCGGCTCTTCGCGGTCAGCTTCGCCATTCAGGCCACCTCCATCGCGGCCTCGACCGGGACGGGCGCCGGGCCGTGGGTGAGCAGGTCGTAGAGCACGGCCATCCGGACGACGAGCCCGGAGCGCACCTGCGCCTGGATCAGCGTCTCCGCCGCGTCCGCGACGAGCGGGTCGATCTCGACGCCGCGGTTCATCGGGCCCGGGTGCATGACCACCTGGCCGGGCCGCAGTCGCGCCGGGGTGACGCACCAGCGCTCCGCGTACTCGCGCAGCGAGGGGACGTAGTTGGCGCCCTCGAGCATCCGCTCGTGCTGCATCCGGAGCACGTAGACGACGTCCGCGTCGCGGATCGCGCCGATGTCGGTCGAGGACTCGGTCGCGATCCCGCGGGGGATCAGCGTCGGGGGCCCGACGAGCGTCGTCCGCGCGCCGACGAGCTCGAGCGCCTGGATCAGCGAGCGGGCGACGCGCGAGTGGAGGACGTCGCCGACGATCGCGACGTGGAGGCCTTCGAGGCGCCCGAGCGCCTGCCGCATCGTGTAGAGGTCGAGCAGCGCCTGGGTCGGGTGCTGGTGCTTGCCGTCGCCGGCGTTGACGACCCGGGCCTCGGTGACGCGGGCGACCAGCTGCGGCGCGCCGATGTGCGGGTGCCTGATGACGATCACGTCCGGGTCGTACGCGGCGAGGGTGAGCGCCGTGTCCTTGAGCGACTCGCCCTTGTCGACGGCCGAGCCGGCCGCCTTGATCGACATCGTGTCGGCCGAGAGCCGCTTCGCCGCCAGCTCGAAGCTCGACGAGGTGCGGGTCGAGGACTCGTAGAACAGCGTCACGACCGTGCGGCCGCGCAGCGTCGGCAGCTTCTTCACCTCGCGCTCCAGGGACGCCTCGAAGCTCTGCGCCGTCGCCAGCAGCCGCTCGACGTCGTCGAGGTCGAGGTCGCGGATCGAGATCAGGTGCCGCCGGTCGGGCGGCCGGGGCGGGAGCGTCTCCCGCATGAAGCGGATGTCAGCCATTGCGATGAGCCTCCCGGTCACATTGGTGGATGCCTGGGTCGTGGGCACCAAGCCAGGCAAGGACGCAGGGAGCGCTCGTATGCAGGCATACGGGCGCGACTGAGGACGCCGCCTGGCGCCGCGTGCCCGCGGGCCAGGCGCCGCCAGGTGTGGCCGGGTGGCTCATCTTGTCTCCTCGGGGCTTTCGACGAGCAGGACGCAGTCGACCTCGTCCACCTCGACGAGCTGCACCTGCACGCGCTCGCCGCGGGAGGTCGGGAGGTTCTTGCCGACGTAGTCGGGGCGGATCGGGAGCTCGCGGTGGCCGCGGTCGGCGAGGACGGCGAGCTGCACGCGGGCGGGACGGCCGTAGGCGAAGAGCGCCTCGATCGCGGCGCGGATCGTGCGTCCCGTGTAGAGGACGTCGTCGACGAGGATGCACGTCATCCCCTCTGGCGCGAACTCGAGCTGAGTCGCGCGCACGAGCGGCTGCGGGTGCAGCGGGGCCTCGCCGCCGCGGATCTGGACGTCGTCGCGGTAGAAGGTGATGTCGACCGAGCCCACCGGAAGCTCCACGCCCGAGCGCTCCTCGATCAGGCGCCGCAGCCGGTGCGCGAGCGGGACCCCGCGCGTGTGGATGCCAACGAGGGCGACCCGCTCGAGCTCGTCGTTGCGCTCGATGATCTCGTGGGCGATGCGCGAGAGCGTGCGCTGGATCGCGTCCGCGTCGAGCAGGACCTTTCCCGCCGTCGCGGCGTGCGCGGGCACCGTCATTCGACTCCTTTCCGGCCTCACTGGGCCGGGTTAAAGGGGCACGGATCGCCGGGGACACTAGCGCAACGGCCGGACGGCGCGGAAGACGAGCGCCCATTGCCTGGCGTCGAGGTCACGCGGGAGCGCGTCCGGCGAGAAGCCCAGCTCCACGGCGAGGCGCTTCACCGTCCGGGGCGGGAAGAGCTTCCGGAGCGGCAGCCGCGCGTCGAACGCGCGCCGCACGAAGGCGCGGTAGGCGGCCGCGTCGTGGACGAGGGGCTCGTCGCGACGGACTGCGCGCAGAACCCCTGCGTCCACGGAGGGTGGCGGCGCGAAGGCGGCCGGCGCGATCCTGCGGGCGACGCCGAGCTCGTAGAGCGAGCCCCAGACGACGCTCCGCGCAGTGCTCGGCCAGACGGCCGCCCGCTTGACGGCCGCCTCCCACTGGAGGACGAGCTCGGCCCGGCGGAGCGGGACCGCGGAGTCGCCGAGCAGCGGCTCGAGAATCGCGCCCGCTCCCGCGAACGGGAGGTTCGCGACGACGGCGAACGGCCGCTCGGGCCAGCGCAGGCGCCGCGCGTCGGCCTCCACGACGAGGACGCGCCCGCCGAACCGCTGCCGCAGTACCTCGGCGAGCCCCGGATCGGCCTCCACCGCCCAGACCTCCGCCCCGCTCGCGACGAGCTCGGCCGTGAGCGCACCGCGGCCGGCGCCGACGTCCACGACAAGATCGCCGGCTCGAACCCCGGCGTCGTCGATCAGCGAGCGGACGAGCTCGCGGCTACGAAGGAAATGCTGACCGGGCCGCCGCGCCCGCAGCGCGGGCCGGCCGGCCACGGAAGACCGCCACAGTCGTCATCGTCCCCAAACTCTACGCGCCGAGGAGGTCGTCCGGCTCGGACAGGGCCTCGATCGCGTTCTGTGCCGCCTCGAGCTCCGACTCGTCCACCAGCACCTTCTGCGGGACGTCCTCGACCTCGGTCGGATGGTGCTCGACCGCCGGCTCGACCTCGGAGGCGATCCCGGCCTCGCGCAGGATCGTGCGCAGCTCCTCCGCCTCCGTGATGTCTCCCGCGACCGCGACCTGGACCATCCGCGTCATCGGAATGGGATCCTAGGGAACCTCGGCGGGCGCAGGCTCGGGCTGCCGCTTCGGCGCCGCGGCCGCGGCCTTGAGCAGGCGCGGCGGCCCCCGCTCCGGGAACGGCACCTCGATGACGTCGAAGTCGCGCGGGACCACGGTCTCGGGGAAGATCGCGCGCGCCTCGGCCGCCACGTCGGGGCCGAAGTACCGGGGCGAGAGGTGCGTGACGGCCAGCACCGCCACCTCCGCCTCGAGCGCGACCTGCGCGGCGTCGGCGGCCGTCGAGTGCGAGGTCTCCGCGGCGCGGTCGCGCTCCTCCTCGCAGAACGTCGCCTCGTGGACGAGTAGGTCGGCCCCGCGCGCGGCCGCGACGACGGCGGACGAGTACGCGGTGTCGCCCGCCAGCACGACCTTGCGGCCTGGACGCGGCGGGCCGAGCACATCGTCGGGCGCGATCGCGCGCCCGTCCACCAGCGTCACCGCCTCGCCGCGCTGCAGCGCGCCACGTTCCGGCCCCGACGGAACGCCCAGAGCGTCGGCCGCGGCGACGTCGAAGCGGCCGGGACGGGGAGCCTCGGTCAGCGCGAACCCCAGCGCCGTCACGCTGTGCCGGACCTCGAATGCGGCCAGCTCGTAGTCGCCCCTGTCGAGGATGTCGCCCGGCGTGAGCTCGACCAGCTCGTATTCGTAGGTGAGCTTCCCGAAGATCCGGCGAAGCGACGAGAACAGGTCACGGAGGCCGCGCGGGCCGTAGATCGTGATCGGGAGGTCGCGGCCGCGGAGCGCGAACGTCTTCAGCATCCCGGGCAGACCGAGGTAGTGGTCGGCGTGGAAGTGCGAGACGAAGACCTCGCGCAACTCGAGGAGGCCGACGGCCGAGCGGAGCAGCTGCCGCTGGGTTCCCTCGCCGCAGTCGAACAGCAGCCGCTCCCCGCCACGGCGGAGCAGCGTCGCCGACGGCGCGCGCTGCGCGGTCGGCATCGACCCGGCGGTGCCGAGAAAGACGACGTCGAGGTCCACGCCCCAAGTCTAGGGAGCTACGGAAGGACGATCCGCTCGCCCGGCCGGATCAGCGCGCCGGCGAGGCCGTTGCGCTCGCGGATCTCCCAGACCGCGGCGCGCGGGTCGCCGCCGTAGTGCGCGACCGCGATCGTCCAGAGCGTGTCCCCGTACCTGACCACGTAGGCCCGCTCGGGGCCGGCCCCCTCCGACGTGCGCGCCAGGACGGCCCATGCGACGAGGACGACGAGCGAGATGGTGATGACCCGAACGAACATGTGTTCGCAATGGTAGAGCGAACACGCGTTCGTGTCAAGGGCCGAGCGCGACCAGCTCCGGAACGAGCCGGGTCGGCTGCACGACGTGCAGGACGATCATCGAGTGGCCCGGCGCGCGGCGCCGCTCGGTGGGGCTGCCCGGGTTGAGGATCCACAGGTGCTGGAAGCGCTGGACCTGCGGCACGTGGGTGTGTCCGTAGACGACCGCCTGGCAGTCGGGGAAGCGGGCGGCGAGCCGCCCCTCCCTCCCCGCGCGCGGGCCCGCGTCGTGGAGCATCCCGATCCGCACGCCGCCCGCCTCCACCACGCGCTCCGCGGGCAGCGTCTCCCGCAAGGCACCCTCGTCCATGTTTCCGCGCACGCCGTGCACGGGCGGGCCGAGCGCCTCGAGCTCCTGGAAGAAGGCCGCCGAGACGACGTCGCCCGCGTGCAGGATCACGTCGGCGGCCCGCAGCCGCTCCAGGCATTCGTGCGGCAGCGAGCGCGCGCCGCGAGGTAGGTGGGTGTCGGCGATGACCGCGACCACGGTCACGCCGA
>JBBDWU010000018.1:0-3675 GCA_040902725.1 Gaiellaceae bacterium | reverse complement strand
CCCCCCCCCCCCCCCCCCACCCCAGTGCCCTCTATTTGACGGTGAGCGTCGTCACGGACGAGAATCTCCGCCCCTCGGCGTCTTCGGCCACGAGCAGGATCTTGACCTCGTAGTCGCCCGCACCGAGCCGCCCCCTGAACTGGATGAACGGCTTGAAGTAGGCGCGGATCTCGCCCGTCGCGGTCGCGACAGGCTTGCCCTTGCCCTTGCCCTTGCCCTTCCCCGTGCTCTTGGCCGTGAGCGTTGCCTCGTACGTTGCGTTCTCCTCGGCGGTCACCTGGAACTGGAAGATGGTCTGCTTCTTCGAGCCCTTGACGGCGCGCGGGAAGAGCGCCTTGGCACCGATGACGGTGGTGGCCGGCCGCCAGGCGACAGGCGTTCCCTGGCACGTCTGGTTCTGCGCGATCGCGTTCTTGACGGCGTCGTAGGACGGCCGCTGCGAGTAGTCGATCCGCACGAGGCCGCTCTGGAAGCGGCGCCGGTCGGCCTCGTCGCGCAGGTGGAAGAAGTTCAGGCTTTCGACACTCGGGTCGCACGCGTAGAGGGCGATCACGTCGGCGTACCAGTCGGCCTGTGTCTCCTCCGTGATCATCGGGACGTTCTCGTTCTCCGCGTAGCCGGAGCGCGACTGCGTGTCGACCTGGTAGCCGAGCTCGTCGAGCGCGATCTTGATCGCCGCGCCCGCGCCGCTCGAGACGCCGATCACCGGCTGCGCCGTCCCGAAGAAGGCGTCGTGGAACGCCTGCTTCAGGCGGTCGAGGTTCGGGACGCCGATGTTCGGCCAGCGGTACCCGACCTCGGGCCCCTGGTCGTTGCGGTCGGGGTAGGGGTGGAAGCTGATCGCGTCCATCAGCGGCCTCGTCCGCCCCATCGCCTTGTACGCCTTGCCGAGCGCGGCCAGGAACTTGACCGGCGACATCGAGACGTTGCTGACCGCGTTGCAGCGATCGTTCCCGCGCGGCGAGAGGCCGATGCCGTAGACCTGGCTCGACGGGCTGACCGCCTTGAGCGCGTCGTAGGCCGCGGCCAGCGTCTGCGCGTAGACGGACGGCGACGTCGGCTGGCACGAGCTGTCGAACGTCGGCTTGAAGAAGAACTGGAGGTTCGGCTCGTTGAGCACGATCACCTTGCGCACGCAGAGCGGGCACGCCGTGGCAACTTGCTGGAGCCACTGCGCGAAGACGGCCGGGCCGTTGGGCGTATCGGTGATGCCGGTGTTGACCGTCTGGTAGGTCGCGAGGATCACGGTGACCCCGCGCGCCTGCGCAGCGGTGACGGCGGCCGCGATGTCGGCGAAGTTGGCCGGCAGCCCAAGTGGATTGAGCGGGTCCCAGCGCATCGACATGACGTTCGTCGTCATGCCGAGGTCGTCGAGCGTCGAGAAGACGAAGCTCGGATTGACGTTGCCCTCATCGTCAGTGACGCCGACGTCGAGCGCCGACGCGGAGCCGGCGAATGTCAGTGCCACGCAGAGCGCAGCGAGTGCCACGAAGTGTCGTCTCATCGTGCCTTCCTACTGGGGGGACGCGTCCACGAAGAGCATCGCACCCTGGCCGGATGGCCCCAATAGGCCGCCGGACCCATCTTTTCGAGCGCTCGGACCTACCCCGAAATAGCGTCCAGCAGCGCCTCGGCGCCGAAGCGCACCGGATCGTCAGCAGGGAGCCCGGTCGCGACCCCGGCGGCTGCGATCGCCGCGCGCGCGTCACCCTCGTCCAGGCCCGCCGTGTTGAGGGCGATCACCGCGACTCGAGCGCGTCGGGCAGGCAGCGACACGCGCTCGTAGAGCTCCACGAGCTCCGCGAGCGGCGGGATCGCGTGCCCCGGGTAGCCCTCCACCTCGGTCTGGCCGGCGCGGTGGCAGAGGACGAGCACGTGGGGTGCGCACCCGTGGAGCAGCCCGAGCGTCACGCCCGAGTACGCCGGGTGGACGAGCGACCCCTGGCCCTCGACGAAGAGCAACTCCGTGCCGCCACGCCGATAGCCCTCGACGACGAGCCGCTCGGCGGCTCCGGCGAGGAAGTCGGCCACCACGGCGTCGACCGCGATGCCCCAGCCGGCGATCACCATCCCGGTCTGCCCGGTGGGGACGAACGCGGAGGCGAGCCCGCGCCGCCGCGCCTCCAGGTCGAGCTCGAGCGCGACGGTCTTCTTGCCGATCGCGCACTCCGAGCCGACCGTGTGGACGATCGTGGCCGGCAGCGTGAGGTTCTCGCCGGTCGGCACGTCGAGGTCGCCTGGCGGCCGGCGGAGGTCGCGCAGCTCGACTCCGTGCCGGCGCGCGAGCCCGCTCAGCTCCTCGTCGTCGCCGAGGAACTCGTGCAGGCCGCTCTCGACATGGAGGCCGGCCGCGATGCACTGCTTCAGCAGCTCCCGCCAGGCGGCGGGGAACCGGCCGCCCTGCGTGGCCACGCCGACGAGCGCCGTATCGGGCTCGAAGCCCCGCGCATCGTCCACGGTCGCGACGATCGGCACGCCGTCCATCGTCTCCCCCGCCCGCGTGGAGTCGAGCAGGCAGACGACGTCGTCGCGCCGGTAGCGGACGACGCCGCGCGCCGTCTTGCCGTAGTGCGCGTCGCCCGAATAACCCTCAGCGAGAATCAGATACGCCAAGCCCCGGCTCCTCGGAGGGCAACTGGACACCGTCGCGGAACTCCACGCCCGGCCAGGGGTCGCTCGCGAGCAGCAGGTTCCCGTCGAGATCGACGTGGTCGCAGAGCGACGCGATCTGGGCGGCCGCGGCGATGCCGAGCCCCGACTCGAGCATGCAGCCGAGCATCACGCCGAGCCCGAGGGCGCGCGCCGCGTGCGCCATCCGGACCGCCTCGCGGATCCCTCCCGACTTCGCCAGCTTGACGTTGATGCCGTGCGCGCGCTCGGCGCAGGCGGCGACGTCGGAGAGGGTGTGGCAGTCCTCGTCGACGTAGATCGGGATCGGCGAGCGCCGCTTCAGCTCGGGGCCGCCGGGATCGCCCGCGGGGAGCGGCTGCTCGCAGTACTCGACGCCGAGCTCGGCGAGCCGAGGCAGCGCGTCGAGCGCCTCGTCGAGCGTCCAGTACTCGTTCACGTCCACCTGGAGCGGCAGCGCGGTCGCCTCTCGCACCGCCCGTACGCGATCGACGTCCAGCCGGTCCCGCCCGCCGAGCTTCAGCTTGAGGCGGAGGAAGCGGTCGGAGGCGCGGGCGGCGCGGGCGGCCATGTCGTCCGGAGTCCCGAGCCAGACCGTCCAGGAGGTCGGCGGGCCCGCGCGGCGGAGGCCGAGCAGGCGCCAGACCGGCAGGCCGAGCAGCTTGCCCTGGAGGTCGTGCAGCGCCGCGTCGAGCGCCGCCCGGGCGGCGAACTCCTCCGCGGGCAGGCGGGCCAGGACCTCGTCGAGCGCGAACGGGTCGTACCCGAGTAGGCCGGAGTGCTCCTCGACGTAGGCGAGCGCGGAGGCGGGGGTCTCGCCGTAGTGCTCCATCGGCGCGGCCTCGCCGAAGCCGCTGACGTCCTCGTGGCGCAGCTCGACCTGGACGACCTCGGCCTCGTCCGCAGCCTCACGGGAGATGACGAACGTCTCCGCGAGCTTCAGGGTCGCGATCCGGGCGCTCACGTCCACCCGGGCTAGACTAGACCGCTAAGCGCCTGTAGCTCAGGGGATAGAGCGCGCGCCTCCGGAGCGCGAGGTCGCAGGTT
>JBBDWU010000017.1:0-7037 GCA_040902725.1 Gaiellaceae bacterium | reverse complement strand
GGAGAGCTACGCCGCGGAGACGCCGCGCTTCCTGCCGCGGCGGCGCGCGAGCGCAGCTGCAACCTCGCCGTAGGTGTCCGCGCTAGTCACGGGCGAGGGCGAGCACCAGCTCGGCAGCGCGTGCAAGCGGTCCCGGGACCTCGGCGCCGGGCGTTCGGAACCGCTCGAGGGCGCGCTGGGGCTTGTGGCTGCGGCCGCGGAGCCCGGCGACGCCCTCGAAGTCGGGCTCGAGCACGATCGTGCGCTCATCCCCGGCGAGCTCCGCGATCAGCGCGTTGCGCTCGCGCTCGCCCGCGAGCGGGTCGCGTCCCGGCTGGGCGTCGCGGTCGTGGACGACCACGTAGGGGATGCCGGTCGCCTGGCAGATGCGGATGAAGAGCGGCAGATTCCCCTTGCCGCCGCACTCCACGATCGAGATCGCCTCCTGGTCGGGATCGTGGCCGAGCGCCTCGAAGACGAACGGAAAGACGAGCTTCTCGGTCCTGCCCTCGACGAGGAGCGCGGCACGGGCGAGGAACAGCTCGCTCCGCTCGCTGTCGAACTCGCTCAGCGCACGGAAGTCCTTCGTCGCCGGCAGCGGCTCCGGCTGCACGATCCGCGTGCCGGCCTTCCGGTGGTGCTCGACGAGCGCCAGCTCCTCGAGGCGGGCGACGTTGAGGAAGGCGGGCGCGTGTGTGGAGTAGATGACCTGGTTCCCGCCGTCGGCGAAACGGCGCAGGAGCCGGTAGAGGTAGCGCTGCGCCTGGGGGCGCAGGTACAGCTCCGGCTCTTCGACCAGGAGCACGACGCCGGTTACCCCGAACGCGCAGCAGGACTCGAGCCCGTGCAGGAACGAGAGCGCCGGCGCAGTGGCGGAGCCGTCCCGGTCGTGCGGCGCGACCTGGGCGGCGAAGGCCGACCCGAGGAGCTCAGCGGCCTTCCCGGCCGCGCCTCGCCGGACGGGGGCCGCCACGACCGACCCACTCCGAAGCGCCGCGGGAAGGAAGAGCACGGACGGCGCACCCGCGGCCGAGCGAGCGATGTCACGGCCAGGGGAATCCTCGAAGACGAGCGACTCGCCGCTGCGGATGTCCGCCTCGATGCGGACGACCCCGTCTCCGTCCCGCGCGCGATCCTCGTCGGTGACGGCGGGCGCGCCCGGGTCGAGGAGGGCGCGGACGGCGGCGAGCAAGTTCGACTTGCCGGCGTTCGCCTCACCGACGAGCGCGCAGAGCGCGGGCGGGCGCAGCGTCGCGTCGCGCACGGAGCGGAAGCCGCGGACTCGCAGCTGCTCGATCCCGAAGTGCGCGCTCACCGTACGGAGACTCTCATGCTCGGCCGGGCTCGTGAACCGGCGGCGTCTTCGCGAGATCTTCACCCGCGGGCCGGATACTTGCCGGGAGTATGGAGGACACCGCGCACTCGAGTTTCTCGGAGCCCCTGAGTCTCTGGCGGCGCCGATCGGTGCTCGCGCGCGCGTGGAGCGCCGTGCTCGCCCTCTGGGGCGGGTTCGTCGGGCTGCTGCCGCACGTGCTCCATCACGTCGGGCCGCTCGCGGGCGCTGCCTTGCTCGCAGGTACCGTCGGGACGCTCCTCTTCGCCGCGATCGGGTTTATCGCCGCGATCCCGTTCCTGCTCCGGCTGCACCGCCGCTTCCGCACCTGGCGGGCACCCGCGATCGCGCTGGCGATCTTCGCGGCGATGTTCTCGCTCTCGTCGTTCGTGATCGGGCCCGCGATCTCGGGCGGAGACGAGCCGGCTCCGCAGCCGGGGATCGAGCAGCCGGCCGGGCATGACGGGCATCACTAGCGGCGGCGGGCGCGTCCCGGTCGCCCGGCGCCAGCTCGCCTCCGAGCCGGCGAAGGTCGCCGTCAGCGTGCTGGCGATCGCGGCCGCGGTCGCGCTCGTCCTGCTCCTCACCGGCCTGCGTCGCGGCATGGGCGAGCAGGTGACGCTCTACCTCGACCGGCAGCCGCCCGTCCTCGTCGGCCAGGAGGGAGCGCGTAACTTCGTCGCGCAGACCTCGGTGCTCCCGGAGGAGGTGGGCGAGCGGCTCGAGCGCGTGCCCGGCGTGGCCGCCGCGACGCCGATCTCGCAGCAGTTCGCGATGCTGACCCTCCACGGCCGTCGCGTGCTGCCGCTCCTCGTCGGGTTCGATCCCGGCCGGCCGGGCGGGCCCTGGAGTCTGGCCGAGGGGCGCGCGCCGAGCGCGCCCGGTGAGCTCGTGCTCGACCGTGTGGTCGCCGAGGAGCACGGGCTCGAGGTCGGCTCGACGGTGTCCTACCGGGGCACGCCGCTCCAGGTCGTCGGCCTCTCGCGCGGGACGACGGCGTGGATGACGCCGCTCGCGTTCGCCACGCGGGCGACGCTGAACGCGCTCAACCGGCAGCCGCGGACGGCGAGCTTCTTCCTCGTCCGGCCGCGGGACGGCGTCTCGCCGGCGGCGCTCACGGCTCGGATCGAGCGCGCCGTTCCCGGCGTGTCGGCGCTGACGCGCGACGAGGCGGCGGCGAACGACCGGCGCCTCTACACGGGCGCCTTCAAGGGGCCGCTGCTGGCGATGGTCGCGATCGCCTTCGCGGTGGCGATCCTCGTCATCGGCCTGACCGTCTACGGCTCGACGAGCGAGCGCGGCCGCGAGTACGCGACGCTGAAGGCGATCGGCCTGCGGAACGGTCCGCTGCTGCGACTGGCCGGCGGTCAGGCGGTCGCGCTCGCCCTCGCCGGGACCATCACGGGGACCCTGCTCGCGCTCGCCGCCGTGCGCGCCGCGAGCGCGCTGGCGCCGAGGTACCTGATCGTCGTCACCGGCGAGACCGTCACGCTGATGTCGCTCGCGGCACTCGGAATGGCGCTCGTCGCCGCCTTCCTGCCCGCCCGCTACCTCGCCCGGCTCGACCCGGCGGCGGCCTTCCGGCGATGAGCGTACGGCTCGCCCGCCGTCAGCTGCTCGCGCACAGGGGGAGGACGCTCGCCGGTCTCGCGGGGATCGCGGTCGCGCTGCTGCTCGTGCTCGCGCTCAAGGCGATCCTCGCCGGCATGGAGGGGCGGCTGACCGGCTACATCGACCGCAGCGGCGCCGACGTCGTCGTCGCGCAGGAGGGCGTGCGCACGATGCACATGACCCAGTCTGTGCTGCCCGAGCAGGCGGCCGCGCAGATCGCCTCCCTGACGGGTGTGGCCGAGGTGGTGCCGATCGTGTACGCGCCGACGATGCTCGAGCGGGGCGAGCAGCGCTCGCTCGTGTACCTGATCGGCGAGGATCCGGCGGCGCAGACGCTGCCCCTCGTCTCGGGCCGGCCGGCGCGAGCCGGCGAGATCGTCGTCGACGAGGCGCTCGCGGGCCTCGTCGGTGCCCGTCCGGGGACGACCGTGACCTCGCTCGGCCGGCGCTTCCGCGTCGTCGGCCAGATCGCCGGCACGTCGTCGATCGCGAGCTCGATCGCCATCGCCGACCGGCGCGACCTCTCGACGCTGCTTCGGAGCGAGGACGCTGTCAACTACGTCCTCGTGCGCGCGCGCGACGGCGTCGCAGCCGCTGAGCTCGCGCGCCGGATCGAGCAGGCGGCTCCCGGTGTGACCGCGTCGACGCGGGCGCAGTTCTCGCGCGCCGAGCGCCGCCTCGTCGGCGACATGTCGACCGACATCGTGCGCTCGATGATCCTCGTCGGCTTCGTGATCGGCGTCGCCGTCGCCGGGCTCGTCGCCTACAGCGCGACGCTGTCGCAGCTGCGCGACTACGCCGTCCTGCGCGCGCTCGGCCTGCGCGCACGGGGAGCGCTCGGCCTCGTCCTGGCGCAGGTCGGCGCGCTCGTCGTGCTCGGATTCGCGCTCTCGATCGCCCTCCTCGTCGCGCTCGCCTGGGCGCTGCCCGCACTCTCGCCGGCGCTCGCGCTCGCCGTCCGTGCCGGCGATGTCGTCCTCGCTTTTGCCGTCGCAGCAGCGGTCACCGCGGCCGCCGCGGCGTTCCCCGTCCTCCGGGTCGCACGGGTCGACCCGGCCAGCGTCTTCCGCAGGTAGGTGATCGTCATGTCCACATCGCTCGTCTCCATCCGCGGCCTCAGCAAGACCTTCGGCGAGGGCGAGACCCGTGTCGAGGCAGTGAGGGGGCTCGACCTCGAGCTCGAGCAGGGCGAGATCGTGCTCGTGATGGGTCCGTCCGGCTCGGGTAAGACGACGCTCCTCTCGATGCTCGGCGGCCTGCTGCGTTCGACCGGCGGCGAGGTCTGGATCGACGGGACGGACATCGCGACGCTCTCCGAGCGCGAGCTGCCACCCTTCCGCGCCCGCACCTTCGGCTTCATCTTCCAGGACTTCAACCTGATCGCCGCGCTGTCGGCGCGCGAGAACGTCGAGGTGGCGCTCAACCTGGGTGGCATCCGGGGTGACGCCGCACGCGGGCGGGCCACGGAGCTGCTCTCGAGCCTCGGGCTCGAAGAGCGTCTGAGCTTTCCGATCGAGAAGCTGTCGGGCGGCGAGAAGCAGCGCGTGGCGATCGCGCGCGCGATCGCCAACCGGCCGGCGTTGATCCTCGCCGACGAGCCGACCGCGAACCTCGACTCCCATCACGGCGCCGAGACGATGCGCCTCCTGCGCCACCTGGCCAAGAGCGACGGGACCACGGTCGTGATCGTCAGCCATGACGACCGCCTGCGCGAGGTGGCCGACCGCGTGCTGTGGCTGGAGGACGGTGCGCTGAGATCGCTGCAGGCGCTCGTTCGCGACCCGGTCTGCGGGATGCTGATCGACCCGGCGCGGGCGCGCGCGAGCCTCGTGCAGGACGGCGAGCGCCTCGTGTTCTGCTCGCGGGGCTGCCGCGACGAGCTCCTGCGTGACAACAATACCCTCAAGGGGTATACTCCCCGGATCACCACCACCGAGAAGGAGGACGTGCGATGAGCGAGACGATCACCTACACCGTGCCCGGCATCCACTGCGGCCACTGCGCGCTGTCGATCAAGGAGGAGGTCTCCGAGATCGGCGGCGTCGAGGCCGTCGACGTGGACGTCGAGGCGAAGGTCGTGACGATCCGCGGCGAGCAGCTCGCGGACGACGCTCTTCGGGCCGCGATCGCCGAGGCGGGCTACGAGGCGGCCTGATGGCGACGGCGACCGAGACTCCGACGCGGGTCGACCTCGCGCTCCAGGGCATGACGTGCGCGTCGTGCGCTGCCCGCATCGAGCGCAAGCTGAACAAGCTCGAGGGCGTCCAGGCGACGGTCAACTACGCGACCGAGCAGGCCGCCGTCAGCTACGACCCGGCCCACGTCGCGGTCACCGATCTCATCCACGCGGTCGAGGCGGCCGGCTACCGGGCGCGAAGCGCGGCCGAGGTGCAGGAGGAGGAGAACCGCGCGCGCACGCTCGCCGTGCGCCTGCTCGCTGCGGCCGTCCTGACCACGCCGGTCACCGCGGTCACCATGATCCCGCCGCTCCAGTTCACCGGCTGGGAGTGGTTCGCGGCGGCGCTGTCGACGCCGGTCGTCTTCTGGGCCGGCCTCGGCTTCCACCGGGCCGCCGTGCTCAACCTCCGCCACCTGTCGGCGACGATGGACACGCTGATCTCGATCGGCACGCTCGCCGCGTGGATGTGGTCCTTCGTCGCGCTCGTCGCCGTCGAGGGCGCGAACATGTACTTCGAGGTCGCCGCGGTGATCACGACGCTCATCCTGCTCGGACGCTTCCTCGAAGCGCGCGCGCGGCGGCGCTCCGGCGCGGCGATCCGCGCCCTGCTCGAGCTCGGCGCCAAGGACGCGCGCGTCCTCCGCGACGGGCGCGAGGTGGTCGTCCCGGTCGAGGAGCTGGAGGTCGGCGACCGCTTCGTCGTCCGGCCGGGGGAGAAGATCGCAACCGACGGCGTCGTCGACGAGGGCGCCTCCGCGATCGACCAGTCGCTGCTGACGGGCGAGCCGGTGCCCGTCGAGGTCGGGCCCGGCGACGAGGTCGCGGGCGCGACGATGAACACGTCCGGGCGGCTCGTCGTCCGCGCGACGAAGGTCGGCGCCGAGACTGCGCTCGCCCAGATCGCGCGGCTCGTGGCCGAGGCGCAGGCCGGGAAGGCGCCGATCCAGCGGCTCGTCGACCGGGTGTCGGCCGTGTTCGTGCCGATCGTGATCGTGCTCTCGCTGGCGACGCTCGCCGGCTGGCTCGCCTTCACCGGCGACACGACCGCCGCGTTCACCGCCGCGGTCGCGGTCATCATCATCGCCTGCCCCTGCGCGCTCGGCCTCGCGACGCCGACCGCGCTCATGGTCGGCACCGGCCGCGGCGCCCAGCTGGGGATCCTGATCAAGGGCCCGGAGGTCCTCGAGCGCACCCGCAGGATCACGACGATCGTGCTCGACAAGACCGGCACGATCACCGAGGGCCGGATGTGGCTCGCGGACGCCGTCCCCGCCGCGGGTGGCTCTCGCGCAGAGCTGCTGCGCCTGGCCGGTGCGGCGGAGGACGCGAGCGAGCACCCGATCGCGCGGGCGATCGCCGAGGCCGCCCGCGAGGAGCTCGGCGGCCTGCCGGCCGTCGAGGGCTTCACGAACCGGGCCGGGCTCGGCATCGAGGCGCTCGTCGAGGGGCATGCCGTCCTCGTCGGCCGGCCGTCGCTGCTCGCGGAGTGGGGGCTCGTCCTCGAGGCCGACCTTGCCCGTGCACGTGACGAGGCCGAGGCGGCCGGGCAGACCGTCGTCGCCGCCGGCTGGGACGGCGCGATCCGCGGGCTGCTCGTCGTTGCCGACCGGATCAAGCCGACGAGCGCGCAGGCGGTCGCCGAGCTGAAGCGGCTCGGGCTGATGCCGGTGCTCCTCACCGGCGATAACGGGCGGACCGCGGAAGCGGTGGCGGCCCAGGTCGGCATCGAGCGCGTGCTGGCGGACGTCCTCCCCGACGAGAAGGTCGCCGAGGTGCGCCGGCTGCAGGAGACGGGCGAGGCGGTCGCGATGGTCGGCGACGGCGTCAACGACGCGCCTGCGCTCGCCCAGGCGGATCTCGGGCTCGCGATCGGAACCGGTACCGACGTCGCGATCGAGGCGAGCGACCTGACGCTCGTCTCCGGCGACCTCCGCG
>JBBDWU010000016.1:0-43355 GCA_040902725.1 Gaiellaceae bacterium | reverse complement strand
CAGCTGACGATGCGCACGTTCCACACGGGCGGCGTCGCCGGCGCCGACATCACGCACGGCTTGCCGCGCGTGACCGAGATCTTCGAGGCGCGGAACCCGAAGGGCGCCGCGGTGCTCGCGGAGGTCGCGGGCCGCGTGGTGGTCGAGGAGACCGACCGCGGGCCGCGCGTGTCGATCGTCCCCGACAGCGACGAGCCGCGCGAGTACCAGCTCCCGCGCCGGACGCGGCTGCTGGTCGCGGACGGCCAGATGATCGAGGCGGGCGATCCGCTCCACGAGGGCTCGATCAACCCCGCCGAGCTGCTGGAGCAGAAGGGCTACACGGCCACCGAGCTCTACCTCGTCGGCGAGGTGCAGAAGGTCTACAAGTCGCAGGGCGTCGACATCCACGACAAGCACATCGAGGTGATCGTCCGCCAGATGCTGAAGAAGGTGCGCGTGGACACCCCCGGCGACGCCGAGCTCCTCCCCGGCCAGCTGATCGACCGCGCCGCGGTAGAGCGCGAGAACGTGAAGATCAAGAAGGCCAAGGGCGAGCAGGCGACCTACGACCCGCTGATCCTCGGCATCACCAAGGCGTCGCTGGCGACGGAGTCGTTCCTCTCGGCCGCCTCCTTCCAGGAGACGACCAAGGTGCTCACCGACGCGGCGATCGAGGGCAAGACCGACCGGCTGCTCGGCCTGAAGGAGAACGTCATCATCGGGAAGCTGATCCCGGCGGCGACGGGGCTGAAGCGGTACCGGGCGATCGAGATCACGCCGACCGGCACGGTCCCGGCTGCCGTCTACACGCGGCCCGAGACCGAGGCCGAGCTGCGGGCGGCGCTCGAGGAGATCGGCACCGGCGACCTCGGCGCGATCGGGATGGACTTCGGCGGCGCCCCCGGCGCGGAGGACGGAGCGTCCTCCCACGAGGCCGGCGAGGCCGAAGAAGTGCCCGAGGTCGACTCGCCCCTAGACGAGAAGTAGGCCACCAGGAGCAAGACCACCCGCGGCGTCCGCCGCGGCGCAGACAATCGAAGGCTCCGATGCTCGGAATCTTCTCGACCTGTCTGCTCTTCACCCTGGGGCTGATCGTGCTCTACGCGGCCATCGGCATCCACGGAGGCTGACGTGCGCCGCTTCGTCTTCGAGAACGGGCTCACGCTCTTCTTCGGGACGATCTTCCTCGGCGCGCTCGCCGGGCAGTCACTGGCCGGCCAGCGCGCCTTCAACGACGAGCAACAGGCGCACGGCGAGCCGACGGTCTCCTGGGCCGACTACGTGCTCTCGTCGGACTTCGGGCGGGCCGTGATGGAGAACTGGCAGTCGGAGTACCTCCAGTTCACGCTCTTCATCCTGGCGACGATCTGGCTCGTGCAGCGCGGCTCCAACGAGTCGAAGCCGCCCGAGTACGTCGGCCTCGAGTCCGACCAGAAGCAGCAGGTGGGCGGTTACGCGCCCGCCGACGGCCCGCGCTGGGCGAAGAC
The DNA here is from genome assembly GCA_040902725.1 of Gaiellaceae bacterium. Classification (GTDB taxonomy): domain Bacteria; phylum Actinomycetota; class Thermoleophilia; order Gaiellales; family Gaiellaceae; genus JACVRU01. The sequence continues at coordinate 41,886 of JBBDWU010000016.1, read as the reverse complement.
CGGCGGCTGGCGCACGCTGCTCTACGGCAACTCGCTGCTGGTGGTGATGCTGGTCATCTTCGCCGGCAGCTGGTTCGCGCAGTCGGTCACGGCCTGGACCGTCTTCAACGAGGGGCAGCGTGAGCACGATCAAGCGACGGTCAGCTGGGCCGGCTACCTCGCGGAGCCGGACTTCTGGGAGCAAACGCTCCAGAACTGGCAGTCCGAGTTCCTCGCGATCGCGTCGATGGTGATCTTCACCGTCTACCTGCGCCAGCGCGGCTCGCCGGAATCGAAGCCGGTGGGCGCGCCACACCGCCAGACGGGCACGTCCGGCTAAGCCTGCTACAACCCGCTGCGTGAAGAAGGTCGCCTTCGCCGCGGCGCTGCTGGCCGCGCTCGTCCTCCCCGGCCAGGCCGCCGCCGCCGACCCGTGCGTGCTGCCGAGCTCGAAGCCGCTCTGGATCGACTTCGCCACGCCCGACGTCGAGCCGACGTTCGCCCGCCCCGGGATGCTGCTTGCGGCCTCGAGCGGCGAATTTCCCGCGCGCCTCCGCGCGGCCGGCGCACGCACCCTCTACTGGGACATGTACCTCAAGCGCCGGGTCGGCACGCCCTGGGCTCCCGCCGATCCCGCCGTGATCGAGGCCCGTGCGCAGCAGCTCTACGAGATCGCCGTCCGGCAGATGGAGTGCACGACGCCGGTGATCGTCCTCAACGAGCTCTTCGGCGCCCAGCTCGAGACCCCGTGGTCGGCGTCGAACGAGGTCTACCGCGCGAACGTCCTCGCGCTCGCCCGCGGTCTCGCCGCGCGCGGCGCGCGGCCGATGCTGCTCCTCTCCCGGGCGCCCTTCACCGGGAGCGAGAGCGCAGTGCAGTGGTGGCGCTCCGTCGCCGAGGTGGCGGACATCGTCCCGGAGGTCTACTTCGGGGCACGGCTGCTCTGGAAGGACGGGCCGATCCTCTCCAACCGGCGCATCCGCACGTCGCTGCGGAACGCGGTCGCCCGGCTGACGACGATCGGGATCCCGACCTCTCGGATCGGCCTCGTGCTCGGATTCTTCAGCAAGGGCACCGCCGGCGGCCGCGAGGGGCTCCAGCCCGACGAGGCCTGGTACGACGTGGTCAAGTGGCAGGCGCGCGCGGCGCGGCAGGTGGCGGGAGAGCTGAAGATCGCCTCCGTCATCTCCTGGGGCTGGGCCCCCTACTCGCAGAGCGCCACCGAGCAGGACGACGTGCCCGCGACCGCCTGCGTCTACCTGTGGGCGCGCGACCCGGGCGCGCGCTTCTGCGACGGCCCCGCGGCCGCCGGGCCGGACTTCGACGCCGACCTCGGCGAGGGCCAGCTCGTCTTCCCGGCCGGCGCCCGCTGCGTGGCCGACGGCCGCCCGATCTCGGCGAAGGGCGTGGCCGGGCTCGCCCGCCTCACCGGCGACGCCTCGATCGCCTTCTCGATCTCCTTCGCGCGGGCGGCGGAGGCGGTCGGCCCCTCGGTTTCGCTCGGGCGGGTGCTCGCCGCCGAGCGGCGCATCGTCGGCCTGCGCTTCGGCGGCAGCCGCTTCGCGTACCTCGCGGCGCTCGCCGAGGCGGACGCCTCGCTCAATGTCGCGCGCGCCGCGCTCGCGGACGAGCTGCGGCGCCGGGACATGGCGGCGACGATGAGCGGCGCCGTGCCCGCCGCCGAGATCGAGGCGTTCTACGCGTCATACCCGGAGCTCCTAGTCCGGTTGGTGCGCGCGAAGCCGTCGCCCTGGTGGCTCGGCAACCGCGCGCGCGGGCTCGCGCTCACAGGCGTGGCGCCGGAGAGCGTCTTCGCGGCCCCGGAGGGGACGAAGTCCGTCGTGCTTGGGCTTGACGGCAGCTACTCGGTCACGCCGCTTGGAGAGGCCGCCGAGCTGGGCTCGGTGCCGCTCGCGCAGGCACGAGAGCCGATCCGGGTCGCCCTGTCCAATTACGCGCGGCTCGAGCGCTTCGAGCGCTGGACGCTCGCGCGCCAGCGCGGCCTTTTGCCGCTGACCACCTGCAGGCAGGACCTGATGCCCCAGCCGGCGACCATCCGCGTCAGCGACTTCCTGCCTTTCCTCGCGCTGGGCTAGCCTCCATGACCTGGCCGCGCCCGGCTTCCTTGGCGCGGTAGAGCGCGTCGTCCGCCCGCTGGAAGAACGCCTTCGCGTCCTCCTGCTCCTCGAGCTCCGCGACGCCGGCCGAGATGTGGACGGTGCCCGCCTGGCCGATCGGCTGGGCCGAGACGGCGTGTTGGATCCGGCCGCAGAGGTGCTGCGCGTCCGCAAGGGTCGCCTCGGGCAGGATCACGGCGAACTCGTCCCCGCCGATCCGGCAGGGAACGTCGGCGGAGCGGACGACGCCGCCCATGCGCTCGGCCGCCTCGGCGAGCACGGCGTCGCCGGCGAGATGGCCGATCAGGTCGTTGACCGCCTTGAATTCGTCCAGGTCGAGCACCACGAGCGAGAGCCGGCGGCTGTAACGATGCGCGCGGGCGGCCTCGCGCGCGAGCGTCTCGTGGAAGTAGCGCCGGTTGTGGAGGCCCGTGAGCGCATCCAGGTCGGCCAGCTGGCGCGCCTCGCGGAAGCGGCGGGCGTTCTCGATGGCGGGCGCGGCGCGGGCCGCGAGCCCCTCGAGCTCGGCCAGCGCGTCGTCGGAGATGCCTCCCTCTGCTGCTCGCGAGAACACGACGAGGTGCCCGATGACCGCGCTCTCGTGCGCGATCGGCACGGCGAGGCCGCCGTGGACGCGCGGGCCCGCGGCCGCCTCCTCCTCGGCGTAGCGGTACGACACCGACACGGCGCGGGCGAATTGCCCGTCGGGAGCGCCGGCCAGGCCGTACGTGCCCGCCTCCTCGGGTGTGATCCCGAGCGAGGAGACCAGCGGCCGCCCGTCGACGAGCTCGGTCAGCTGGACGAGCGCGCCGTCGGCCCCGGTCAGCTCGCGCGCCGCCTCCACGAGCCGCTCGAGCACGTCCTCGAGGTCGAGCGACCCGGAGAGCTCGCCGAGCACGCGCGCCCGCCGGTTCTCCTGCTCGGCGCGCTCGAGCGCCGACCCGAGCTCCCCCACCATGGCCTCCATGCGGGCCTCGAGCTCGTGCACCGCGTCGGACACCCGGTCCTCGGAGGTGCGGCCGGTGCGGCGGCCGAGCACGTACGCGAGCAGGAGGACGACCAGCGCAAGAACGCCGCTCACCGCCGTCAGCCCGATCGTCAGCGCGTCGAAAGTCACGGGACTGACTGTAGTGACCGTCTGGCAGCCTGGCTACCGGTGGGTCTCGGCCGCGAGCGCGGTTGTGTGCCTGGCCGGCTGCAAAGCGGCGGCTGGCTGTGTCCTCGGTCGCGCCCGTAGCCTGAGCTACGGGCGCTCCCTGCGTCCGTGCCAGCCTTGCTTTTCGCTCGGCCAGCCACGAACGAGCTCACGGCCGCGACCACGCTATTGCTACACTCCCGCGGCGTTTTGGACGAGGAGCTGAGGCTCTGCGTCCTCTCTTGCCGTGTCCATCCCTCGAACCTTGGAGCAGTAGGGAGCTTTTCGTTGCCCACCGTTAATCAGCTCGTCAGAAAGGGCCGGACTTCGCCCAAGGCGAAGACCAAGACCAAGGCCCTCCGCGGGGCGCCGCAGAAGCGCGGCGTCTGCACGCGCGTGTACACGCAGACGCCCAAGAAGCCGAACTCGGCGCTGCGAAAGGTCGCCCGCGTCCGCCTGACGAACGGGATGGAGGTCACGACCTACATCCCGGGCGAGGGCCACAACCTCCAGGAGCACTCGGTCGTCCTCATCCGCGGCGGCCGCGTCCGCGACCTGCCGGGCATTCGCTACAAGGTCATCCGCGCCGCGCTCGACACGGCCAGCGTCACCGATCGCAAGCAGGCCCGCTCCAAGTACGGCGCCAAGCTGAGGTCGTGATGGCACTCCCCGCCTTCACATCTCGCGCCCCCGTGCGCGCTGCAAAGCTGCGCCTCGCGGCGTCCTCGGTCGCACCCGCATGTTCCACATGCGAGCGCTCCCTGCGTCCTAGCGAGGCTTGCTTTTCGCGGCCCGGGGACACGATCTGCTCAGGCGGTGAGCGCTGATGCCGCGCCGCGCAGAGATCGCTCACCGCAGCGTGGACCCGGATCCGGTCTACGGCTCGACGCTCGTCTCCCAGCTCGTCACCAAGGTGATGAAGGACGGGAAGAAGAGCCTCGCCGAGAGCATCGTCTACGACGCGCTCGCGGTCGTGGGGGAGAAGACCGGCAAGCCGCCCGCGGAGGTGCTCGACCAGGCCGTCAAGACGCTGACGCCGGTGCTCGAGGTCCGCTCGCGCCGCGTCGGCGGCGCCAACTACCAGGTGCCCGTCGAGGTGCCGCAGCGCCGTGCGCGCTACCTCGCCGTGCGGTGGCTCGTCCAGTTCGCGCGCGAGCGCCGCGAGAAGAGCTTCTCGCAGCGCCTCGCCGGCGAGATCCTGGACGCGCTCAACCAGCAGGGCGGCGCCTTCAAGAAGAAGGACGACATCTACCGGATGGCGCAGGCCAACAAGGCCTTCGCGCACTACAGGTGGTAGCGGTGGCCGTCGAGACCAGCACACGGGTCGCCCTCGACCGCGTCCGGAACATCGGGATCATGGCCCACATCGACGCGGGCAAGACCACGACGACCGAGCGGATCCTCTACTACACCGGCCGCACCTACAAGCTCGGCGAGGTGCACGAGGGCGCCGCGACGATGGACTGGATGCCGCAGGAGCAGGAGCGCGGGATCACGATCACGTCGGCGGCCACGACGTGCTTCTGGCGCGACCATCGTGTCAACATCATCGATACGCCCGGGCACGTGGACTTTACCGTGGAGGTCGAGCGCAGCCTGCGCGTCCTCGACGGCGCGATCGCCGTCTTCGACTCAGTCGCGGGCGTCGAGCCCCAGTCCGAGACAGTCTGGCGCCAGGCCGACAAGTACCGCGTGCCGCGGATCGCGTTCATCAACAAGATGGACCGCACCGGGGCCGACTACTTCGCCTCCGTCCAGTCGATGGTCGACCGCCTCGGCGCGCGTCCCGTTCCGGTGCAGCTGCCGATCGGCCAGGAGGAGCACTTCCGCGGGGTCGTCGACCTCGTCGAGATGAAGTCGATCACCTGGGACGACGACCTCGGCATGAAGATGGACGTCGGCGAGATCCCGGCCGAGCTCGTCGAGCAGGCCCAGGAGTACCACCACCAGCTGATCGACGCGGTCGCCGAGTACGACGACGAGCTCACCGAGGCGTACCTGACCGACGAGGAGTCGGTCACCCCCGAGCTGATCCGCCGCGCGCTGCGCAAGGCGACGCTCGTGATCGCCGTCACCCCGGTCCTGCTCGGCTCCGCCTTCAAGAACAAGGGCGTGCAGCCGCTGCTCGACGCGGTCATCGACTATCTGCCGAGCCCGGTCGACGTGCCGCCCATCCACGGGATCGACCCGCGCACGGAGCACGAGCTGACCCGCCATGCGGACACCGACGAGCCCTTCTCGGCCCTGGCCTTCAAGGTCATGTCCGACCCCTTCGTCGGCAAGCTCACCTACATCCGGGTCTACTCGGGCCAGGTCAAGGCCGGCGACCGGGTCGTGAACACGACCAACGACAAGACCGAGCGCCTCGGCCGCATCCTCCTCATGCACGCGAACCACCGCGAGGAGCGCGAGGAGATCGGCGCGGGCGACATCGCGGCCGTCGTCGGCGTCAAGCAGACGACCACCGGGGACACGCTCGCCACCGACACGGCGCCGATCCGGCTCGAGGCCATGGTCTTCCCGGACCCCGTGATCTCGGTGGCGATCGAGCCGAAGACGAAGGGCGACCAGGACAAGCTCGCCGGCGCGCTCCAGCGGCTCGCCGAGGAGGATCCGACCTTCCGCGTGCGGAGCGACGAGGAGACCGGCCAGACGATCATCGCCGGCATGGGCGAGCTCCACCTGGAGATCATCGTCGACCGCCTGCTGCGCGAATTCAGCGTCGACGCGAACGTCGGCCGGCCGCAGGTCGCCTACCGCGAGACGGTCAAGCAGGCCGTGGAGAAGATCCAGGGCAAGTTCGTGCGCCAGACGGGCGGCCGCGGCCAGTACGGCCACGCCGTCATCAACCTCTCGCCGCTGGCGCCCGGGGAGGGCTACGAGTTCGTCGACCGCATCGTCGGCGGCAAGATCCCCAAGGAGTACATCTCGTCCGTGGACCTCGGAATCCAGGAGGCGATGGACTCCGGCATCCTTGCCGGCTACCCGGTCGTCGACATCAAGATCGAGCTGATCGACGGCTCGTACCACGACGTCGACTCGAGCGAGATGGCATTCAAGATCGCCGGCTCGATGGCCTTCAAGGAGGCCATGAAGCGAGCCAAGCCGAAGCTGCTCGAGCCGGTGATGGCCGTCGAGGTCGTCACCGCGGAGGACTACCTGGGCGACGTCCTCGGCGATCTCAGCTCGCGCCGCGGCCGTGTCGAGGGCATCGAGCCCCGCGGCAACGCGCAGGCCATCAAGGCCCGCGTGCCGCTGGCCACCATGTTCGGCTACGCAACCGACCTGCGCTCGACGACGCAGGGCCGGGCCACGTTCACCATGCAGTTCGAGCGCTACGAGGAAGTCCCTCAATCGATCGCGGGCGAGCTCGTCGACGCCCAGAGCGCGTAAACGGAGGAATCAATGGCGAAGCAGAAGTTCGAGCGCAACAAACCGCACGTCAACATCGGGACCATCGGTCACATCGACCACGGCAAGACAACGCTCACCGCGGCGATCACGAAGGTGCTCTCCGAGAGCGGCACCAACACGCAGGCCACGTCGTTCGACGAGATCGACAAGGCGCCCGAGGAGCGGCAGCGCGGAATCACGATCAACACGGCGCACGTCGAGTACGAGACCGAGAACCGGCACTACGCGCACGTGGACTGCCCGGGCCACGCCGACTACATCAAGAACATGATCACCGGCGCCGCCCAGATGGACGGCGCGATCCTGGTCGTGTCGGCGGCCGACGGCCCCATGCCGCAGACCCGCGAGCACGTGCTCCTCGCCCGCCAGGTCGAGGTGCCGTTCATCGTCGTCGCTCTCAACAAGGCCGACATGGTCGACGACCCGGAGCTGATCGAGCTCGTCGAGATGGAGGTCCGGGAGCTCCTGACGCAGTACGAGTTCCCGGGAGACGACATTCCGATCGTCTCCGTCTCGGCCCTCAAGGCGCTCGAAGGCGATCCCGAGTGGACGCCCAAGATCCTCGAGCTGATGGAGGCCGTGGACAGCTACATCCCCGAGCCGGTCAGGGACGTCGACAAGCCGTTCCTGATGCCGATCGAGGACGTCATGACGATCGCGGGCCGCGGCACCGTCGTCACCGGCCGCATCGAGCAGGGCAAGATCGAGAGCGGCAACGAGGTCGAGATCGTCGGCATCCACCCCAAGATCGAGAAGACGGTTGTCACGGGGCTCGAGATGTTCCACAAGACGCTCGACTTCGCGCAGGCCGGCGACAACGCCGGAGCCCTGCTCCGCGGCACCAAGCGCGAGGAGGTCGAGCGTGGGCAGGTGCTCGCCAAGCCGGGCTCGATCACGCCGCACACGGGCTTCAAGGCCGAGGTCTACGTCCTGTCCAAGGACGAGGGCGGCCGCCATACCCCGTTCTTCCAGGGCTACCGGCCGCAGTTCTACTTCCGCACGACGGACGTGACGGGCTCGATCAACCTCCCGGAGGGCCAGGAGATGGTCATGCCGGGCGACAACACCAACATGGAGGTCGAGCTGATCCAGCCGATCGCCATGGACACGGGTCTCAGGTTCGCCATCCGCGAGGGCGGTCGCACCGTCGGTGCGGGCGTCGTCACAGAGATCCTCAAGTAGGAAGGGAAGCGCGCCGGTTGTTTTCAGTCATCTCACTCGCATCTCAGGCCCGCCGGGGCGCTGCAAAGCAGCGCCTGGCGGCGTCCTCGGTCGCGCCCGTAGCTTCTGGCTACGAGCGCTCCCTGCGTCCTTGCCCGGCTTGCTTTTCGCGGCCGGCGGCCCCGATCTGCTCGGGAGCTGACTGATGCCTCAGCAGAAAATTCGCATCCGCCTCAAGGGATACGACCACACGCAGGTCGACCGTTCGGCCCAGTCGATCGTCGAGACTGCTCAGCGCACCGGCGCCACCATCACCGGGCCCGTGCCCCTGCCCACTGAGAAGAACGTTTACACCGTGATCCGGTCGCCCTTTAAGGACAAGGACTCGCGGGAGCACTTCGAGGTGCGCACGCACAAGCGCCTGATCGACATCCACAGTCCCACCCCGAAGACGGTCGACTCGCTGATGCGGCTCGACCTTCCCGCCGGGGTCGACATCGAGATCAAGCTGTGAAGGGCATCCTCGGCAGGAAGCTCGGCATGACCCAGGTCTTCGACGAGGAGACCGGGGGCGTGACGTCGGTGACCGTCATCCAGGCCGGCCCCTGTCCGGTGGTCCAGGTCAAGACGGTCGAGACGGACGGCTACGACGCCGTCCAGCTCGCCTTCGAGGAGGTCGCCGAGCGGAAGCTCTCGCAGGGCGAACTCGGGCACCTGGCCAAGGCCGAGGTCGCCCCGCACCGCCATCTCGTCGAGCTCCGCGGCCCCTCGCAGGCCGTCGTCGGCGAGACGGTCACCGTCGAGGCCTTCGAGCCCGGCGAGAAGGTCAAGGTGGCCGGGATCTCGATCGGCAAGGGTTTCCAGGGCACGATCAAGCGGCACCGCTTCCACCGCGGGCCGAAGACGCACGGCTCGCACAACATCCGCAAGCGCGGCTCGATCGGGGCCTCGGCCACGCCCTCGCGCGTCTTCAAGGGGATGAAGATGGCCGGCCAGATGGGCTCCAAGCGGGTGACCCAGCTCGGGCTGACGGTGCACGCCGTCGACGCCGAGCAGAACCTGCTGCTCGTCAAGGGCGCCGTCCCAGGCCCGAAGAACGGGATCGTCGAGATCAGGCTGGCTAAGTGACCGCCGCCGCGACTACGCTCGGCTCGCTCGGCTGCAAAGCGGCGCGATGCGGCGTCCTCGGTCGCGCCCGTAGCGCAGAGGCTACGAGCGCTCCTTGCGTCCTTGCCTCGCTTGCTTTTCGCGCGATCGAGCTCGACCGTACCCGCGACGGAGGTCACCCGTAATGACCGCCCCGAAGGCACCCGTGCTCGACGTGAGCGGCAAGAAATCGAAGGACCAGGCGCTCGAGGAGTCGATCTTCGGCGTCGAGGTGAAGCCGCACCTCGTCCACGACACCGTGCGGGCCGAGCTCGCGGGCGCGCGCGCGGGCACGCGGGCATTGAAGAGCCGCGGGCTCGTCGCCGGCGGCCGCGCAAAGCCGTGGCGCCAGAAGGGCACCGGCCGCGCCCGCGCGGGCACGACGCGGGCACCGCACTGGACGGGGGGCGGCGCCGCCTTCCAGCCGCGGACGAACTTCGTGGTCAAGGTGAACCGCAAGGAGCGCCGCGCCGCCTTCCGCAGCGCGCTCTCCGCGCACGCGGGCGAAGGCACGATCGGCCTGATCGACGCCGCCGGCTTCGAGACGCCTTCGACCAAGCAGGCCGCGGCGCTGCTCGCCGCCTGGAACCAGGAGGCCCCGGTGCTCGTCGTCGCCGCGGAGGACGAGGACGCGCTGATCCGCTCGTTCCGCAACCTCGAGCGCGTCGCCGTCACCGTTCCGGGCGAGCTCGAGGTCCGCGATCTCGTCTGGGCGCGCGCGCTGCTCGTCACCGCGGCCGCCCTCGAGCAGGTCGAGGGGAGGGCCCGTTAGATGTCGCTGCACCCGAACCAGGTCCTGCTCGCGCCGCACGTCTCGGAGAAGAGCTACTCGCTGATCCCGGAGCGCAAGTACACCTTCAAGGTGCACCCCGACGCGCACAAGACGCAGATTCGGCAGGCCGTCGAGGAGCTCTTCGACGTCAAGGTCGCCGAGGTCAAGATCCTCAAGGTGCCGGCGAAGCCGAAGCGCCGCGGGATGATCCGCGGCCAGCGCCCGGGCTGGAAGAAGGCGATCGTCCAGCTGAAGGAAGGCCACACGATCGAGATCTTCGAGGGGGCCCAGGTCTGATGCCGGTTCGCAAGTACAAGCCGACCTCGTCGGGCCGCCGCTTCATGACCGTCTCCACGTTCGAGGAGGTCACGAAGTCCGAGCCCGAGAAGAGCCTGCTCGAGCCGCTCACCAGGAAGGGCGGCCGCAACAACGCGGGCCGGATCACGACGCGCCACCAGGGCGGCGGGCACAAGCGCCGCTACCGCGTGATCGACTTCAAGCGGACGAAGGACGGGGTGCCGGCGCGGGTGGCCGCGATCGAGTACGACCCGAACAGGTCGGCTCGCATCGCGCTGCTCCACTACCTCGACGGCGAGAAGCGCTACATCCTCGCTCCCGCGCGGCTGAAGGTCGGCGACACGGTCGAGTCCGGGCCCGCGGCCGACATCAAGCCCGGCAACGCGCTCCCGCTGGCGAACATCCCCACCGGCACGCTCGTCCACAACATCGAGCTCAAGCCCGGGCGAGGCGCGCAGCTGGCCCGGTCGGCCGGGGCGAGCGTCCAGCTGGTGGCCAAGGAAGGTACCTACGCGACGCTGCGGCTGCCCTCGGGGGAGATGCGCCGCGTGCTCGTCACGTGCCGCGCTACCATCGGCCAGGTCGGCAACGTCGACCACGAGAACGTCACGGAAGGCAAGGCCGGCAGGAGCCGTTGGCGGGGGAAGCGTCCCACCGTGCGCGGCTCGGCGATGAACCCCGTCGACCACCCGCACGGCGGCGGCGAGGGGAAGTCGAAAGGCGGTCGCCACCCGGTCACGCCCTGGGGCGTGCCCACCCTCGGGAAGCGCACCCGCCGGAAGCACAAGCAGTCCGACAAGCTGATCGTCCGCGGCCGTCGTCGCGGTAAGGAGCGGAACAGGTGAGTAGATCTTCCAAGAAGGGGCCGTTCATCGAGGCGCGGCTCCTGAGCAGAATCGAGCAGATGAACGCCGCCGGCGAGCGGCGGATGATCCGCACCTGGTCGCGGACCTCCACGGTCTTCCCCGACATGGTTGGGCACACGATCGCGGTCCACGACGGCCGCAAGCACGTCCCCGTCTTCATCAGCGAGTCGATGGTCGGGCACAAGCTCGGCGAGTTCGCGCCCACCCGGACGTTCCGCGGCCACGCGGGCGACAGGAAGACGACGAAGCGCTGATGGCAGCGGCTGAGCGACAAGAGGTGCGAGCGGTGGCGAAGTGGGTTCGCGTCTCGCCGCAGAAGGCCCGTGACGTGCTGAAGCACATCCGCGGCCGCAGCGTGCCCGAGGCGCGGACGGTGCTCGCGTTCACGACGCGCGGCGCCGCGCGGGAGATCGAGAAGGTCCTGCGCTCTGCGGTGGCCAACGCCGAGGAGAACCTCGGCCTGTCCGGCGACGGCCTCGTCGTCGCGGCCGCCTACGCCGACCAGGGCCCCGTGCTGAAGCGCTGGAAGCCGCGCGCGCGCGGCCGGGTCGGCCGCATCCGCAAGCCCACGTGCCACATCACGATCCGGCTGATCGAGTCGGAGCAGCGGCCAGAGCCGAAGGTCCCCGAGGCGAAGGTGCCCGAGACGACCGTCGTCGAGGCCAGCGCCGAGGAGAAGGCCGAAGTCCGGCGCCGCAAGCCCGCGGCTGCCAAGAAGAAGCCAACCAAGAAGGAGGCGGCCGCCTAATGGGCCAGAAGATTCATCCCGGCGGCATGCGGGTCGGCGTCATCCACGACTGGAAGTCGAACTGGTACGTGGGTACGAAGGACTTCCCGGGGGCGCTGCTCGAGGACATCAAGATCCGCGAGCACATCTACGGCAAGCTCGCCCACGCGGGCCTGTCCGACATCCTGATCCGCAAGGACAAGCAGCGGATCACGGTCGACATCTACACGGCGCGGCCGGGCATCGTGATCGGCAAGTCGGGCGTCGAGGTCGACGCGCTGCGGAAAGAGCTGCACGCGCTCACCCAAAAGAACGTCCACATCAACATCAACGAGATCAAGCGGCCCGAGCTGAACGCGAAGCTCGTCGCGCAGTCGATCGCGGAGCAGCTCGAGAATCGCGTCAGCTTCCGGCGCGCGATGAAGCGCGCGCTCGCCTCCGGAATGCGCTCGGGCGCGCAGGGGATCAAGATCCAATGCGGCGGCCGGCTGGGCGGCGGCGAGATGAGCCGCTCCGAGTCGTACTCCGAGGGCCGCGTCCCGCTGCACACCATCCGCGCCGACATCGACTACGGCCAGGCCGAGGCCAAGACCACCTTCGGGCGCATCGGCGTGAAGGTCTGGGTCAACAAGGGCGAGCTCATGCCCGAGGGCTACGAGACCATGGGCGCCACCACGCGGCTCGGGGGCGAGGACGAGGCGCGTCGCCGCCGCGGCATCGAGGGTCTCGGTCTCGGCCGGGCGGAGACGCAGCGCGGCCGGCAGACCGAGCGGGAGGGCCTCGGCCCCGTGCGCCGCCAGGAGCGCAAGGGCCAGCGGCAGCGCGAGCAGGCCGAGCGCGCCGGGACCCAGGACAACGTGGAGCTGCCGCGGACCGACGAGGACGCCGTGTCCGCCGAGGGCCGCGAGCAGCCGGTGATCGAGCCGGAGGTCGAGACGGTGGACGCGCCGGTGGCCGACGCGCCTGACACGACGACGCCCGTGACGATGCACGAGGAACCGCAGAAGCTCGAGGCCTCCGGCGACGAGAGCGTCGAGAAGACCACCGGCAAGAGCGGCCAGCCGAAGAAGAAGAAGGCGAAGGAGTAACGGGTGCTGCTCCCCAAGAAGACCAAGTACCGCAAGGTCCACCGCGGCCGCCGGCGCGGCACCGCGAAGGGTCAGACCCAGGTCCAGTTCGGAGACTTCGGGCTCAAGTCGCTCGACGCCGGCTGGGTCACCAACCGGCAGATCGAGGCCGCCCGAATCGCGATGACGCGCAAGATCAAGCGCGGCGGCAAGGTGTGGGTCAACGTCTTTCCCGACAAGTCGGTGACCAAGAAGCCGGCCGAGACGCGGATGGGCTCCGGCAAGGGTTCGCCCGAGGGCTGGGTCGTCGTCGTCAAGCCGGGTCGCGTGATGTTCGAGCTCGCCGGCGTCGACGAGCCGCTGGCCAAGGACGCCCTGCGGCTCGCGGCGATGAAGCTGCCCGTCAGGACGAAGATCGTCTCGAGGGAGGCGAGCCTCTTTGAGAACTAAGGATCTGCGCGAGCTGACCGTCGACGACCTCGAGCGGAAGCTCTCCGAAACGCGCCAGGAGCTCTTCAACCTGCGCTTCCAGTCTGCGACGGGCGCGCTGGAGAACCCGGCGCGCATCCGGCTCGCAAAGCGCGAGATCGCCCGTGTCCTCACCGTTCTGAACGAGAAGGCCCATGCCTGACGAGAAAAAGAAGAAGCCGGCGAAGAAGAAGGCCGAGGACGCCCCGGTGGTGGAGGAGACTCCTGTGGCCGAGGCCGAGGAGACCCCCGTGGCCGAGGAGCCCGCGGTCGAGGAGACCGCGGCGGAAGCGCCTGCCGAGGAGCCCGTCGCCGAGGAGGAGCCCGTGGCGGAGGCTGAAGCGCCTGCCGATGAGCCGGTCGCCGAGGAGGAGCCCGTAGCGGAGGCGGAAGCGCCTGCCGAGGAGCCGGTCGCCGAGGAAGAGCCCGCGGCCGAGGCTGAGGCTGAGGCGCCTGCCGAGGAGCCGGTCGCCGAGGAGGAGCCCGCGGCCGAGGCCGAGGCTGAAGCGCCTGCCGAGGAGCCTGCCGCCCCGGCCGAGGCCCCCGGGCGCGCCCCCAAGAAGAAGCGGCTCCCGCGCCGGCTGCGCCGGCAGCGGCCGATGGTCAAGCGCGAGCGGCCTTCCGAGCGCAAGCCGATCGTGCGGCTGCCGAAGCCGGACGGTGACCGCGGCCAGCGCCAGGAGCGCCGCGGCGTGGTCGTCTCAAGCGGGATGGACAAGACGATCGTCGTCCGCGTCGACCACGTGAAGGCGCACCCGAGGTACAAGAAGATCGTCCGCAGCACCTCCAAGCTGCACGCCCACGACGAGGCCAACACGGCCAAGGTCGGCGACGTCGTCCGCATCGTGGAGACGCGGCCGATCTCGAAGACGAAGCGCTGGCGGCTGGCGGAAGTCGTCGAGGAGGCGAAGTGATTCAGCAGGAGACACGTGTCCGCGTCGCCGACAACACCGGCGCGCGCGAGCTCCTGTGCATCCGCGTCCTCGGCGGCTCGAAGCGCCGCTACGCGGGCGTGGGCGACGTGATCGTCGGCACCGTCAAGGTCGCGACCCCTCAGGGCGCGGTCAAGAAGGGCGAGGTCGTGAAGGCCGTCGTCGTCCGCACGCGCCGCGCGCACCCGCGCGACGACGGGACGTCGATCGCCTTCGACGAGAACGCCGCCGTGATCATCGACGCCCAGAACAACCCGCGCGGCACCCGCATCTTCGGGCCGGTCGCGCGCGAGCTGCGCGAGCGGAACTTCATGAAGATCGTCTCGCTCGCCCCGGAGGTCCTCTGATGGCGAAGGTGCACACGATGCGCGTCCGCCAGGGCGACCTCGTCCAGATCATCACGGGCAAGGATCGTGGCAAGCAGGGCCGCGTGATCGAGTCGCGGCCGAAGGAGCGCCGCGTCCTCGTCGAGAACCTGAACATCGTCAAGAAGCACCAGCGCCCGCGCCCGGTGCGCGGCACCGGCCGCATGGGCGCGCCGCAGATCATCCCCGGCGGCGTGATCGAGATGCCGGCGCCGCTGCCGGTCTCGAACGTGATGGTCGTCTGCCCGGTCTGCAACCGGCCGACCCGCGTCGGCGTCGTGCGCAAGCCGATCAGCGGCAAGGACGTCGCGGTGCGCGTCTGCCGCCGCGCCGACTGCAAGGGAGAGATCGACAAGTACTGATGCCTACCGCCACCGCCACCTACACGCCGCGCCTCAAGCGCCTCTATTCGGAGGAGATCCGTGCGCGCCTCAAGGAGGAGCTCGGCTGCTCGTCCGTGATGGACGTCCCGCGCGTCGCGAAGATCACGCTCAACATGGGCGTCGGCGAAGCGAAGACCGATGCCAAGGCGCTCGACAACGCGATCGAGCAGCTGACGACGATCGCCGGGCAGCGCGCCCAGGTGCGCCGCGCGACCAAGTCGATCGCCAGCTTCAAGCTGCGCGAGGGGATGGCGATCGGCGCGAAGGTCACGCTTCGCGGCGACCGCATGTACGAGTTCCTCGATCGGCTCGTGTCGATCGCGCTGCCGCGCATCCGCGACTTCCGCGGGCTCGACGTCGGCTCGCTCGACGGGCGCGGGAACTACTCGATCGGCATCCGCGAGCAGATCATCTTCCCGGAGATCGACTACGACTCGATCGACGTCGTCCGGGGCCTCGACGTGACGATTACGACCACCGCGAAGACGGACGAGTCGGGGCTGGCGCTGCTGCGCGAGCTCGGTCTGCCGTTCACCGCGGGGAGGGAGCAGGAGTAGTGGCCAAGAAGTCCTTGATCGCGAAGTGGTCGCGCCCGGCGAAGTACAAGACGCGCGCCTACTCGCGCTGCAACCGGTGCGGCCGCCCGCGCGCCGTCTTCAAGAAGTTCGGGCTCTGCCGGATCTGCCTGCGGGAGCTCGCCCACCAGGGCGTGATCCCCGGGATGACGAAGAGCTCCTGGTAGGAGAGACGAGATGCTGACCGATCCCATCGCCGACATGCTGACCCGCATCCGCAACGCGAATCGCGCGCTCCACGAGCGCGCCGAGATGCCGACCTCGCGGATGAAGGTCGAGATCGCCCGCATCCTCAAGGAGGAGGGCTACATCCGCGACTACGAGGTGAAGCCGGGCGAGTCGTTCGACACGCTCGTCGTCTACCTCAAGTACGGCCGCAACCGCGAGCGCATCCTCACCGACCTCAAGCGCGTCTCGAAGCCCGGCCGCCGCGTCTACGCGAAGAAGGACCGCCTCCCGCGCGTCCTCGGCGGCCTGGGCACCGCCATCCTGTCCACCTCGAACGGGCTGATCACCCACCGCACCGCCGCCGAGCGCGGGGTCGGCGGCGAAGTGGTCGCCTTCGTCTGGTAGCCCATGAGCCGAATCGGCAAGCAGCCTATCCCCCTGCCCGAGAGCGTCAGCGTCGCGCTGTCGCCGGGCGGCCGCGTGCAGGTCAACGGCCCGCTCGGCGAGCTGAGCACGCAGGTGCCCGCGCGGATGAAGGTCGAGCAGCGCGACGGCGAGATCGTCGTCGCGCGCCCGTCCGACCGCGGCGACGATCGCGCGCTCCACGGGCTAACCCGGACGCTGATCTGGAACATGGTCGAGGGCGTCACGAAGGGCTTCGAGAAGCGGCTCGAGATCCAGGGCGTCGGCTACCGCGCGAGCCTGCGCGGAGAGTCGCTGGAGCTCGCGGTGGGCTTCTCCCACACCGTGGTGAAGGAGCCGCCCGCCGGCATCAGCTTCGAGGTCCCGATCCCGACCCAGATCATCGTCAAGGGCACGGACAAGCAGCAGGTGGGCCAAACCGCGGCCGAGATCCGCAAGATCCGCCCGCCCGAGCCGTACAAGGGCAAGGGCATCCGCTACGAGGGCGAGCACGTCCGCCGGAAGGTCGGGAAGCGCGCATGACCGTTCTCACGACGCGCCAGGCGCGCGAGCGCCGTCACCGCCGCGTGCGGGCGAAGGTCAAGGGCACGGCCGAGCGGCCGCGGCTGGCCGTGTTCCGCTCGAACCGCGGAATCAGCGCTCAGCTCGTCGACGACGCGACGGGTCGCACGATCGCGGGCGCGAGCTGGCTGGCGCTGCCCAAGAAGTTCAAGGGAGCAAAGACCGAGCAGGCGGCCGAGGTCGGCAAGTTGCTGGCGCAGGCCGCCAAGCAGGCGGGAGTCGAAGAGGTCGTGTTCGACCGGGCCGGGTACCTGTACCACGGCCGCGTCAAGGCGCTCGCCGACGGTGCGCGCGAAGGAGGACTGAAGTTCTGATGGCCATCGAAGCCTCAGATCAGCGCGAGCTGAAGGAACGGGTCGTCGAGATCAACCGCGTCGCCAAGGTCGTCAAGGGCGGGCGGCGGTTCTCGTTCACGGCCCTCGTCGTCATCGGTGACGAGGTCGACCGCGTCGGCGTCGGCTACGGCAAGGCGCGCGAGGTCCCGCTAGCGATCACGAAGGCGGTCGACGACGCGAAGAAGAACCTCTTCACCGTCCCGAAGCACGGGACGACGATCACGCACGAGATCCTCGGCCGCTACGGCGCCGCGCGCGTGTTCCTCCGCCCCGCGAGCGAGGGCACCGGCGTCATCGCCGGCGGCGGCGTCCGCGCCGTCCTCGAGCTCGCCGGCATCCGCGACGTGCTCGCCAAGAGCCTCGGCACCACCAACCCGATCAACATGGCGCGCGCCGCGGTGGCGGCGCTCCAGGGGCTGCGGCGGCCGGAAGACGTCGCGCGCGCCCGCGGCAAGACGATCAGCGAGATCCTGCCCTACAAGCCGCCCGCGCCCGCCGAGGAGCCGGCGCCCGCCGAGGAGCCCGCGCCCGCCGAGGAGCCGGCGGCCACCGAGGAGTAATGGCCAAGGTTCGCATCACGCAGGTCCGCAGCCAGATCGGCCAGAGCGAGCGCCATCGCGGCACGCTCCGGGCGCTCGGCCTGGGACGAATCGGGCGCACCGCCGAGCACCAGGAGGGCCCGGTGCTCGCCGGTATGCTCAGAAAGGTCCGCCACCTCGTGAAGGTCGAGGACGCCTAGCCATGTCGAAGCAGCTCAACCTCTCCAACCTGAAGCCGGCGCAGGCCAAGAAGGACGCGAAGCGCGTCGGCCGCGGCCTGGGCTCGGGGAAGGGCCGCTACGCCGGCCGGGGCATCAAGGGCCAGAAGTCGCGCGCCGGCTCGCACAAGCTCGGCAGCCGCTTCGAGGGTGGGCAGACGCCGCTCTTCATGCGGATCGGCAAGCGGCGAGGCAACACGTCGAAGGACGCGATGCCCGTTGGGCCCTTCCGCACGCGCACCTACCACGTGAACCTGCGCGACCTCGACGCGCGCTTCGACGCCGGCGCGGAAATCACGCCCGAGGTGCTCGTCGAGCGGGGCCTCATCCGCAACACGCGCTTCGACGTGAAGGTGCTGGCGGGCGGTGAGCTGACGAAGAAGCTGGCCGTGACCGTCCATCGCGCTTCCGCCGCCGCGAAGGAGAAGATCGAGGCGGCGGGGGGCACGCTGACGCTGCTGCGCGAGCCGGTGGAGAAGAAGAAGAAGGTGCACAAGGCGAAGCCGAAGGCCGAGCCCGAGGCGGAGGCCGACGTCGAGGCCGAGGCCGAGGCGGAGCCCGCAGCCGAGCCCGAGGCGGCCGAGCCCGAACCCGAAGCCCCGGAGGGCTAGCCCTGTTCTCCTGGCTCGCCAACGCGTGGCGGGTGCCGGAGCTGCGCCGCCGGCTCCTCTTCACCGCCGCCATCCTGGCGCTCTACCGCCTCGGGGCCTGGGTCCCGGCGCCGGGCGTCGACTCCGAGCAGATCAGGAGCGCGTTCAGCGGCGCCGGCGACACCGTCCTCGGGCTGCTCAACCTCTTCTCGGGCGGCGCGCTCTCGCGCTTCTCCGTCTTCGCGCTCGGGATCATGCCGTACATCACGGCCTCGATCATCCTGCAGCTGATGACCGTGGTCGTGCCGCGGCTCGAGCAGCTTCAGAAGGAGGGCGAGTCCGGCTACGCGAAGATCAACCAGTACACGCGCTACCTGACCGTCGCGCTCTCCGCGGCCCAGTCCACCGGCTACGCGTTCCTCTTCCAGCGCCAGGGCGCGCTCGAGTTCAACAGCGGCCGCCTGGTGCTGATCGTGATCACGCTGACGACGGGCGCGACGCTGCTCATGTGGCTCGGCGAGCTGATCACGAAGCGCGGCATCGGCAACGGGATGTCGCTGCTGATCTTCGCCTCGATCCTGACCGGCCTGCCCACGGGCGCCCGCGCCGTGCTGAACGGCGACCCGATGGAGCAGCTGATCTTCCCGATCCTCGCGATCGGGATCATCGTCGCCGTCGTCTTCATCCAGGAGGGCCAGCGGCGGATCCCGATCCAGTACGCGCGCCGGATGGTGGGCCGCAAGATGACCGCGGGCGGCTCGACCTACATGCCGTTGCGCGTGAACATGGCTGGCGTCATCCCGATCATCTTCGCGGCCGCCGTCATGGCGTTCCCGCCGACGATCGGCCAGTACTTCCCCGAGACGCAGAGCTTCGTCAACGACCACTTCTCGTACTCGAGCCTGCCGTTCATGATCGCGCAGGCCGTTCTGATCGTCGTCTTCACGTACTTCTACACGGCCGTCCAGTTCAACCCGATCGACCAGGCCGACAACTTACGCAAGCAGGGCGGCTACATCCCCGGGATCCGGCCGGGGCCGCCGACAGCGCAGTACCTGGACCGCGTGCTGACGCGGCTGACGCTGCCCGGGTCGCTCTACCTGGCGATCGTGGCCACGCTCCCGACCGCCTTCATCGCCTACGGCGGCTTCTCGCAGGCGTCGGCCGGCGCGCTCGGCGGCACGTCGGTGCTGATCGCCGTGGGCGTCGCGCTGGACACCATGCGCCAGATGGAGTCGCAGATGATGGCGCGGCACTACGAGGGCTTCCTCAAGTGAATGTGCTTCTGCTCGGTCCCCAGGGGTCGGGCAAGGGCACGCAGGCGAGGCTCGTCGCCGACGCCTACGAGATCTCGCACATCGGGACCGGCGACATGCTGCGCGCCGCGATCGCCGAGGGCGGCGAGCTCGGCGCGCGCGTGGAGCCGCTCGTGGACGCGGGCCGCCTCGTTCCCGACGACTTGATGGTCGAACTGATCAGAGAGCGGCTCGGGCGCGACGACACCGGCCCGGGCTTCGTCCTCGACGGCTTCCCCCGGACGATCGCGCAGGCGGAGGCGCTCGACGAGGTGCTGCGCGACCTTGGCCGCGAGCTGGACATCGTGCTCGAGCTCCAGGTGAAGGAGGGCGTGAGCGCCGACCGGCTCGTGCAGCGCGCCGAGAGCGAGGGGCGGACGGACGACACGCCGGAGGCGATTCGCACCCGGCTCGCGCTCTACCACGAGCACGCGGAGCCGCTCGTGGAGTACTACCGCGCGCGCGGCAAGCTGGTCGGCATCCACGGCGACCGTCGCATTCCCGAGGTCTTCGCCGAGATCCAGCAGGCGCTCGACCAGGTCGAAGCCGCAGCGTGAGCGCGCAGCGCTCACGCTGGGGAAGGGTCGCGGGAAACCGGGAGGTTTCCCGCCCGGCAATGCGCGCGAAGCGCGCCGTTATTCAGAGAAGGGGCTCACGGGGAAACAGGGTTTCCCCAGTGGGAGCGAGCGAAGCGAGCGACGCATGATCATCCGGAAGTCCGAGCGCGAGATCGACCAGATGGCCGAGGCAGGCGTCGTGGTCGCGCGGACGCTCGAGCTGCTGCGCGACCAGATCCGCCCCGGCGTGACCACCGGCGAGCTCGACCGGATCGCCGACGAGTTCATCCGCTCTCACGGCGGCGTGCCGACCTTCAACGGCTACCGCGGCTATCCCGCGTCGATCTGCGCCTCCCCGAACGACATGATCGTCCACGGCATCCCCGGCCCGTACGAGCTCGCCGAGGGCGACATCCTCTCCGTGGACGTGGGCGTGACGCTCTGCGGGTACGTCGCCGACTCCGCCTGGACGTTCCCGGTCGGCGAGATCTCGGAGGAAGCCGAGCGGCTGCTCCAGGTGTGCGAGGCGTCCCTGCACGCGGGCATCGAGCAGGCGCGGGTCGGCAACCATGTCGGCGACATCTCCGCCGGGATCCAGGCGGTCGTCGAGGAGGCCGGCTTCACGGTCGTCCGCGCCCTTGTCGGTCACGGCGTCGGGCAGAACATGCACGAGGAGCCGCAGATCCCGAACTTCGGCGAGCCGGGCCGCGGCGCGCAGCTGCAGGAGGGGATGACGCTCGCGATCGAGCCGATGGTCAACACCGGCAGCGCGGAGATCGTCCTGGCCGAGGACAAGTGGTCGATCTACACGGCCGACGGCGAGCTTTCCGCGCACTTCGAGCACACCGTCGCGGTGACCGCGGAGGGGCCGCGCGTGCTGACGGTGGAAAAGGCCTCTTTGCTACGATAATCGCCCGGCGCGCCCCGGTTTCGGCGTGCGCGCTTGTTTGTCCTCTGGAGGTTCGTTGGCGGTCAAGGAAGAGAAAATCGAGGTTGAAGGCGAGGTCGTCGAGGCACTGCCGAGCACGATGTTCCGCATCCAGACGGACATCGGCCACGAAGTGCTCGCGAAGATCTCGGGGAAGATGCGCAAGAACTACATCCGCATCCTCCCGGGTGACCGCGTCAAGGTGGAGCTCTCCCCGTACGACCTCACCCGCGGCCGCATCGTGTACCGCCACAAGTAAGGGAGCGAGTTGAAGGTTCGAGCATCAGTGAAGCCGATGTGTGAGCGCTGCCGCGTGATCAAGCGGCATGGCCGCACCATGGTCATCTGCACCAACCCCCGCCACAAGCAAAGGCAGGGCTAGCCGTGGCTCGCATTGCCGGAGTGAACATCCCGCCGCAGAAGCGGCTCGAGATCGGCCTCACCTACATCTTCGGGATCGGCCAGTCCAAGGCGCGCCAGGTGTGTCTCGACCTCGGCCTGAACCCGGACGAGAAGGTGCGCGACCTCACCGACGAAGAGGTCACGAAGCTCCGCGGCTACATCGACACGAATCTCCAGGTCGAGGGCGACCTGCGGCGCGAGCGGCAGCAGAACATCAAGCGCCTGACCGAGATCGGCTCGTACAAGGGCGGCCGCCACCGCCGCGGCCTACCCGTCAACGGGCAGCGCACCAAGACGAACGCGCGCACCCGCAAGGGCAAGAAGCACACCGCCGTCGGCCGCAAGAAAGAGACGACTCCTTAGATGGCCCGCACCCGTCAGCCCGCGGCCCGCGGCCGCACGCGGCGCCGCGTCCGCAAGAACATCGCGATCGGGCAGGCCCACATCAAGACGTCGTTCAACAACACGATCGTGGCGCTGACCGACAAGGAGGGGAACGTGATCGTCTGGGAGTCCGCCGGCTCCGCCGGCTTCAAGGGCTCCCGCAAGTCGACGCCGTTCGCCGCCCAGGTCACCGCCGACTCCGCCGCGCGCAAGGGCATGGAGCACGGCCTCCAGAAGGTCGAGGTTTTCGTCAAGGGCCCCGGCTCCGGGCGCGAGACGGCGATCCGCTCGCTGCAGGCGGCCGGGCTCGAGATCCTCGGCGTTCGCGACGTCACCCCGCAGGCCCACAACGGCGTCCGGCAGAAGAAGCGGAGGCGCGTCTAGTGGCCCGCGATCTCGGACCGAAGTGCCGCGTCTGCCGGCGGGAGGGGATGAAGCTCTTCCTCAAGGGCGAGCGCTGCCTGACGGAGAAGTGCGCCATCGAGCGCCGCTCGTATCCGCCGGGCGAGCACGGCCGCGGCCGCATCAAGCAGTCCGAGTACCTGCTCCAGCTGCGCGAGAAGCAGAAGGCGCGCCGCTACTACGGGCTGCTCGAGAAGCAGTTCCGCACCTACTACGCGAAGGCCGCGCAGAAGTCCGGGATCACGGGCGAGAACCTGCTCCGGATGCTTGAGCTGCGGCTGGACAACGTCGTCTACCGGCTCGGCTTCGCCGCCTCCCGCGCGCAGTCGCGACAGCTCGTGCGGCACGGCCACTTCCACGTGAACGGCCGCCGCGTGAACATCCCGAGCTACCAGTGCAAGGCCGACGACGTGATCACGATCGCCTCCGGCTCGAAGGCCGAGCAGGTCGTCCGCGACGCGACCGACCTCACCGCGACCGTGGCCGCGTGGCTCCAGGCCGACCACGACAACCTGACCGGCAAGATCCTCAAGACGCCCGAGCGCGAGGAGATCGACACTCCGGTCCAGGAATCCCTCATCGTCGAGCTCTACTCGAAGTAGAAAGGACCCAATGGCCGTCCGTACCAGCCTGATCGACCTCCAGACCCCGAAGATCGTCCACGAGGACGTGGACGAGAACCGCGGCGTCTTCGTCATCGAGCCGCTCGACCGCGGCTTCGGATACACGTTCGGCAACTCGCTGCGCCGCGTGCTGCTCTCCTCCCTGGAGGGCGCCGCCGTCACCTCGGTGAAGATCGAGGGGGTCGCGCACGAGTTCACCACGCTCCCGGGCGTGCGCGAGGACGTGACCGACATCAACCTGAACCTGAAGAACCTCGTCTGCCTGCTGCACGGCGAGTCGCCTGAGGTCGAGGTGCACCTCACCAAAAAGGGCCCGGGCAAGGTGAGCGCGTCCGACATCGAGGCGCCCGCCGACCTCGAGATCCTCAACCCGGAGCTCGAGCTCGCCAACCTCTCCGACAAGGGCAAGCTGGAGATGACGCTGACGATCGGGCGCGGCCGCGGCTACCGGCCGGCGGAGGACAACCGCGGCACGGAGCACACCATCGGCGTGATCCCGATCGACTCGATCTTCTCGCCGGTCCGCCGCGTCTCGTACGACGTCGAGGCCGCCCGCGTCGGGCAGCGCACCGACTACGACAAGCTGAGGCTCGACATCACCACCGACGGCTCAATCGAGCCGCGGGAGGCGCTCGCGCGGGCCTCGGAGATCCTGATCGAGCAGCTGATGGTCTTCGCCAACGCCGACCGCATCCAGGCCGGCGCCGCCGCGGAGCCCACGGCCGCCGAGCCGGCGCTCGCGGGCGGGATGGAGAACTTCCCGATCGAGGAGCTCGAGCTCGGAGTGCGCTCCTACAACTGCCTCAAGCGCGTCGGGATCGAGACCATCGGCGACCTCGTCGGCAAGACCGAGAGCGAGCTCGGGACGATCCCGAACTTCGGCAAGAAGTCGGTCGAGGAAGTCAAGGACGCACTGGCCGTTCACGGCCTGCTGCTGCGCGGCGAAGCCGGCGGCGGCGAGGCGGAGTAGCCGATGCGCCACCAGCGCTCGGGCAAGAAGCTCGGCCGCGACTCGGCCCACCGGAAGGCGCTCTACGCCAACCTCGCGGTGGCGCTGATCGAGCACGGTCGCGTCCGGACGACCGTGACGAAGGCGAAGGCGGTCAAGCCGTTTGCCGAGCAGATGATCTCGCTCGGGAAGCGGGGCGACCTCCACGCGCGGCGGCAGGCGATGGCGGAGCTGCGGAGCAGGGAGGTCGTCGAGAAGCTGTTCGCCGACGTCGCGCCGCGCTTCGCCGACCGTCCCGGCGGCTACTCGCGGATCGTCAAGATCGGCCCGCGGCTCGGCGACTCGGCCGAGATGGCGTACCTCGAGCTCGTCGACTACGTGCCCGATGCGACGCCGGCCGCCCGCGCCGCGGCTGAATAGCTCAGTCGAAGCGCAGCTCGACGACGTCGCCCTGAGCGACCCAGACGGGGCGCGGTAGCTCCTCGTCGGCGATCAGGTAGAGCGTCCCCGTCGGCGCCTCGTCGCTCGGTGGGCTTCCGGGCTTCTCCACCCACCAGCCGAGCGCAATTGCCCGACCGGCGATCCTCCCAGAGCCCCTCGGCCTGTCGACTCGTGTCACCAGCCAGAGCCGCTGGGGGATGGCGACGGCGAAGTCGGCGTGATGGATCATGGCCGACTCTTAGACTCGCAGGCCTGTGATCCTCGTTGGCGCGATCTTTCTCGTCGTCCTCGGCGTCGTCCCAGCCTCGCCGTGGGGCGTGCCGCTGATCGCGGGGGCCGCCCTGATCGAGGTGGGCGAGAGCGTGTTCTGGATCTGGCTCTCGAAGCGGCGCAAGTCCGCGGTCGGCGCCGAGGCGCTCGTCGGCCGGGCGGCGACAGTCACGCGTGCGTGCCGCCCGCTCGGCTACGTCCGCCTCGACGGCGAGCTCTGGGAGGCGCGCTGCGAAGAGGGCGCGGACCCGGGCGACGAGGTGTGGGTCGTCAGGCTCGAGAGCCTGACCCTCGTCGTCGAGCGAACGTGAGGCTCAAGCTGACGCTCGAGTACGACGGGACCGGATTCCGCGGCTGGGCGGCGCAGCCGGGCCACCGCACGGTCGAGGACGAGCTGCGCTCGGCGCTGGAGCGCGTCTTCCCCGGCTACGAGGAGCTGGCGGTCGCCGGGCGCACGGACGCCGGGGTGCACGCGCTCGGCCAGGTGGCGAGCGTCGAGATCGACGGTGGACCGCCGGTCGTGCGCGCGGCCGAGGCGCTCAACTCGCTCCTGCCCGACGACGTGGCGGTGCTGGGTGCCGAGGAGGCCGCGGGCGACTTCCATGCCCGCCACTCCGCGCGCTCACGGTCGTACCGTTACCGGATCTACCGGCGCCGCACCCCTTCGCCGTTCGAGGCCGGCCGCAGCTGGTGGGTGCCGCAGGCGGTCGACGAGGGCTCGCTCGCGGACTCGGCGGACCTGCTGCTCGGCGAGCACGACTTCCGGGCCTTCACGAAGACGGAGACCGAGCACGCGAGCTTCTTCCGCGTCGTCGAGGCGTCCAGGTGGCACCGCCGCGGCGATGCGCTCGAGTTCGAGATCACCGCCAACAGCTTCCTCCGCCACATGGTGCGGACTCTCGTGGGGACGATGCTCGAGCAGACGCCCCAGCAGCTCGAAAGCCTCCTCGCCGGCCGCCCGCGGGCCGAAGCCGGCACGACCGCGCCGCCCGGGGGCCTCTACCTCGAGCGCGTCGCCTACTAGGAGAGATTGGCGAAATAGATGATTGGCCCCGTCACGGTGGTCCCCAGGAGCCATCGTTACGATCCAAAGTGCTCGGTGTCATCCGGCTCGTTGCCCGTTCTCTCGCCTCGGAAGTAAATGAGCAACACGAGCGGTACCAGCGCGAGCGGCGCAAGCCACCACGCGAGGTCGCTCGGAGACACGAGGTACCAGATGATGCCCGCTGCGCCAAGTACGAGCGAAGCGGCCCATGCCACAAACCTCACGCCAGGGAAAGTAGCGCGCCTACGCTGCGAGCGGAACTGTTCGCGCTCGGCTGAGGGCAAGCGAGAGGCGGGCGAGCA
This sequence comes from Gaiellaceae bacterium, assembly GCA_040902725.1. GTDB lineage: Bacteria > Actinomycetota > Thermoleophilia > Gaiellales > Gaiellaceae > JACVRU01. Next base: position 16,050 of record JBBDWU010000016.1, on the reverse strand, counting down.
TGATCAGGTCGGCGTGAAGCCGGACGCGCTCGATGCGGCGCACGCGGAGGAACGCGAGGCCGAAGTTGTGCTTCAAGTTCCCGAACTCCCGCTCCACGGCGGAGCGGCGGCGGTAGAGGCTGCGCCACTCATCGCTGCCGCGCGGGACGCGTAGGGCGCGTTCCTTTTGGCCCCTTCGGAGCGGGATGATCGCGGCGCAGTCGCGCTCGGCGCACTCGGCATAGACGCGGTTGTTGTCGTAGCCCATGTCCATCGCCACGGTGGCGGGCGCGAAGCCGCGAGCGGTCACGGCGTCGAGCAGCGAGGCGACGTGCATCGACTCGTGGCTGCGGGCCGTCTCCACTTGCCACGCGAGCGGTAGCCCCGTCACGGCGCAGACGGCTGCGTGGATGCGGTAGCCATAGAAGCCGCCGCCCTTGCGGGTGCTGACGGCGGAGCGGTGTCCCCACGAGGCGTCCGGGTCGGAGTAGGACTGTCGCTCGGGGCCGCCCTTGTAGATGTACCGCTGACCGTTCGCATAGGCAGGCATGTCGGAGGCGTCGATAGCGACCTCGCGACCCATGTCCGGGTGCGCCTCGCGCAGCTTGGCGGCGAGCGCGTCGAGACAGGCGGCGATCTTGTCGCGCTCCTTGCGGAGCTTGGTGGCGAAGCGATAGCAGGCCCAATGCGACGGGGTGCCGCCGAGCGCGTCCGAGAGGCCGGGATGCTCCGCGATCAGGTCGGCAACCCGCGTCCACGTCGGGAGCGCGTACAGCGCCTTGACGATGCATGCGCCGAGCAACGCGCGCGGCCCGTACCCTCGGCGGCCCACGAACCGGAGCGCGTCAAGCTCCGCGACCAGCGCGGCCACTTCGGGTGAGTCGAGAATGGTGGCGACTTCGGTGGCGACCGAGCGCCGTGGTACCGTGGAGACTGCCAAGCGAGCTTACCCCTTGCTTGGTCACGGCCCCCGGAAGCGTCAACTTCGCGGGGGCCTTTATTTGGATTTGCAGGTACATTCTATGGAGGCCGTCGGACAGCATGGGTATGCTCACCCCAGTGAAGAACTCCCCCCGGGCGATCGGGCACTACTCGGCCGCCGAGGTGTCTCGGCTGGCCGGAGTGTCCTCCCGTCGCATCGGTTCTTGGGCGCGCTACGGCATCGTTCCCTCAATCTCACAGCGCCCGAAGATCTACTCGTACGCAGACGTAGGGGAAGCGATCCTCGCCCATTACCTCGTGGATCTGGGCTGGCGACCAAAGGACGTCCGACAGCTTGTGGAACGTCTTCGAACCCGATTCGGCCCTTGGCCCCTGGCCGCGGCTCCGCTTGAACACGATGGCAAGCTCCTCGTGATCAAGGAAGGTTCCGAGTTGTTCATTGACGCGATGGACCGCCCGGAGCACACAGTCATCGGTGGGACTCTGATCGACCTCAAGGCCGTGAGACAGGCACTCTCGCAAGGCGGCTGGACGGCGATCAAGCGCCCGCGTGAGCACGTAGAAGTACACCCCGATCGCCATTCCGGCCAACCCGTTGTTCGAGGCCACCGCATACCGACGGCCGATGTAGCGGAGATTGGCCGCGAACCTAATGGCCGCGAGATCCTCCGTGACGAGTACGGGCTTACCGATGCAGAAATCGCGGACGCACTCGCGTACGAAGACGACGTAGCCGCGGCTGTTGGCTGATCAGCCACTCCGGCTGATCATTGACGAAGATCTGAGTTGGAGGATCGCGCCAGAGCTTAGAGCGCGCGGTTACAGAGACGCCACTTCGGCCCACGAGTGGGGAACGGCGGGAAGACGAGTCAAAGACCCACTTTGGCTGTACATCATCGCCCGGAGCGGCATCCCATCGGTCCTCGTGACCTTCGACAACAAGATGCCCCTCGTCCATCGTGCCGCGATCCTGAAGCGACAGAGCACGCTTGCCGTAATCGACAGTCAGGGCAACCACGGCGGCCGAACCCGCGAGGAATACAAACGTGAGGTCACGCACAAGTGGGCAAATCGAATGGCGACACAGCCGCCTGGCTCCCGGTACAGGTACAACCTCCGGGGCCGTCGCATCATCAAGATCTGACGCGCTTCTCAACCAGCCATTTCGCCAATCCCTACTAGTCGGCGTCTTCCTCGACGCCGGGCCGCTGGATCTCGCCGAAAGCGTCCTCGTAGCGAGTCATGTTCTCGTTCAGCGCGCGGACGACGTCGAAGATCAGCGTCACCGGGATCTTGATCCGCGAGACCACCTCGCACGGCATCACCGGCCGGTCCGGATGCTCCTCCGAGGGCTCCGGCGGCTGCGTGACGCAGAAGTCGAGCGTGAACTCGTAGGGCGAGTGCCAGACGCCGAGGAAGTTCGAGTAGACGCCGGCCTTGTGCTCCGGGGGGACGACGACCTGGAACTCGGGAGCCGGCTGCTCGTCCTCCACGCGGGCGAGGCTAGCATCAACCCGTGCGCTTTCGGAACGTTCTCTTCGACCTCGACGGCACCCTGATCGACTCGGGTGCGATCATCCTCGCGTCGATGCGGCACGCCGCCGAAACGGTGCTCGAGCGGCGGATTCCGGACGAGGAGCTGCTCTCGGCGGTCGGCGGGCCGGGCCTCATCGAGCAGATGCGCGTGCTCGACGAGGCCCGCGTCGACGAGCTCGTCCGCGTCTACCGCGAGCACAACGAGCCGCTCCACTCCGAGCTCCAGGCCTGCGACGGGATCCTCGGCGTGCTGCCGGAGCTCAAGCGCCGCGGCGCCCGGTTGGGCATCGTCACCGCCAAGCGGATCGTCACCGTCCGGCTCGCGTTCGAGGTCATCCCCGAGCTCGAGCAGTACTTCGAAGTGGTCGTCGGCGCGGACGACACCGAGCGACACAAGCCGCACCCCGACCCGATCCTGCTCGCGCTCGAGCGCCTCGGGGCCGATCCCGCCAAGTCCGCGTACGTCGGCGACTCGCCCTTCGACGTGCAGGCCGCGAAGGCGGCGGGGGTGCACGCCGTGGCGGTCACCTGGGGCGGCATCCACGGGGAGGAGCGTCTGGCCGCCGAGGAGCCGGACGCAATCGTGCACAGCGCGGAGGAGCTGCTTGCCGCCCTCGGCTAAGGAGCGCAAGCGCGCCGCCGAGCTGCGCGAGCAGCTCGACCTCCACCTCTACCGCTACCACGTCCTCGACGACCCGGAGATCTCGGACGCCGAGTACGACCGGCTCTTCGACGAGCTGCTCAGGCTCGAGGCGGAGCATGAGGAGCTGCGCGACGCGAACTCGCCGACCGTCCGCGTGGGCGCGACTCCCTCCGACAAGTTCCAGAAGGCGCGGCACCTGACGCCGATGGGCTCGCTCGACAAGGTCACCACCGAAGCGGAGCTCGCGAAGTGGGCGGATGACGTCCGCAAGCGCCTCGACTCCGACGAGCCCGTCGCCTTCGTGACCGAGCCGAAGATCGACGGCTCCGCGGTCAACCTCGTCTACGAGCACGGCGTCTTCGCCCGCGGCGAGACGCGCGGGGACGGCGAGCAGGGCGAGGAGGTGACGCCGAACCTCAAGACGATCGAGGCGATCCCGCTCCACCTGCGAACCGCGGACGGCGAGCGGCCCCCGGCCGTGCTCGAGGTGCGCGGCGAGGTCTACATGCCCTTCGACTCGTTCCGCCGCCTCAACGAGCGGCTGGCCGCGGAGGAGAAGAAGACGGCCCCGAACCCGCGCAACGCGGCCGCCGGCTCGCTGCGCCAGCTCAACCCGCAGATCACGGCCGAGCGCGACCTCTCGATCTGGGTCTACGGCTTCGGCGCGTCCGAGGGCGTCGAGTTCGCGAGCCAGTTCGAGGCGATCCAGTGGCTGCGGGAGCACGGCTTCCGGACGAATCCGTTCACCGAGCGCCACGAGTCGATCGAGGCGGTCGCCCGCGTGTGCCGTGAGTGGGAGAGCCGGCGGCAGGAGCTCGACTACGAGATCGACGGGATCGTGATCAAGGTCGACTCGCTCGACCAGCAGCGGCGCCTCGGCGCGCTCCACAACCGGCCGCGCTTCGCGCGCGCGTTCAAGTGGGCGCCGATGACGGCGACCACGAAGCTGAAGCGGATCCACATCCGCGTCGGCCGCACCGGCGCGCTCAACCCGTGGGCCGAGCTCGAGCCGGTGGAGGTGGGGGGCGTGACCGTCTCGACCGCGACGCTCCACAACGAGGAGGACATCAACCGCAAGGACATCCGCGAGCGCGACGTCGTGATCGTGCAGCGTGCGGGCGACGTCATCCCGCAGGTCGTCGGCCCCGTCCTGCCGCACCCGCGCGGGACGAAGCGGTTCCGGATGCCGGCCCGCTGTCCACTCTGCGACGCCGAGATCGTCAAGCCCGAGGGGGAGGTGATGCACCGCTGCCCCAACCGGGCCTGCCCCTCGCGCGGGCTCGAGACTCTGATCCACTGGGTGCAGGCGGCGATGGACATCGAGGGCGTCGGCGAGCAGTTCGTGCGCCGGCTCTGGAGCGAGGGACTCGTCCGCTCGCTACCGGGCCTCTACCGGCTCACCGCGGAGCAGCTCATGGAGCTGGACGGCTACGCCGAGATCTCGGCGCGCAACGCGATCGAGTCGATCGAGCGCTCGAAGGACAGGCCTTTCCATCGCGTCGTCTTCGGCCTCAACATCCCGAAGGTCGGCTGGGTGATGGCGCGCAACCTCGCGCTCCACTTCGTCACCGCCGACCGGCTGATGGACGCGACCCAGGAGCAGCTCGAAGAGGTCGAAGGGATCGGCCCCGATCGCGCCGAGCTGATCGTCGAGTGGTTCGGCGACGAGGAGAACCGGCGGCTCGTCAAGGAGCTGCGGGAGCTCGGTCTGCGGCTCGAGCTGGCGGAGGATGACAGCCCGGTCGAGGGGCCGCTGACCGGCAGCACCTACGTCATCACCGGCACGCTCGAGCGTTTCTCCCGGGAGCAGGCGGCGCAGGCGCTCCAGGAGCGCGGCGCCAAGGTGAGCGACAACGTCTCGAAGAAGACGACGGGCGTGATCGCCGGCGAGAACCCCGGCTCGAAGCTCGAGAAGGCGCGCCGGGCGGGCGTCCCCGTCCTCTCCGAGGACGACCTCGTCAGCCTGCTGAAGTAGCCAGGACCTTCACGAAGTTGTCCTGGGCGACGCGCGCCCACTGCCACGCGACCGGCGAGCCGTTGTGGAGCACGGCGAAGACGTAACGGCTGCTCACGTAGCCCGCCAGCGCTGACGACAGCGCCGTCGTCCCGGTCTTCGCGAACACCCTGCCGGCCACGGCGGGCCCGCGCAGCCGCGGCTCGAGCGTCCCGCTGCGGCCCGAGACGGCGAGCGAAGCGAGCATCACGCCGCGCAGGTCCGGGTCGTCCCAGCTCGCGACCAGGATTCCCGCCAGGGTCTGCGCCGTCAGCCGGTCGTAGAGCGATAGCCCCGAGCCGTCCGCGATCCGCACGCCGGCGATCGGGATGGCCGCCTCGCGGAGCACGTCCAGCACGACCGCGGCACCGGCAGTGCTCGTCCCCTTGCCGCGCTCGTACGCGCCCAGGTGTTTGAGCAGCAGCTCGGCTGCGAAGTTGTCGCTGTCGCGGTTGAGCGCCTTGAGGACGACCGCGAGCGGGGGCGAGAGCGTGCGCGCGAGCGGCTCCGCGAGGTCGGAGGCCCTGCCCAGCCGCGCGCGGCGTGCGACGCGCACGCCGACCGCCCTCAGCTCCGCGTGCAGCCGCTCCGCCGCCCTCAGGGCCGGCCGCGTCGAGGTGCGCCCGCGGAAGCGCGCGCGGTCGACGACGAGCGCCGAGAGCGGCGGGGACTCCTCGATGTAGTACGAGCTCTTCCACCCCGGCGCCACGCGGCGCGCGTCGAAGTAGGACTCGTCCGCCACGACCGCGCCCGTCACGCGGCGGATTCCCTGAGCGCGCACGCGGCGCGCGAGCGCCTTCAGGTCCCACTTGCTGAGCGTGGGATCGCCGTAGCCCTTGAGCACGAGGTCGCCCTGCCACCGCGTGGCGTCGCGGAAGCCCTCGCCGAGCAGCTGCGTTTCGATCCGGTACTCGGGGCCGAGGCGCACGAGGCCCGCGTAGCTGACGGCGAGCTTGGCCGTGGAGGCCGGCGCAAGCGGACGGCCGGGGTTGCGCGCGTAGACGAGCTCGCCGCTGCGGAGGTCGATCGCGACCGCCGCCGTGCGCGTCCGGTCGATTTGGGGCACCGCGAGGGCGCGCTCCAGCCGCGTCTCGAGGGGCGCCTCGGCCGCGGGCGCGGCGAGCGGTCCCGCAAGCGAGCAGGCGGCGACGACGGAGAGGGGTAGGCGGTACGGCTTCAAACCATGAGTCCCGGAGCGCCGAAAGATAGTCCCCTCGGCCCATGTTGGAAAGCGGGCCAGACTCGGATAATCGAGTGACGCCGTGGGAGGCGCTGTGCTCGACGACTCACCGATTCTCGACGACATTCGTTCCCTGCTCGCGCTCGCGCCCGGCGACGCCGGTCTCGCACGCGTCGAAGACACGCTGACGGCGGGCTATGCCGCGGCGATGGCGCTCGAGGCCGAGCAGTGGCGGATCGAGCGGCAGATGGCGGCGATGGCCGGCAACGGCGACGCCGACGAGCTGCTCGTCCTGGCGCGGCGGATGTCCGCCTCGAAGGGCGACCTCAGCCATCTCCGCACGCTCCTCGACTCGCTGCGCCTGCGCGCCCGCGAGCTCCGCACCGCAACCGCCTAGGACCTAGACGAGGCCGCTCTTGACGGCGTAGACCGCGGCCTGGATCCGGTTGCCGATCTGGAGCTTCATCAGGATGTTCGAGATGTGGTTCTTGACCGTTTTCGGACTGATGTGGAGCTCGGCGGCGATCTGGTTGTTGTCCTTGCCGTTGGCGATCAGCTTCAGCACCTGGAGCTCGCGGTCGGAGAGCTCGGCGCGGATCGTCCGCTCTAGGTCCGGCTCGGTGCTCGCCGCCCGGAGCCGCTGAAGCACCTTCGCCGCGATGTGGGGCGAGATCAGCGCCTCGCCGACTGCCGCCGCCTCGATCCCGCGCATGAGCTCCTGGATCGACGCGTCCTTGAGCAAGTAGCCGCAGGCGCCGGCCATGATCGCGTCCATCACGTCGCCGTCCTGGTCGGAGATGGTGAGGACGAGCACCCGGGTCAGCGGCGAGACGGAGGCGATGTGGCGCGTGGCCTCGACGCCGGTCATCCCCGGCATGTTGAGGTCCATGACGACGACATCGGGCGCATGCTCGCGCACACACTGGATCGCCTCCAGGCCCGTGCCGGCCTCGGCGACGACGTTGACGCCCTGTTCCTCGAGCAGGTTGCGCAGGCCCGTGCGGAAGAGGTCGTGGTCGTCGACGAGGAGGACACGCAAGGTGTCCGCCGTGCGCGGTTCAACCGGTGTTTCGATCTGGCTCACTGGGCGTCTCCTGACGCCGAGAAGTCTAGTGGAGGGTGATCGTGACGGTCCGGACTCCCCAGGCCAGCGCCTTAGCCCTGGTAGGGAGCCACACGTCGATCTTCGCGCCCTTGACGGCGGAGCCCGTGTCGGCCGCGATCCCCTCGCCGTAGCCGGGGATGGTCATCCGGGTGCCGAGGGGGATCACGCTCGGGTCGACCGCCACCACGCCGTAGCCGACGGGGATTCCGGTGGCCGTGAAGCCGGGTAGCGCGTAGGCGGTGGAGATGACCGTCATCCGGCGTCCCGAGACGTTGCCCGGGGCCGGCGCGGGGACGGTCGTGGGCGCCGCCAGCCGCTCGGTCTGCTCGCGGGCCGTCTGCACCTGCGCCTGCACCTCGGCCAGGCGCGCGGCATTTGCGCCACGCTCGGCCCTCAGCTCGGCCAGGTAGCTGCGGCGCGCGGCCAACGCGTCCGCGAGCGAGGCGGCCCGCGACTCCGCCTCACGCGTCAGCCGGGCGAGGTCGGCACGGCGCCGGTCGAGCGTGCGGCCGAGCCGGCCGAGCCGCTTCTTCCCCTGGAGCGTGCGCTCGATGATCTCCCGGTCCTGCTCGGCGGCGAACTCGAGGTTGTCGAGGTCGTTGATCGCCTCCTGGAGGGACTCGGCCCCGAAGATGATCGCGATCGGGTCCGTCTGACCCTCCTCGTAGAGCGTGCGCAGGCGCAGCCCGAGGAAGCGCTCGGAGGCGGCAAGCGTGGCGCGGGCCGCGCCGAGCTGCTTGCTCACGCTGCGGCGCTCGCGGGCGACGTCGGCGGCGCGGGCCTGGAGGGCCGCGAGCTCGGCGCGGGCGCGAGCCAGGCGGGTCTCGAGCGCATACAGCTCGAGCGTCGCGGAGCGCTCCTGCGCGGCGAGAGCTGCGCCTGTCTGGCGGAGGTCGTCCGGGTCGTCGCCGAGCGACGAGGCCGGCAGCCCGGCCGCGCCTGCGACGGCGATAACGGCCGCTGCGCAGATGCGGCGGAAGCGGGGGCCCACGAGCCTTGACGGTAACACAGCCTCGACTTTGTGCGGGTACAAAATGGGTCCCTTCTGGGCGCTTTGTGTCTGTTTGTCTCGCTGCAGCCGTCCGGAAGGCCTGCTAGGGTGCCGACCTTGTGACGTACCGCGCGACTTCGCCGGTGCGCCGACGGGCGTTCCTTCCTCTTCTCGCTGTCTTCGCGGCTGCCTTGGCGAGCGGTCTTCTCCTCGCTGCCGGCGCGAGCGCAGAGCCGCCCCTGGCGACCAAGCAGGCCCAGGCGGAGTCCGTGCTCGCCCAGGTGCGCGAGATCGACTCCGAGGTGGCGAGGGCCGCGGAGGCCTTCAACCGCGCGAACATCGAGCTCGACCGGATCCGCGCCGAGCAGAAGGCGAACGGCGTCCGGCTGACGGTGGCGAAGAAGAGCCTCGTCGTCGCCCAGCGCACCCTCGAGCAGCGGCTCGTCGACCTCTACACGTCCGCCGAGGCGGGCTCGACGATCGACATCGTCCTCGGCGCGACCAGCCTCGAGGACCTGCTGAACCGGCTCGACGCCGTGGAGCGCGTCTCCAGCCAGGACGCGGAGGTGCTCCGCCAGATCACGTCCTTCCGCAACCAGGTGAAGGTGCGGAAGGGGAAGCTGGCCAGGGCCCGCGCCGCGCAGGAGCAGGTTGTCGCCGACCGGGCCGCCCAGCGGCGCGCGGTCGAGGCGAAGCTCCGCGAGCGGCAGGCGCTGCTGGCGACGATCAAGGACGAGATCCAGAAGATCCAGGCGGCCGAGCGCGCCCGGCAACTCGCGCTCACCCGGCAGGCTCAGCAGCGGATCGCGCGGTTCTCACCCGACGCGGCCGCGGCAGCCGCGGCGGAGGCGGCCCTGGCGGGCGCGAATGTTCCGGCGCGCTACACGGGCGTAGTCGCCATCGCGATGCGGTACCTCGGCATCCCGTACCGCTGGGGCGGGTCTTCGCCGTCGGGCGGCTTCGATTGCTCCGGCTTCATCATGTACGTCTACGCCCAGGTCGGCGTCTCGCTGCCGCACAACGCGGCCATGCAGTACGGCTACGGCTCGCCGGTCTCGAAGGAGAACTTGCAGCCAGGCGACCTCGTCTTCTTCGACGGGCTAGGACACAACGGGTTGTACATCGGCGGCGGCCAGTTCATCCACGCGCCGCACTCCGGTGACGTCGTGAAGATCTCGAGCCTCAACGACTCCTGGTATCTGGCCAAGTGGGTCGGCGCCCGGCGCCTCTAAGGCCCACCGTCAGTCTCGGTGAGCGGGGCGCCGCCGGCGTCCGGCGGCGCCCCTATTCCGCCTAGCCGTGAGCGCCCTCGGCGTGTGGTCTCATCACGTCGATCTCCCGCTCCTGCGCCGCGATGATCTCGCCGGCGAGCCCGACGATCTCGTCGTGATCGGCACGGCCCTGGGCGATCCGGGCCATCGTGACCGCGCCTTCGTGGTGCTCGATCATCATCTCGGCAAACGCCTGGTCGACGTCGCCCGCGGTGGAGAGGCTCATCCCGCTGTGCTCCATGCCGGCCTCGCCGGCGGAGACGCCGATGGTGGCGAGGGCGTTCTCCTCGGGTCCTACGTCGCGCGAGCCAAACCACTCCTCGCGCCACGCCAGCATCTGGTCGATCTCCGTCTGCTGGGTCGCCAGGATGTCGTCGGCGACCTTGATGAGATCAGGCTGCGTCAGCCCGGTGTCCTTTGCCTCTCCCGCCATCTCGATCGCCGCCTGATGGTGCGGGACCATGGCGTCGATGAAGGCCCGGTCGAACGACACGTCGCCCGCCGCCGGCTGGCCGGCGTCCTCGCCCCCGCCGCACCCGGCCAGGCCGAGCGCGATTGTCCCGAGCACCACTGCTGTCAGCTTCTGCATCTCGTCCTCCTCACTCGTCGTTTCTGCGCGCCGCGGCGCGCACCGGCGGCGACGGGAGGATCAGTTCCGGAAGCGCTGAAGCACGCTCGGCGACGCGCGTGCACCGGCGTGGCTTCGGGCCGGTGCCGGAGGCGTGGCGCCCGCAGGGGCCACGAGCGCCGGACGGGGCGCGGCAGCAAGCCCGCCGGGGAGTACCAGAACGCTCGACGCCGCCGCGACGACCACGAGCAGACAGAACCCGACGGTCGCGCCGGCCATGCCTTCGTGGTCGCCCATCGCCGGCAGGCCGTGTGCGACGGCACCGTGGGCCAGCACTCCCGCTGCGGCAATCCCGGCCAGCCCGACGCGGACCCGAGGATGCATCGCCGGCAGCCTACCTCTCTCGCCGTTTACGCCGTCCGTACGCGGTCAGCCCGCGCGGCTTGAACACGGCCAGGACGATCGCCGTCACCAGCAGCGCGATCGCGAGCGCAGCGTGGATCAACGGGGACGGGTTGCGGACCGCGGCGAGCTCGGCATTCTCGTCGGCGGCGACTGCGGCCATGGAGCTGAACGTCTCCAGATAGATCAGCAGGATCGCCGTCGAGACGACGGCGATCAGCAGCTTGAACAGGACCCAGTAGTGGCGCAAGAGGCCCCACACCGTGATCAGCGACTGGAGCACGCCCGTGACGACCGTCGCGAAGGCGAGTGGGACGAGGACGAACCTGGCCGCCGGCTCCATCACCAGGTAGGCGCCACGGACGGTGTCCTCGTCGTCGCTCGCCAGTCCGACGGCCGCGAAGCCCAGGAACGCGATGACGGCGCCGAGCCAACCCACCGAAGAGGCGACGTGAAGCGTGAGGGCGGCCCGACGCGCGCGCGGCGACAGCGTCACAGGCCGTGACGACTCGGCCCGTGGCCACCGGTGACGAGAACCAACACGACCACCAGCACGAGCACGAGGACGGACGCGACCGCGAAGACCTTCACCCAGCGGGGGGTCGCTTCTGTTTCCTTCGCCACGGGGCTCCTTCCGGGATGCGATCCTCGACCAGACGGCGACGCTCGTGGCCGAGCAGGGACTCCTTTCGGTGACGATGTCGCAGATCGCCGAGAGCGTTGGAATCGGCCGCGCGACGCTCTACAAGTACTTCGGCGGCGTCGAGACGATCCTGCTCGCCTGGCACGAGCGCGAGATCGCGCGCCATCTCGAGCAGCTTGCGGACGTCCGCGGTCAGGGGCTCGGAGCCGTCCTGGAGGCGTTCGCGCTCATGCGCCACGCTTCGCATGGCCGACACGATCCCGAGCTCTCTGAATTCCTTCACCGCGACCGGCAAGTCGCCCGGGCGCAGCACCAGGTCCACCGGCTCCTTGTCGAGCTCATCCGCGAAGCCGCGGCGAGCGGTGAGGTGCGGGACGACGTTGGGCCCGACGAGCTGGCCGCCTACTGTCTGCACGCGCTCGCGGCCGCGAGAAGCTTGCCGTCGAAAGCCGCGGTGCGCCGACTCGTGTCGGTGACCGTGGCCGGCCTGCGGCCGGCTCAGCCGGCGTAGAGCCGCTCGACCTCGTCCGCGAAGTGCTCGAGGATGACCTTGCGGCGCAGCTTCATCGTCGGCGTGACCTCGTCCTGCTCGGGTGAGAAGTCCCGCGGCAGGATCGCGAACTTCTTGATCTGCTCGTAGCGGGTCCGCTCGCGGTTCACCTCGTCGACGGCCGCCTCCACGAGCCCCTCCTGTCCCGGCTCGACGGTCACGAGGGCGACGAGGTACGGTCGCCGGTCGCCGACGACGACGGCCTGTGAGATCCCCGGCTGCCGCTTGAGGTCGTTCTCGAGGTTCTGCGGCGCCACGTTCTTGCCGCCGGCGGTGACGATGATGTCCTTCTTGCGGTCGGTGATCCGCAGGAAGCCGTCCGCGTCGAGCTCGCCCACGTCGCCCGTGCGCAGCCACCCCTCGCCGTCGAGCGCCTCCTGCGTGGCCGCCTCGTCCTTGTAGTACCCGGCGAAGACGTTGTCGCCGCGCATCAGGATCTCGCCGTCGTCCGCGATCCGGACATCGATTCCGGGGAGCACGGGGCCGACGGTGCCGAAGCGGAATTTGCCCTCGCGGTTGACCGAGCAGCCCGACGACGACTCCGTCAGGCCGTAGCCCTCGAGGATCAGCACGTCGAGGGCGTGGAAGAACTCGAGGATCTCGACGGAGATCGGCGCGGCGCCCGAGATGCCCGCGCGCAACCGGCCTCCCAGCCGCGCCTTCACCTTCGAGAAGACGAGCCGGTCGGCGAGGCGGTGCTGGGCCCAGAGGCCGGGAGGCAGGGAGCGGCCATCCTGGCGACGCCGGCTGGCGCGCCGGCCGACGCGCAGCGCCCAGTCGACGATCTTCCGTTCGGCGCCGGACGCCTCGTCGAACTTGGCCTCGACGCCGGCGTGGATCTTCTCGTAGACGCGCGGCACGCTCGGCATGCCGGTCGGCCTCACCTGCTGGATGGCTTCCGCGACGGTCTGGATGTCCGGCGCGAACGCGATCGTGAAGCCGACCCCCGCGCCGTCGTAGAGGACGAGCTGCGCGTAGGTGTGGGCGAGCGGCAGGAAGAGCAGCACCGTGTCGCCGTGGCGGTTGAGCTGGATCTCCTCGAGCGACTCGACGACCGCCGCGTAGTTCTTGTGCAGCATGACGCAGCCCTTGGGCGGCCCGGTCGTCCCCGACGTGTACACGATCGTCAGCACGTCGTCCTCGCCGATCGAAGCCGCCCGCTCCTCGACCAGCCCGGGATGCTCTGCGGCGTGCGCGCGCCCGCGCGCGGCGAGGTCGTCGAGGTCGGCGAAGGTGAGTACGTGGCGCAGCCCGACGCCGGCGACCCGCTCGCGCATCTCGTCGGTCTCGCAGATCACGCCGACCGACTCCGAGTGCTCGAGGACGTAAGCGCAGTCCCTGGGCGAGCTCGTCGGATAGACCGGGATCACGACCACGCCGATCTGCGCCAGGGCGAAGTCGACCAGGGCCCACTCGAGGCGTGTGTTGGCGAGGATCGCGAAGGCGTCGCCGCGCTCGAGCCCCAGCGCGACGAAGCCGTTCGCGAGCTCGTCGACGCGCCGGCCGGCCTCCTCCCACGAGACCTCGCGCCACTCGTCGCCTTCCTGGGTGAGGTAGGCCGGCGCCTTGCGGCCGGACGAGGTCGCGCGGCGCCAGATGGCGGGGATCGTCCTCATGTTTCAACCCTAAAGGGATCGGGTCACAGGAGGCGAAAAAGCCGGGTCCCTCTACACTTTGGAGCTCATGCGCACGATCTGGAAAGGCTCGATCAGCTTCGGTCTCGTCAGCATCCCCGTCGGCCTGGCGGTGGCGACTCAGCGCTCCGACATCGCGTTCCGGACGCTCCACCGCGAGTGCGGGACGCCGATCAAGCAGAAGCGCTGGTGCCCGACCCACGAGCGGGAGGTCGAAGCCGACGAGCTCGTCAAGGGCTGGGAGTTCTCGAAGGGCCAGTACGTGGTCGTCGAGGAGGGCGACCTCGAGGCGATCGCGCTGCAGCGCTCGCACTCGATCGAAATCCTGCGCTTCGTCGAGCTGGCCGACGTCGACCCGATCTACTTCGACCGCACCTATTACCTCGCGCCCGCGGACGCGGAGGCGCAGCGTCGGCCCTACGTGCTCCTGCTCGAGGCGATGCGCGCCACCGGGATGGCCGGGGTGGGCAAGTTCGTGCTCTGGGGCAAGGAGAACCTCTGTCTGCTCCGCCCGCTCGGCGAGTCGGTTGCCCTCCAGACCCTCTTCTATGCGGACGACATCCGCGCGCGCGGCGAGATCGACGACATCGTCGGCGACGTCGAGGTCAAGAAGGCCGAGCTCGAGCTCGCGGCGCAGGTGATCCAGAGCCTGGTCGGCGAGTGGGAGCCCGACGAGTTCGAGAACGAGTACCGCAAGGAGCTGAAGACGGTGCTCGAGGCGAAGCTGGCCGGCGAGGAGATCGCGTGGCCCGAGCCGGTGGCCGAGGCGCCGGTCGTCGACCTCATGGAGGCGCTGCGGCGCAGCGTCGACGAGGCGGGCAAGCGGAAGGCCGCCTCGAACGGCAAGGACGGCAAGGCCAAGAAGACCCCCGCGCGCTCGCGCGCGAAGGCCAAGTCCGCCTAGGTTCTTCTAGTGCTGGGCCTCCAGGGGGCCGATCGCCTGGAGCTGAGCCTGGAACAAGGTCTTGTCGATCTTGCCCTGGTAGATGGGCACGCCCTCCTGCAGGCAGACGCGGATCACTTCCTGCTGGTCGATTCCGAGCTCCTCGGACAGCTCCTCGGGCGTCAAGTGGTTTGCCATGCTGATCCTTCCCCTCCTTCTCGTGGCAACGAAAAGCCCGCCGCGCCGAGGGGCGCAGGCGGGCTCAGTGGAAGCCTCGCTTGTCGGTGTGGACGGGAATCACCGGGCCCGCCTCCCAGAAAGATCCATGTCCGCTCGAAGAATAGTCTGGAGGGGTGACGTTCGCCAAGGGGTCCCTGCTGCCCGGCTTCGACGAGCGCCATGTCGACCTCCGCGGCGCGCGCATGCGCTACTTCGTCGGGGGCGACGGGCCGCCGGTCGTGCTCGTGCACGGCCTATCCGGCGCGGCGAGCAACTGGACCGAGCTCGCGCCGCTCCTTGCGGAGGGGCGGCGGGTGCTGATCCCCGAGCTGCCCGGGCACGGAGGCTCCGCGCCGCTGCCCGCCGCGACGACGCTGAACGGCTTCGCCGACCGCCTACGCCTTGTGGCCGAAGCGGAGGGGATGCTGCCCGCGCCCTTCGTAGGGCATTCGCTGGGCGGCTCGGTCGCGCTCCGCACCGCGCTGCGCTGGCCGGCGGACGTGTCCGCGGTCGTGCTGGCGGCCTCGGCCGGGATCGCTTCCTCGACGCGGTGGGCGCAGTTCTGGCTCGCCTTCTTCGGCAAGACCAAGCCGGGACGGCGGATCGCGCCTCACCGGTCGCTCGTCGCGCGGAGCCCGCTGCTCAGGTACCCCGTGTTCGGCCGTTGGGGCGCGTCCGATCCGGCGGCGCTCTCGGAGCGGGCCGTGGAGGGCCTGCTCGCCGGCCCCGAGCTCCACACCGACACCGTCAGCGCCGCGCGCGCCCTCGTCCGAGACGACCCGCGGCAGGACCTCGACGGCGTCCGCTGTCCGTGCCTCGTGCTCTGGGGCGCCCGCGACAACCAGGTGCCCGTCGACGACGCGTTCCAGTACGCGCGCCGGTTGCGGGCGCCGCTGCGGACGATCGCCGACTGCGGCCACCTGCTCGTGGCCGAGCGGCCCGACGCGTGCCGCGACGCGATCGAGGACTTCCTGGGCGAGCTGGGCCTGTAGCTACGCGGTCGCCGGCGCGAAGGGGATGTCCGCGGCGGGCTGGGTCTCCGGCGGCGACAGGAACTGCACGCGGTTCGCCACCACCTCGATCGCCGTGCGCCGCTTGCCGTCCGGCTCCTCCCACGAGCGGCTGCGCAGCCGCCCGTCGACCGCGACGCGCTTCCCCTTCGTCAGGTACTGGCCGCACACCTCCGCCTGGCGGTCCCAGGTCGCGATGCGGACGAAGTCCGCGCCCTTGTCCTGCCCCGGCCGGTCGACCGCGAGCAGGAACGTGGCGAGCTTCTTGTCCTCGCCGACCTCGCGCAGCTCGACGTCCGTGGCGAGGTTGCCGATCAGGCTGACGTTGTTCATGAACCCTCCTCCGTTGTCGTCAGCCGACGCTAGCGGGGGAAGTCGCGCGTGACTGTGCCAGATCAGAGCCGGAATGCGACCGCCCGGCCGCCCGCGCTAACCTTCCGGGGTCTCGGGGTGTGGCGCAGCCTGGTAGCGCGCTCCGTTCGGGTCGGAGAGGTCCCCAGT